>CAKZVK010000035.1 GCA_937921825.1 uncultured Saprospiraceae bacterium
AACCTATAGTTAGCACCTAGAGTTATTTCGTCTACCCATAGTGGTTTTATTTTGTATTCACCATGAACGTGATATAAGGCAGAGTTGTCAAAGAACTTGGTACCTCCTTCACTTCTGAGGTTGCCAGTGATATCATCAAATTCTCTTTGGAACTCTTCTGTGCCAGGAGCAAAATATGCAGGAGCGATTGAGCTGCCTGTCCCAGGGCCATTAGCAACTGCAGCTGCTTCAGCATGCCATTGTCTCAGAAGGTCTTCATTATCTATTAACCATTGCTCTGCACCTTCTACATCGAAGTTGGAGATGATGGCTCCCGTTACAGGATCTACTGTCACCATTAATTGAGGATAGCCCATCTCAGTAATTTGGGGTTGGATATTATCTATCCAGTATCTCTGGTAATCGTTAGACCATTCTACATCATCCTTAGTTCTGTTTTGTAATTCTAACGCAGTAAAATATGGGTCGTAAGAATCTCCAGCTCCTGTTCTGGTCGTGTAGGCCCTAAGAAAGTATTTTCCTCTTTTTCTTAGTTCTAGTCTATTTTGTAAGAAGGTTATATTCTTTAGGCTGAACCTATTGTCTCCCTGATATACTGTTGTACCTGACCCAAAACTATTTGCAAAAATTAGTTCCGGCGATTGTTCTTTTTCCTCTGGCTTTAGTCTGAAATGGAAGTTAGCTCCAGCCTTTAGATTTCTGGTATCGTAATCTACTAAGTCAGCTTCTTGATAGCCTGTACGATTGAAGTAAATCAAACCTGGTTGGAAATTCAAACCAGACTGAGAAAAGTCAAAAGCATTAGAGAATTCATCTCCGTAAGTATTCACCTTGTCAAAACCCCCAGGGTTAGAGATTCCAAATTCTGTGTCGTACACAGGATCAGAATTATCCGCTACCCAATCATCTGCTCTGAGTACTTCCATGTTGAGTTTGTAGGCAAAGGTTTTATTACCCTCGCTATTTTCGAAGGCATCAGCCCATCTCACAGCACCTTTGAGTAGGTTTCTTTCTCCAGCTCTTAGCGAGGCAGAAAGTCCTTCATAAAAGTAAGGACTTTTGGTTTCCATGCTTATGACTCCATTAAAGGCACTCGGACCATAAAAGGCAGAGCTGGCACCGACTATGATTTCTACTTTGTTGACATCCAGTTCTGATGAACCTAAAAAATTTCCAAGAGAGAAATTAAGACCTGGCGCTTGATTATCTATACCGTCTATAATCTGTAAAG
This sequence comes from uncultured Saprospiraceae bacterium, assembly GCA_937921825.1. GTDB lineage: Bacteria > Bacteroidota > Bacteroidia > Chitinophagales > Saprospiraceae > RFSX01. The sequence continues at coordinate 1,232 of CAKZVK010000035.1, forward strand.
ATCTTACGGGACTAGTGCTATTAAATCCTCTCGTATTTATCACTTTAAATCCCAAGCTAGCGGCGGTAAGATCTACACCTTTCAGTGCACCTAAGCCATCATAGAAATCTGCTGCAGGTGTTTCCTTTATGGCGATGATATCTAGGGCTTCTATGGTCAGTGGAGATTCTTTTTGTTTTTCAGAGATTCTTGAACCTTTGACGACTATTTCTGTGAGGACATTAGCGACTTCGTCAAGGGCTATATCTAGCCTTATATTTTCTGAGACTGGAATTACTTTGGTATCGAAGCCGATATAGCTTATCTCTATGTCCAGTGGATAAGACTCCGATGTCTCAAATTCAAAACTTCCATCCCAGTCAGATATGGTTCCTATAGTCGTTCCCTTCAAGATCACATTTGCTCCTATAATTGGATCATTGGACGCAGATTCTACCACTATCCCTTTGATAATGTTTTGGCCAAAAAGACCACTGGCCCAACCAATGAGGAGCATTAAGGTGACATTCTTCTTCATACTTCAATTTTCTAGACTGCTTAGTTTAACTGGAAGAACTGGTTCTATGGAGTTAAAAATAGGAAATCTTGAATGAAAAACATTAATAATAGTCACATCTAACATTTTTATAAATATCAGATTATAAGGCGCTTATATACTGTTACATTTGACATGTGAATTTTCCATTTTTTATAGCTAAGAGAATATCCAGTAGTTCGACCTCGGGCTATTCTGGCTCATTGATTAAGCTAGCTGTAGCAACGATTTCCCTTTCTATAGCCGTGGTACTCTTGACCTCATTCATCATAAAAGGATTTAAAACAGGAGTCTCAGAGAAAATTTATGGCTTCTGGGGTAATATTCACATCACAGATATTCACTCTACTCGCAACTTTGAACTAAAACCGATCATCCATGACAAGGCACTGATGGATTCTATTCTGTCTATAGGCCAGATAGAGTACCAGTCTACGTCTAAGAATGCAAGTTCGACCTTGAAGTCTACTGAAGGTGGAGTGAGCTCAGTAAGTTCCTTTATAACTTATCCAGGCATATTAAGTGGTTCTTCAGAAATGGAGGGACTCATTTTCAAAGGAATTGATAAGGAGTATAATGTCGAGCAATTTCAACAGTACCTCTTAGAAGGCCAGTTTCCAAATCTGTCAGACACAGTTAGCTCTCGAGAAATATTAATCTCAAAGCAGACAGCCCAGCGGCTCCAGCTAGTAGTAGATGACAGAATTACGATTAACTTCCTAAAAGATCAAAACCCTGTCAAAAGGAGATGCAGAATCTCGGGTTTATACAGAACGGGGCTCGAAGAATATGATCGAAAATTTGCCTTTATAGACAAGAGAATGTTACAGAATATTCTCAATTGGGAGGCTTATCAAGTAAGTGGTTACGAAATCCAAGTGGAGGCTGTAGAAGATGCTCCTGTCATTGCAGACTATATCTATGACGAACTATTGCCTCCTAATATGTACGCAGAAACGATACAGGAGAAACAATCTTCAATTTTTGAATGGTTGGAACTGCAAGACATAAATGAAGCTGTTGCACTCTTTTTAATGACTATCGTAGCTATTATAAACATGACGACTGTATTGTTGATTTTGATACTGGAAAGGTCTGCGATGATTGGGGTGCTGAAAGCTTTGGGGCAGACGGACTGGTCTCTACGTAAGATATTCATATACAATGCCTTATATATATTAGGTTTGGCGATGTTGTTTGGAAATTTATTGGGACTAGGGATTGCATTTTTACAAAAACAAACAGGGATTCTAAAGCTGGACGAAACGAACTATTATCTCAGTACAGTCCCTATTGAGTTTGATTTTTCCTCTTTCATAGCTATCAATATTGGAGCGGTAATAGTTACAGCTTTTGTCATGCTTATCCCGACCTTTTTGATTACCAGAATAAGCCCTATAGATATACTGAGATTTGATTAGAGAGAGGAGATTAATGGAGTGATATTTGTCGAATAGTAAGATTGAGGTAGTAGTTGCCTATTATTACGTTGTATTAAGAAGCGCAGATGGTTCAGTATTTTACATTTAGAGGAAAGTCAGTGGAGTCCGTAGTAGACATCCACGCAGCTTCATGGGTGCATATCTGTCCCCCTCTGAAGGAAAACGAGATTTCTGATATATCCGCCACCCTTCACATACCTACCGACTTCATTACTGATTCCTTGGATATAGATGAGCGATCAAGATATGAAATAGAAGATGATTCTAAATTGGTACTGGTTAATACCCCGATGCTCAATAGATCAGAAAAAGTCAATGAGGCGATTTATGTGACTGTACCGATAGGTATTATTATCAAAGGGGATCAGGTCATAACGATTAGTCAAGATGATAATCCTATTATAGATCGTATTCTTTCGCATAAAGTCAAAAATTTTAACCCTTCAGATAAAACCAGATTCGTATTACACATTTTTGAACTCAATGTATTTTGGTTTCTGGAGTGCCTTAAGAAGCTCAATCTAAAGAGGAATCTAATAGAGCAAGAACTCTATGATTCCAGTCGTAACTCAGAGTTAAAACAGCTGCTTAGAATCGAAAAGAGTTTGGTCTATTTCGTTAACTCCTTGAGTGCCAATGATCTACTCATGATGAAGATGAAAAGGACAGATTTCTTGCGTATCAGGGACAATGAGAAGCATACTGACTTATTCGAAGATATTATTATTGATAATGGCCAGGCTCTAGAAATGTCCAATGTATATACCAATATATTAAGCGGGACGATGGAGGCCTACGCATCGATAATATCTAACAATCTCAACACTTTCATACATAGACTGACAATTATTACAATCATATTAATGGTACCTACCTTGGTAGCAAGCTTTTATGGGATGAACCTGAAACATCTCCCTTTTAGTCAACATAAATATGCCTTTTATGTACTGCTTCTAATGTCTGTTTTGCTTGGCGTATTTCTTATCATCTTTATCGGAAGGAACAGCCGAAAATAGCTCAGTAACTTACATTAACAAAAAATTTAATATGATGTCAAATGTTTATCCACAACTGTGGATAACTCCTTTGTCATATAACGATCATTTATTATTTAATTTGCGTCAGGAATCATGGACCCTGGTCCTAACATGATTCTAGCCCCTGAGACGAAATACTCCAAGTTTAAAACTGTGTTTTTTGAGGTCTTTTAAAAGTAAAAGACCTTAGGAGTTGACTCTCTGAAACAATAACATATTAAATTCTATTATATATATAATTTTATTTAATTTGTTTCTCCAAACTCAATAAGAACTAAACTAACTGCCTAAAGATGAATAAAGCCATAGAACCCTTACTCGAAGAGAACCCTGACAGATTTGTACTGTTCCCTATCAAGCATGATGACATTTGGTCATTTTATAAGAAATCTGAAGCGAGCTTCTGGACTGCTGAAGAAATAGATCTACATCAAGATCTTTCCGATTGGGAAAATCAACTCAATGATGATGAAAAGCATTTCATCAAACATGTATTGGCTTTTTTCGCAGCAAGTGATGGTATCGTCAATGAAAACCTTGCCGAGAATATGGTGAGTGAAGTTCAGTATACAGAGGCAAAGTTTTTCTATGGGTTTCAGATAATGATGGAAAACATTCATTCAGAGACGTACTCTCTGCTCATTGATACTTATATCCAAGACACCAAAGAAAAGGACTATCTATTCAATGCCATAGAGAATCTTCCATGTGTGAAGAAGAAGGCGGACTGGGCTATGGAGTGGATAGAAGATGCTTCATTTGCAGAAAGACTTATCGCTTTTGCTGCAGTAGAAGGGATATTCTTCTCAGGTTCATTCTGTTCTATTTTCTGGCTGAAGAAAAGAGGTCTGATGCCAGGACTCTCATTTTCAAATGAATTAATCTCAAGAGATGAAGGTATGCACTGTGATTTCGCATGCCTACTTTATAATTCTCATATCCAAAATAAATTACCAAAGGAGACTATCCAGAAGATAATCTGTGATGCAGTCGAAATAGAGAAGGAATTCGTCTCAGACGCTATACCAGTAAGACTTATCGGTATGAATGCAGAGAGTATGTGCGAGTACATCGAGTTCGTAGCAGATAGATTACTTGTCGATCTTGGTAATGAAAAAGTCTACAATACGGCTAATCCATTCCCATGGATGGAGCTAATCTCATTACAAGGAAAAACTAATTTCTTCGAAAAGAGAGTAGGCGAGTACACTAAAGCGGGAGTGATGGCAGAGAAAGGCAAGAATATTTTTGCCCTAGACGAGGACTTTTAAGTAAAAAAGCATCTCATAATAACTACAACTACACAAAACCAAACCCGAGATCTTTTTTAACCTTAATATTCTAAAAGTACATGCAAGTAGTCAAGAGATCAGGACGTACAGAGGACGTCAGCTTTGATAAGATATCAGCAAGAATTAAGAAACTGTGTTATGAATTAGACCCAGGGTTCATCAGACCTATGGAGATATCTCAGAAAGTAATCCAAGGATTATTTGATGGAGTAAGTACTACGGAATTAGACAATCTCGCAGCGGAGACAGCAGCTTCATTAGCGACTGAGCATCCAGAATATGCCACTCTCGCGGCAAGAATAGCTATCTCTAATCTGCACAAGAATACTGAAAAGTCATTCTCAGATACCATGAGATTGCTCTATGAATATATAGATCCTAAGACAGGGGATTCTGCAGGATTAATCAGCGAAAAGCACCTCAAAATTATAGAGGACAATAGAGAGAAAATTGACTCTGCAATCATATATGACAGAGACTATAGCTTTGACTACTTTGGGTTTAAAACGCTAGAACGTTCTTATTTGCTTCGTGCCAATGGTAAAGTAGTAGAGAGACCGCAGCATCTACTCATGAGAGCAGCGATAGGAATACACGGAGAGGATGTAGATGCCGCTATAGAGACCTATAACTACATGTCTGAGAAATGGTTTATCCATGCGACACCGACTCTATTCAATGCAGCTACACCTAAGCCTCAGTTATCTTCCTGCTTCCTATTGACAGTTACAGATGATAGCATCTCAGGTATATTCGAGACTTTAACTAGATGTGCTAAGATTTCACAATCGGCTGGAGGTATCGGATTAAGCATCCATAATATCAGAGCTAAAGGCAGTTATATCAAAGGTACAGGTGGAACCTCTAATGGGATCATTCCTATGCTTAGAGTTTATAACGATACTGCCAGATATGTGGATCAAGGTGGTGGAAAAAGAAAAGGAGCCTTCGCTATATATTTAGAGCCATGGCATGCAGATATCTATGACTTCCTAGATCTAAAGAAGAATCACGGTAAGGAGGAACAAAGAGCTAGAGATCTATTCTATGCGATGTGGATTTCTGATCTATTCATGGAAAGGGTAGAAGAAGATGCAGAATGGTCATTATTCTGTCCTAACGAAGCTAAAGGACTATGTGACGTCTATGGTGAGGAATTCAAGACACTGTATAAGAAATACGAAGATGAAGGCTTAGCGAGAAAGACGGTCAAAGCAAGAGATGTATGGTCTTCTATCATGGAGTCGCAAGTGGAGACTGGTACGCCTTACATACTATACAAAGACGCTTGTAACGAAAAATCTAATCAGAAGAACCTAGGAACTATCAGATCAAGTAATCTCTGTACTGAGATCCTAGAGTATACTTCACCAGATGAGGTGGCGGTATGTAACCTAGCATCTATCTCTCTTGGAATGTTTGTTAATCAAGAGAAAAGAGAATTTGACTTCCAAAAGCTCTATGAAATATCAAGGGTGGTAACAAGAAACCTTAATAAGGTTATCGACGTAAATTACTATCCAGTAATAGAGGCACGTAATTCCAATATGCGTCATAGACCTATCGGAATCGGAGTGCAAGGACTTGCAGATGCATTCATACAGATGAGAATGCCATTCGATAGTGAAGAAGCAAAGCAGCTAAACAAAGATATATTCGAGACGATCTACTTCGGTGCAGTCACTGAATCCAATGCGATAGCTGAGGTGGAAGGCGCCTATGAGACGTATGAAGGTAGCCCTGCGAGTCAAGGACAGTTACAATATGACATGTGGGGAGTGACACCTTCTGACAGATGGGACTGGGCTGAACTGAAAGCTAAAATCAAAGAGAAAGGACTTAGAAATAGTCTTTTACTAGCTCCTATGCCTACAGCTTCTACCTCACAGATCCTAGGAAATAACGAGTGCTTTGAGCCATACACTGCAAATATCTATACGAGAAGAACCTTGTCTGGTGAGTATGTAGTCGTGAACAAGCATTTGCTTAAAGACCTTATCAATAAAGGACTTTGGACTCCTGAGATGAAGGAGAGACTCATCGCTGCTAATGGAAGTATCCAGCATATGGAAGATCTACCACAAGAGATGCGTGATCTATACAAAACAGTATGGGAAATAAAGCAAAAAGTGCTTATAGATATGGCCGCAGACAGAGGAGCTTACATCTGTCAAAGTCAGAGTTTGAACCTTTTTGTAGAAACACCAAACTTAGCCAAACTAACTTCGATGCACTTCTATGCATGGAAAAAAGGATTGAAAACAGGTATGTATTACCTAAGGTCTAAAGCAGCAACAGATCCAATCAAGTTTACACTGAGTGCAGATTACAAGAAGAAATACGACACTAAGAATAAAGAAGTGATGGATGTACAAATCGAAGAAGAAGTAATAGAAGGAGAAGTTTGTACGATGGATGATGGATGTTTAATGTGTGGTTCATAATTAGTATTCCAAAACCTTATTATATGGAGACTGTATCATTTATGATACGGTCTTTTTTTTGCTCTGGAATGTCTCATCAGTGTATGGTACTAGACATAAGCGTCCCTGAGGCTTCATAATACTGTCTGACCCTTTACATAATAGTTTTTCACTCGGCTGCAAACAAGGAAAGAAGATACATTAGTGAGTTCGACAGAATAGATTAAGGGAAGTTAAAATCATTTTGAAATTGGTAGGGGAGTTAAAGTCCACAACGAACCAATACCAGAATGAAGACATCCTATTTTTTGTTAATATTTGCTATACAGTTATTTGTATTACCCCAACTGACTGCGCAAATATTTACAGACATAAAACCTCTTGAAGAGGACTCACCAGCCAGCATAGCGACTGCTATTACCTTTGATATCGACTTCGATAAGCTTAACAAAAGACTAGAAACTAAGTCCACTGACATCATATTTAATCTTCCCTTTCTTACGGGCCAGCTACAGCTAGAGTTATCAGAGCTAAAGATCCACTCAGAATCATTCAGAGTAGTAGAGAAGTCAGAGAATGGAGAAAAAGTAATCGACTATCAGGCTGGGAAGTACTACCAAGGAAAGGTTTCAGGATCTGCCAATTCAAGAGCAATTATTTCTGTTCACTCTAATGAAATAGGAGGAGTCATCGTCTATGAAGGTCGGAATTATAATTTCGGTAAAATGAGAACTTCAGATCTACACATTCTATATGCTTCTGATAAGCGGGCTGAAAACAAGGCGCTTAAATGTGCAACCAATACCGATGATATAAAACCGACAAAGCAGACCTTCAAAAAGTCTTCTGGATCATGCTCTGCAGCCGTAGAGATTTATTTCGAATGTGATTATGAAATGTATCAAAGCTTCGGCTCCAATAGTACTTCGGTGACAAATTATGTCAATTCAATGTTTGCCGATGTCAATACAATCTACAATAATGAGAGTATTACCATACAAATATCTGAAATTGTAGTTTGGACTTCCAATGACGGTTACAGTACGGGCACAGCAGGACTCTCCGATTTTGCCAATGCTAATAACAGTGGATTCAATGGGGACCTCGCACATCTTCTGACCAATGATCCAGGCTCTAATGGAGGCGTAGCCTACGTCGATCAACTATGTGGTAATTCACCTTTCGCATACAGCGATATTGTCAATACCAGTTCTGCCTATCCAACCTATAGCTGGGATGTACAAGTGGTGACACATGAGCTAGGTCACAATTTTGGTTCTTCGCATACGCATGATTGTGTCTGGGGACCGAACAACAATGAACAAATAGATGATTGCGGAAACATAGCCTTAGGAAGCGGAGGCAGTTGTTATAATGCTTCTAGTCCCATCGTCCCTAGTAGTGGAGGAACAGTGATGAGTTACTGCCACCTAAACGCAGTAGGGATTAATTTCTCAAATGGCTTTGGTCCACAGCCTGGAAACTTGATAAGACAAAAACATACAAGCTGCATGTGCGATAACTCCACTTGTGCAGAAGCACTCGTAATCACTGGATCGGGTACCTACTTTGCCCAACCTAACAATGGGAATGGTGCCTCTTCTAGTTCGGCGACCCATGCTGACTGGTTTGAATTTACACCAACTTCCGGAGGCTCTATAGATATCTACTCTTGTAATGAAGGTGTGGATACTAGAGTCTGGTTACATAGTGGAAGCTGCAGTTCTCTGAACAATGAAGCAATGAGTGATGACGATTGTACTAGTTCTGGCAACAGTAGCTATGCCTCTGAAATTGTAAATTTTTCAGTTTCTGCGGGGACAACCTACTTTATCGAATGGGATAATAGGTGGAGTACAGGATCTTTTGACTGGAATCTTATCTTTGCCGCTTCCTCAGGCGGTAATGTAGATATTTCCTGTCCACAAGCTATTATCGGAGCGAGCACATGCAATCCCTCTGATTATGATCCAGTGATTACAGGTACAGCTACAAGCACTACATTAGGAGCTACAGTAAATTATTCAGATTTTATCAGTAACAATACCTGTAGCACTTCAGTAAGCAGAACGTGGACAGCTACAGACCTAAATGGGAATACTGCTATCTGTGCACAGCAGATAGATTTAGTAGATACACAAGGACCAACTGTCACTTCTTGTCCATCTAATATTACAGTAACATCCGGAAGTAATTGTCTAGCTATAGTCACGTGGTCAGATCCAACAGCTGTAGATAACTGCACAACATTGACCATAAGTTCTAACTATAATTCAGGTGCATCATTTCCGATCGGTATTACTCAGGTAGCCTATACTATCGCTGATGCATGTGCTAATACCTCTTATTGTAACTTCGATGTAGAGGTCCTTGATGGTTGCAGTGACGACTGTGATAGCACTAATATCGTATTGACTGGAGCTATTATGACTGGAACTTATAATGCTCAGCAATCCCTTAATGCAGCAGGTATAATCCCTCAGAATCAGACACCAGTTCTCAAAGCGGGACAAGCCATAGAGCTCACTGCTGGTTTTGAAGTTAGCTTGGGTGGTACCTTGGAAGCTTTAATACAAGATTGTAATAATTAAATTTCTGTGATTGAGGAAGGCTTGCTCAGATGATTTCTTAGTTGTTTAACAATCTTAGGAGATATTCACCGTAGCCAGATTTCTTTAGAGGTGCCGCAATTGTTTCTAGCTGCTCATCATTGATATAACCCATTCTATAGGCGACCTCTTCTATGCAGCCGATTTTATAATCTTGTCTCTGCTCGATTACTCTTATAAATTCTGATGCTGCTGCTAGAGATTCAAAGGTGCCTGTATCTAACCATGCTGTGCCTCTCTGCATAATACCAGCAGTAAGTTCTCCTAGTTTTAAGTATTCTCTATTGAGATCAGTTATCTCATATTCTCCTCTTGCGGAAGGTTTTAGATCTTTGGCTAGATCACAAACTTTGTTGTCGTAGTAATAAAGACCAGGTACGGCATAATTTGATTTTGGCTTTTCTGGCTTCTCTTCTATGGATAAGACCTTGTTTGAGTCATTAAATTCTACGACGCCATACCTCTCCGGATCATGAACAGGATAAGCGAATACTCTTGCCCCCTGGCTCATTTTTGCACTTTCTTGTAGGAGTGCCGAGAGGCCTGAACCATAAAAGATGTTGTCTCCCAAGATCAAGCTTGCAGGATTGTTATCAATGAAGTCTGCTCCTATAACAAAAGCCTGGGCCAATCCATTCGGTACCTCCTGCACGGCATACTGAAAATTACAACCTAGCTCAGATCCGTCCCCAAGTAGTCTCTGAAAAGAAGAGCTGTCATGCGGTGTTGTAATAATAAGGATGTCTTTAATGCCAGATAACATCAGGATAGATAGCGGATAATAGATCATCGGCTTATCGTATATAGGCATTAGTTGCTTGGATATCGCTTTTGTAATGGGGTAGAGTCTGGTGCCAGATCCTCCGGCTAGTATTATTCCTTTCACCTTCTTGAATTATGAATGTTTAATTATGAATGTTGAATTGTGAGTGATTGTGTAGTTGAATTTATGAATTACTTGCTTGAGTTTTTACTTGTGATCAAGATTGATGATAGAATTTTATCGACTTCTAAAGTAAGACTGAGGATGTCTTCTGCTTTTTCTTTATTGAGAATGAGGGAGTCTCTTAGCAATCTAATCCAGTAGAGAGTCTCTTTTGTTTCTTTTTGTGAAATGGATAGCTTGTGAATGAAGTCTTTTTTTGACTGCGCCGATTGAGCTTCTTGAATGTTGGCACCAATTGAAGTCCCAGATCTTAAAAGTTGTCTAGCTAAATCATACTCCTTTTGACTCTTGAGTTTCATATAGACTTGAATAACCTCAAGGGCCAATTTGTAACTCTTCTCAACAATTACATTGGATTTTTTCATTTACAACTTGACAAATTTCTATTCACAATTCAAAAATTTACAATTTATAATTTGACTTCGTAGTGCTTCGCATAGTACTTCCTATACTCCCCACTAGTCACATTCTCTAACCACTCCTTATTCTCAAGGTACCAATCTATGGTTTTACTCAGCCCTTCTTCAAATTGTAAAGAAGGCACCCAGCCCAGTTCGTCTTTTATTTTAGTTGCGTCTATCGCATAGCGCATATCGTGTCCAGCTCTGTCTGTCACATAAGTAATTAGTTCTTTGGATGTGCCTTCTGCTCTGCCTAGCTTTTCATCAGTTTGTTTTATCAGAAGATGAATGAGATCTATGTTCCTCCATTCGTTGTGACCACCTATATTGTACGTTTCTCCTTGTTTACCGTTGTGGAAGATAGTATCTATTGCTGCTGCATGATCTTCTACATATAGCCAATCCCTCACATTTATGCCCTTTCCATAGACAGGGAGAGGCTTGTTGTGAATGATGTTATTTATAAATAGTGGGAGTAGTTTCTCAGGAAATTGATAGGGGCCATAGTTGTTAGAGCAGTTGGAAATAACAATGGGCATACCATAAGTATGACCGAAAGCTCTCACTAGATGATCGCTACTGGCCTTGCTTGCTGAATAAGGACTGCGAGGATCGTATGGCGTATCCTCATAGAAGAAGCCGGTATCACCAAGTGACCCATACACCTCATCTGTAGAAACGTGATAAAATAGCTTGCCTTCAAAATCGTCTTTCCAAGCTTCTTTAGCTACTTGTAATAAAGTCCCTGTCCCTATGACATTGGTAGTCACAAAAACAAGCGGGTCAGTAATAGATCTATCTACATGCGATTCTGCAGCCAGGTGGATGACTCGGTCGACTTTATGCTTTTTAAAAATAGATCTCATCGCTTCTAAATCTCTGATATCCGCTTTTTCAAATGCATAGTTAAAAGCATCTTTGACATCATTTATATTTTCTAGATTACCAGCATAAGTCAGTAGATCTAGGTTGATAATAGTATGTTCTGGGTACTTATGGACGAACTGCCTAACGACATGTGATCCAATAAATCCCGCGCCTCCTGTAATGAGAATGTTCATTTACTTAATTAAATTCTTGTGTAGATAATAATTCATTCCTGTCCTGTCAAATAAGCTTTCAAGCGATTGCCGAGAAACATTTTGCGATAATGGGCCTTCAAGTATTTTCTCTCTTGAGAACATCTTTTTGGTTTATACATCCCTCGAAATAGATTAAATCAAACGGTCTTCGATGTTTAGTTGATTGAACTTTTCCTTCTTGATGCGCTTGAAATCTTAAAAATAAATCTTGAGTATATCCAGTGTACTTCTTTCCATCTTTTTGACTTAATAGTATGTAGACATAATAGAAGTCATCCAACATAAGATTTATTTTTATTTGACGGGAGAATCCCGCGCCTCCTGTAATGAGAATGTTCATTTACTTAATCAAATTCTTGTGTAGATAATAATTCATTCTTGTCCTGTCAAATAAGCTTTCAAGCGCTTGCCGAGAAACATTTTACCATAATGGGTCTTCAAGTATTTTTCTCTCTTGAGAGCATCTTTTTGGTTTATACATCCCTCGAAATAGATTAAATCAAACGGTCTTCTGTTATTAGTTGAAGAAACCTTACATCCTAATGACATTTAGCTATACTTCTTGTGGCTACTTTAAGTAATTCAATAAACTATGCAATTAAAACGAATTTTTTCTAACAATTAGCTTAATCAGTTACTATAAATGGTCAAACGAAGCCAAACGTTGCCTGTCAGAATATATCTGATTCATGAGCGAATGGCCGAAGCGGGAGAAGCAAAATGAGTCAGATGGTTTTATGGAACGAAGTGGAAGAAAAATTCCTTCAGACAACTAGCGTTTTGGTTCCTTTTTGGTAATGCAAAAGGAACAAAGGTTATGAACAACATCCATTTCATATTACTCTAAATGAGCTTAGGTAATAATTATTACCCACTCAAGTAACTTGCCAGCATTAAATGGTTTTCGTACTTACCAGTTTATGGGATTCAAATATAACATATAATGAATTTGTTTAATATAATTAACTTTATGGCAAAGTACCCAATATGAAACTTTCAGTTGTAATACCCGCATATAATGAAGCCGCAACAATACATAGAATCCTAGACAAGGTCATTGCCGTAGAGTTTGAAGACAAGACTGTACAGTTAGAGCTTATCATTGTAGATGATTGTAGCAATGACAATACACCACAGGCCATAGAGGATTACTTTAACGAAAAAGACCTGAAGTATCAATTTAGGCGTCATGAGGTGAATAAAGGAAAAGGCGCTGCACTTCATACAGGGATAGAGTTGGCAACTGGTGACTATATCATTATCCAAGACGCTGATCTAGAATATGATCCAAACGAATACAACAGGCTATTGAGACCTATTTTGGATGGCTTTGCGGATGTAGTCTATGGCTCTAGATTTATGGGTGGCAATCCGCATAGAATCCTATTCTTCTGGCACAGCATAGGTAATAAGTTCTTGACCTTTATCTCCAATATGTTTTCGAATCTAAACCTCACGGATATGGAGACTTGCTATAAGTTATTCAGAGCGGATTTGATTAAAGGATTGGATCTGAAAGAAAAGCGCTTTGGTTTTGAGCCTGAGGTTACAGCCAAGATTGCTCGGATCAAAGATGTTAGAATTTATGAAGTGGGCATTTCTTACTACGGTAGAACTTACGATGAAGGCAAAAAGATAAACTGGAAAGACGGGGTGAGGGCCATTTATTGTATACTGAGGTATAACCTTCTCAAATAAGGAGCAGGAGCTGCTTAATGCAAGTATTCTAAACCTATTTTTCTTTTAGGTCATATCTAGGATAATACTCTCTTGAAGTATTCATAAGTGATTTGAAGTCCCTCTGATCTATCAACTTTTGGGACCCAACCCAATAACTCTTTAGCCTTTGAAATGTCTGGTTGTCTTACCTTAGGGTCATCCTTAGGTAACTCAGTGTTAATAATTTTGGAACTAGAATTTGTCAATTCAATAATCTCTTCGGCAACATCCTTAATTGTGATTTCGACGGGATTGCCAATATTGACAGGTAGGGCATAATCGCTTAATAATAGCTTGTATATACCATCAACTAAGTCACTTACAAAACAAAAGGACCTTGTCTGAGAACCGTCACCAAAGACAGTAATATCACGACCTTCTATAGCTTGAGAGAAAAAGGCTGGAAGAGCTCTTCCATCATTCACTCTCATTCTAGGTCCATAAGTATTGAATATTCTAACTATTCTTGTTTCTACACCATGATAGGTATGATAGGCCATAGTCATCGCTTCCTGGAATCTTTTAGCTTCGTCATAGACACCTCGTGGTCCTATCGGATTCACATTACCCCAATAATCTTCTGATTGTGGATGTACTAGTGGGTCTCCATAGACTTCAGAGGTAGAAGCGATAAGCATTCTAGCATTCTTCGCTTTAGCAAGACCTAATAAATTATGAGTACCTAAGGATCCCACCTTCAAAGTCTGTATCGGCATTTTAAGATAATCGATAGGGGAAGCAGGAGAAGCAAAATGTAATATGTAATCAAGATCTCCCGGAACATGAACAAACTTAGAGACATCATGATGATAAAAAGTAAATTCTTCATTGGGCATGAGGTGCGAGATATTATTCATATCTCCAGTGATCAGATTATCCATCCCGATTACGTGACAGTTTTCATCCATGAACTTATCACAAAGATGTGAACCTAGGAAACCTGCTGCACCCGTAATTAAAACCTTTTTTTTCATAATTATCAGATTGCAGTATTTGTACTCTTGATCGATCTCCTTCCTATAGAAAAGTAGCTGTAGCCCAACTTTTGCATATGCGCTAGATCGTATAAGTTTCTACCATCGAATATGATTTTGTTGTTGAGCTTGCTAGAAAGTTGATTGAAGTCAGGCGTCCTGAAGACATTCCATTCTGTCATAATGGCGAGAGCATCTGCAGCTTGAGTTGCCTCATAAGGAGTCTGACATAGCTCTACTTTATTGCCATATAACCTTGAGATGTTCTTCATTGCCTCTGGATCATAGGCCTTTATTGAAAACCCAGCTTGTAACAGCTTATCAATTGTATACAAAGATGGAGCTTCTCTGATATCGTCAGTATTGGGCTTGAATGACAACCCCCATAAGGCTATCGTTATGCCAGAACCATTACCAAAGTATTCTATTATCCTCTCTGCAATTTTCAATTTCTGAATCTTGTTAACCTCCATTACAGATTCTAGTATCTTGAAGTCGTAGTTGCTTTCCTTGGATGTCTGATAGAGAGCCTTTACATCTTTGGGAAAGCAAGATCCACCATAACCAACTCCGGGGAATAAGAAACGTTTTCCTATTCTGCTGTCAGTACCTATCCCTTTTCGCACGAGATCTACATCTGCATCCAGCCTTTCGCACAGGTTAGCAATTTCATTCATAAATGAAATCTTGGTGGCTAGGAAGGCATTTGCCGCATATTTTGTAAGCTCTGCTGATTTTTCATCCATGAATAGGATGGGATTACCTTGTCTGACAAAGGGTTCGTATAAGCGTAACATAACTTCTTTTGCTCTTTCTGATTGGGAACCTATAACCACTCTTTCTGGTTTCATGAAATCTTGAACGGCTACACCTTCTCTTAAGAACTCAGGATTAGAAACAACATCAAACAGGGAGGCATCTAATTTTGAACTAAGTTTCGAATGTACCTTGTCTGCAGTTCCTACAGGAACAGTGCTCTTGTCTACAATCACTACATAGCGACTTATTAAACTTCCAAGTTTCTCAGCAACATCCAATACATAGGATAAATCAGCAGCGCCATCATCATCAGGTGGCGTCGGCAAGGCTAGAAAAATGACTTCAGCATCTCGAATACCTACTTCCAGGTCAGTCGTAAAAGACAATCTTTCCTGCTTGATATTTCTATTAAACAGGACCTCAAGCCCTGGCTCATATATAGGGATCTCTCCTTGACGCATCATCTCTACTTTCTCAGAGTCAATATCTATGCAGGTAACTTTGTTTCCTGTCTCAGCAAAACAGGTGCCTGAGACCAATCCTACATAGCCAGTGCCAACAATTGAAATATTCATTTAAGACTTTGTTCAAAAATACTATTTGTAATTACGCTACCTAAATAGGTAGATAAAATATTTAATACTTCTTCATATATGACCACTTTTAGCTTCAGAATGACCGCTCATCAATTAATGATTCATTTATTGTGCGCCCATCATCTAATACCATAGCTTTGAATTAGCACCAACTACCCTTTGAAACATGTGTTTAAAACCAAAACTCAATCTTATCTTGCTTTTAATGACAATTTTGTCATTAAATAACGAGTCAAAGGCCCAGGCCTTTTACAGTTACCTCTATCCAAACTCCTCCAAATCCAGTGCTCAATTTTCGTTTTCAATGCAAGATCTAAGCAAACAAAACGAGTTGCTGGTATATAGTTATGACTTCAATTCTGCAGAGGATCAGTTATTTCTACCGAAGGTAAATTCTGAATTAAATCTAAAAGTTGAAGTACATTCTGTCTCAGGAATGAAAATGAAATTCTTAATCAAAGGACAGGGAAAAGATGCTTA
>CAKZVK010000036.1 GCA_937921825.1 uncultured Saprospiraceae bacterium
GCTCAGTTTTCGGGGCGTAGCGCAGTCCGGTTAGCGCACCTGGTTTGGGACCAGGGGGCCGGAGGTTCGAATCCTCTCGCCCCGACATAAAAGCTCAGTAATACTATGTATTGCTGGGCTTTTTTAGTTGAAGGGGTCGTCTAAGGGGTCGTTTTCTACATTTATTTCATCAAGTATAGCTTCACTAGATTAAATCAAATAGTCAACGAGGGGGGCTTCTTCTTTTATCCAATACTACTCCCCACCCTCTGAAAAACAAAAAATATCCCCCCACATCTATTGATATGTATAAGCAGCTTCGGCCTATATATTTTTGTTTTTCATCTTATCCATAATCGTGTTTAGTCTTACAGCTCTCTGTTGACCGCAGGAACGAGGACGGCAGTGTGCTGTTTGTTTAGCATTTACTTTTTATAAAATCAAAAATTGGTCTTAATACTTCAAAGTTCTCCTTAGCAATATGAGGAACAACTTCAGTAGCAAATTTCATTTTTAGAGAGTCATTTATTTCGATTAGCTCTCCACCACCGACAACGGAAACCTTATGGAAATGCCCAGCTGTAGTTTCTGAATAGAATAAATGTTCAACTTCTAATTTCGAATTTTCTTTAAAAGTCTTATTGCCATCTTTGATTACTTGTTTCTTAATAAGTGGAACATCAGGAACCGGAACCAAAATAGCATAACTATTCTTGTTTAGAATCTTCTTAGTTAAGCCTTTATATGGATTAGCTTCTACTAAATCTTCTTCACCATTTATTGAATTCCATTCATTGTATGCCATATCAAAATCGAATAACCCAAATATTGGGAAAGTCCCCATTTCATTAATGAGTTTATCACTCTGTAGTAATAGTCGTAGATACAAACAGCCATGTCCGAAACATATTTCAAAAGGAATTTCTTCTTCATAGAGTTGAGACCAAGCGTGATTTAGTATAACAGGATCAGAATATCCTTCTGTGAACAGTATTGGTTTGTTTTGCCCAATTGTGTGGATTACGCTTAAAATTTGCTTGTCATGTTGTACGTTAATCAGATTTGAAGAAAGCTGTCTTACAGCATATGACTTCTTGACTTTGTTGCTTATGATGTTATTATCCTTAAAAGTGAAAAGGTTTATTCTTTTTTCTTGACTATTAAGTAATGTGATTGCACTATGGCTTGTCATAAGAACATGGTTGTTTACAGTAGCGGCTTTGGTGATATCAAAAACTTGACTCATAAAATCAAATTGCCATTCTGGATGAAGAAATGAATCAGGCTCATCTAATAGTGTGAGACAGTTTTTGTCCTTAAACAGTTCCATGATTGTATAGATGTAAATTGACTGAAATTGTCCATCGCTGAACCAATTTATATCATTGTCTTCTACGTTAGGATCATTATGAGAAAGTGTTATATCTACTAACATTTCAATAGTTTTCAGATTGTCGAATGATCTGAAAAGATCTTGAACAGGTAATTGTTCAAATTTATTTTGAAAGTCTTCAATGTCTAAATAAAGCTCATATTTATCATCATATGATTTTTTTTCAGGATCTGTTTGAGGTATATATTCTTCATCTCGTTCTCCTATTTTTGTTGTTCTTGCTATACTATGTAGAACATCCATAAAGTTTTTAGTAATTCCCTTTGCTTTCCAGAATCTTGTTGAGTCTTCAAATGGATCTACATCATAGCCATTTTTATAAGAATAGTATGGACGTTTTAATGTTATATGTAATTCATTCCAATTAGGAGTTATTCCTAACTTTTGAATTATGAATTGCTTTGCTTTACAAGTATTGGGCTGTAACAAAAGAACAGTAAGTAGAAGTGCTTTGTAATCTTTACCTATTCCAATGAATTCTCTTGTATCACCTTCATTTGCCTCCTTCAGATCTTTCTTAAATTCTTCTTCATATTCATGAATTAGGTTTATGACCTTTTCGTTATGACCCGAATAGTAAATTAAAATATTATCTGGGAGCTTAACCTTTGAGATCTTTGGGACTTCTTCATTCTGATTATTTAAATATCTATTGTTAGTCCAATCCCATTTTATGAAGTGTACTTCTTCATTAATTTCATATTCAATTACGTATTCGAAATTTACTTTATATTCCTTTTCGAATAGTTGTCGAAAGATTTCAATTATAGCCTCAAATAAATTCGACTTTCCTGTTCCATTCTTTCCAACAAAAACATCTATAAAACTGTCTCCTTCAAATTTTAAGGAAAAGTCTTTGAGGTTTTTGTAGTCACTAATATAGATATGCTTTAGCCTCATGAAGTAGATTCAGTTTGTTCCATCACTTCTCGGATTGATGATTCTAAAAAGTCTTTATAAAATGTATTTCTATTTTCTACTTCTATTTTCATTCGATCACAAGCATCAAAAAGATTGTTTACAATTCTTACTATTTCCTTCTGCTCAGCTAATGGAGGGAAAAAGGTGACTAAAGTTCTTATCATTTTTCTATCTAATCCTGGAATTAGTCCATTCGCATTCTCTTTAAAAAAGATAAGTTTAGTATTCAAGAATATTCGAACAAATTGTATCGAACTTCCTAAAGTGTTTATCGCCATTATTTGCCTTGCTATATGAGCTTTTTCAACATGAAGCCAGCCCATTTTACCAACTCCTGATCCTTTACAGGTCAATAATAAATCACCTTTAAAGGCAATAGATTTGGGCTCATTCGTCCACCTATTTATAATTACTTTATCATTTTTGAGATTGCTTGCTCCTGTTATATATGGAAGACCTGATTGATCAGTATTTGAATATTGAGTAGGTTTTAAATCTTGTCCCGATTTTAAAGTAATTAATTCGCCAAAATTTGTAATTACCCACCCCTCAGGCAACTCAAATGGAATCTCATCCACACTTATCTCAGGTAATGGCTTCTCTTTCCTAATCTTTTTGTCTTTAATCAATCTCGCTTTTTCTTCTTTGATCCTCTCCAACAAAACAGAAGCTGGCTCCACATCAGGATTCTCTGCTCTCCACTGCTTTGTCAACTTTCCCTGTACAGCCAATTGCAAAATCGCCTCTTTGAGTTTGTCTATACTTTCTGTGGTATCAAAAATGGAAGTGAAATGGGGTTGTAGTTTTTTCCATTCTTCAGCACTATTGGCTGTGGTCAATTGTCGCAATGAAGATTGGATAAAGTCTTGTCGAAGTTGAACTCTTGATGTGGTTTGTGCCTCCAATTGATCGACTTCTGCCATCAATTGATTGACGATTTTGACGACGGCTTTTTGTTCTTCAAGTGGTGGCAATGGAAAAATCAGATTCTTGAAAGTGGTAGATCCTATATTCCCCTGGTTCGCAGTACCACTTTCACTTGCAAATAGCTGATCAAGAATAAATTTTGCTTTTAGGAAGTAATTAAATAATTCAAAGCTTGACTTTTCAATAGATCTGATACATCCCACTCTTTGATTAAGCAAAAGAACTTTATCCTTTAAATGTTCGCTTGTTACTATACATGTAAAGCAATAATCTCTCTTTCCTTTAGTGCCTGTTAATGTGGTAAGAACATCTCCTTTATAAAGTTTATAGTCGAGATTAGCTTTACCTATAGAATCAGGAACAAAAGCTTGTTTTGCATTAATTTTGAAATAATCGTTTTTTACATTACCTAACCTGATTACTTGGAAGGAGGATTGATCAACGTAAGTTGAACTCTTAAATGCGTATCCATTTAAGAACGAAATTATGTTTCCGAACCTGCACCATGCCCATCCCATGGGTAACTCAAAAGGAACCCCATCTTTACCTATCTCAGACAAAGGCTTCTCCTTTCTAATTTTTTTTTCTTTTATTAACTTTGCTTTTACACCTTTAATCTTCTCCAATAAAGAAAAAGCTGGTTCCACATCAGGATTCTCTTTCCTCCATTCCTCAGATAACCTCCCTCGAATAGCCAAATCCAATATTAATCCTTTTAACTCTTTAGAATTTTCAGGCTTAAGACTCAACTTGTCAAAATACTTCAGTAAATGCATATTAAGACAAGGCTTTGTTGAGGACGGAAATAATTTCTTCTTGGATCGTTTTGATGTTTTGTTCTGTTTCTTGCAGTTTGCCTAATATGACATCCGGACTCTCAAGATGATCTACCTCTTCATAAGGATTCTTGATGTCGAGATTGTAGTTGCGTTTTTTGATCTCATCGATACTTACTTTCCATGCTTGTTTGCTTTTCTTTCTCTTATTCCACCATTTCTTCTCTGCATCAAATTCCTTGACGGTTATAGGCTTTGATTTATTGTAGCTCTTGTAACCTTTCGGGTAGGGATGCTCGTAGTACCAGATTTCTTTAGTCGGTGTTCCCTTCTCGAAGAAGAGTATGTTGGTTTTTATACTGGTGTAAGGATTGAAGACACCATTAGGCAGACGGACAATGGTATGAAGATTACATCGAGCCAGTAGTTCTTCTTTGAGTCTTGTCTTGACACCTTCACCAAACAAAGTGCCATCAGGTAGAACGACTGCTGCACGTCCACCATCTTTGAGTAATCTTATAATAAGCGCTAAGAATAAGTCTGCTGTTTCTTTAGTTCTGAATTTCTGAGGAAAGTTTGTTTCTGTTCCATCTTCTTCTACGCCACCAAAAGGAGGATTGGTAATTATGACATCCACTTTATCCTTAGACCCCCAATCGCTGTAGGGCTTACTTAGATAATTATCTCTTCTTACTGTGGGTACATCAAATCCATTGAGCATGAGGTTAGTCGTGCACAAAAGGTGTGGTAGTGGTTTCTTTTCTATGCCTCTGATTTTCTTTTGTATTTGCGCTGGCTTATAGTTTTTAGAGTTTTCTCTGATATAATTTATAGAATTAACCAAGAAGCCTCCTGTGCCGCAAGCTGGATCCAGAATGCTTTCTCCCTTTTTGGGATTGATGATGTCTACCATGAATTTGGTGACGCCTCTTGGTGTATAGTATTCTCCAGAAGAGCCCGCTGATTGTAGTTCCTTTAGTATAGTCTCATATAGATCATTGAATAAGTGTCGCTCTTTCTGATCGTTGAAGTCTATTTTATTTATCTCATTGATGACTTGACGGAATAGGGTACCGTTTTTCATGTAGTTATACGTATCCTCAAATACGGACCTTACTATGGCAGCTTGAGGACCCAATGAAGGATCTAGTTCTTTGAGAGTCGGGAATAAGGAATTGTTGATAAAATCCATCAATTTATCTCCCGTGTCTCCCTCGTCATCTGCTGCCCAAGATTGCCATTTAAGATATTTCGGTAGCGGACTTTCGTAATTTTCTAAGGTGATACTCCATTCTTCTTCTTTGTCAGCAAATATCTTCATGAAGATCATCCACACCATCTGCGATATACGCTGCGCATCTCCATCTACTCCTGTATCCTTACGCATAATGTCTCTGATAGACTTTATGATTCCTGTGATGTTACTCATCTATAGTTTCTTCTTTTCTTGGTGTAAAAATCTCTTCAGTTCTTCTATAGAGGGCAGTGCTGTTTTGTATTGACTGACAAATAGATTTTCGTCCATACCACCTAAGGCGTATTCTACCAGCTCTTCATTCTTATTCGTACATAGCAAAATACCTATGGGAGGATTGTCATCATCTCTTTGTTCGTTAGTTTTGTAGTATTGTATGTAGGTGTTAAGCTGACCTGCGTTGGCATGGGTAAATTCTTCTACTTTGAGTTCTATGATGACATGGCATTTCAGAATCCGATGATAGAATAATAAATCTATAAAGTAATATTCTCCACCGATTATGATTCTTTTTTGTTGTGCTTCAAAGCAAAAGCCGTGACCAAGCTCAAGGATAAAATTCTTGAGTTCCTTAATCAATGCTTTTTCTAATGCAGATTCTGAGCCCAAGACTTGGTCTGGCAGTCCCAAAAAATCAAAGACGTAAGGCGTTTTTATGATTTGTTCTGGCAATAGTCTTGCTGCACCTTTACTTAAGCTCTCTGACAAGGAGGAAGGATCCTTAGCTGCTGCACTCCGTTCGAAATTGAGGCTATTGATTTGACGTTTGAGTTCTCTGACCGACCATACGCCTTTTATGGCTTCTATCTCGTAGTATGTTCTTTTGATGGGGTCATCTACTTTCAGCAGTTCTACCAGATGAGAGAATGATAGTGTAGATATGAGTTTTGCTGGTGGTACGACAGGAGTATTGGTCGATTCTGCAGACGATGTATGCATAATTGGCCGGCCTTTAGATTTTACAGACATTGTCTGCAAAATCTTGGAATCCAAAAAGGCAGACACTGTCTGCCCAATCTCATCTGTCAATAAGTCAGACACTGTCTGACTTATCTGAGGATAGTTGATATACAATTGTTTAAAGAGCTTCAGATTCGTTGCAGAAAGCCCCTTTGTTTCTATTCTATCAGAAAGATTTTTAAGTAACAGAGTCCCATATTCGGCTCTATCTTCCCCATTTTGCTCATATTCTACGATATAGAAGCCGATCAACCAATTTCTTAGAGTTAGATACTGATCTATTGTTCTTGATGCTTTTCCTTTGAAATAATCATCCGTTTGCTTGATCTGTGATATAAGTAATTGAATATCCATTTAAGCAGATCTGTATATTTCGTTTTCTAATTCTTTGATAGCATCTTCAAATGCCTCTTTCCCTCCAAAAGCTCTCACCAGCTGAACAGGAGAACCCAATTCATTAAGAGGCTTTACTTTTAAGACTGAGCCTTTCTCAATTTGAATAAGTCCATGTTCTTCATACTTATCTAAAAGTTTGTGTATCACGATTTGGGCTAATTCGCTGTACTTCGCAAAGTAGTTTCTTTTCCTTACGTTATTCGCTCGGTCTTTTCTTGTTAGCGGTGGTTGGTCATAAGCCACATGACAGACCAAATCAAACTCATCCATATCTTTTCCTACTTCTTCTTTTAATGCTTCTATCAGTATGCCTTGTTCTGCAAGTTCTCTGATTAATTCTTCTTTGTGTTCAGCGCTTTTCCATTTCTGGGAAAAATCAATATGGGACGCATAAGATTGTAACACATTATTTCTTGTGTAGTCTTTTAATGATTCAGTAATGAGTTTGCCATCTTTACCATAATACTGTACTCTTTCATGAGCTATAGAAACTGGTATATTATTGACATAGAACTTCTTCACTTTACCTTCTTCATCGTCTATGAAAATCTCATCGGAAGAAGACCAGTCAACGTCATCAAAAGTAGTTAGGTTGTCTTCATTGATTTCCTCAATCACATCAGGTGGTACCACTGAACCTTCAGGCCCTGGTTCATAGATTTGGACAGGATCACCATCAAAGTCTGGATCGGCAAAAAGGTTAGTCGCTTTCCTGAAATCTAGGATTGTAAAAAACACCTTTCCTTCATGTTCTACGATTCGTGTTCCTCGACCAATAATTTGCTTGAATTCAGTCATAGATCCTATGTTTGATTCCAAGACAATGAGCTTAGCCATTTTAGTATTTATGCCTGTGGTAAGCATTTTTGATGTGGTAGCGATTACTGGCATCCTTTCTTCCACATCAATAAAGTTATCCAATTCTCTTTTCCCAACTTCATCATCTCCTGTAATCTTGACCACGTAGTTAGGATACTTAGCAACCATATCGGCATTCTCATTGATAAGTGCCATGCGCATACGATTAGCATGATCTATATCTACACAGAATACAATGGTCTTCGCAAAAGGATCAACCTCTCTTATATATTGCGATATCTTCTGAGCAACTATTTGTGTTCGTTCATCAATGGCAAGATTCCTATCATAGTCTTTTAGGTTGTAAATACGATCTTCTATTTCGTTTCCATATTTGTCTCGTAATCCTGCTGTTGGACGCCAACCTTCATCCACAGTAGTAGATACTCTTACTACTTTATATGGAGCTAAAAATCCATCATCGATCCCTTGCTTCAGTGTATAGGTATATACTGGTTTTCCGAAATAAGACATGTTAGACACGTCTTTCGTTTCTTTTGGCGTTGCGGTTAAGCCAATTTGTGTTGCATTAGAGAAATGGTCTAATACTTCTCTCCATGCAGAAGCTTCAGAAGCACTTCCTCTATGGCACTCATCTATAATTACTAAATCGAAAAAGTCTTTACTGAATTCTCTGTATGCATTTTTAGAATCATCATTACTGGTCAATCCTTGGTATAATGCAAAGTAGATTTGATAAGACTTGTCGATTTTTCTATTCTTGATAATATGCATGATGTCATTCCCAAAAGGAGAGAAGTCACCATTCTTGGTTTGTGCTAATAATGCATTTCGATCAGCAAGAAATAGAATTCGTTTTTTTACTCCAGATTTCCAGAGTCTCCAAATTATATTGAAAGCGGTATAGGTTTTACCCGTACCCGTTGCCATCACAAGAATGATTCTTTGTTGCCCTTTTGAGATCGCTTCTATTGTTCTATTAATGGCATTCTGCTGATAATATCTTGGAGTCATTCCAGAAGTATCTGCATAATAGTCCTGCTCTACTATTTCCTTAGATTCAATATTGTCAATACCTCTGTATTCAAGATACTTGTTCCATAATAGCGTCGGACTAGGAAAATCACTTAACTGAATTTCTTTTTCCTTCGAGCTTGTTTTGTCATGAAAAACGAATGAGTCACCATTAGAGGTAAATACAAATGGGATGTGAAGAATGTCAGAATACTCAAGGGCTTGCTGCATGCCATCTCCAACAGGCTTTTTGTTGTCCTTAGCCTCGATTATTGCAATTGGAATATTCAGCTTGTAGTAAAGAATATAATCTGCTCTTTTTCTTTTACCTCTTGTATGTAATTTTCCTTGTACAATTATACGACCGTCAGTAAAGGAGACTTCTTCTCTTACTTGTTTCCTCATATTCCATCCAGCCTGTTCGATTGCAGGATTGATGAATTTTGTACATATGTCTCTTTCTGACAGTTCCTTTTTATTCATGGGATTAATAGATCTATGTCTCACAATATGTCAAATGAGAAGAGGAATTATATTCTAAATTAGCTTTATTATTGCTCATCCAGTACATACAAAAACTATTTTAATAATTTGATTCCATTAGCTGTTATCAAATGAGCTCAATCACATAAAGGGTTTCTACCTGAATATTTGTTTTGTGCTGTGTGCTGCTTATTGATTGGTTTTTTTGACACATCAGGTATTTCCCCAAAAGCACATTAAAAGCAACTAAAGACTCTTTCTTATCTTTAGTACCAATTGATGTACCTAAGCTGTTCCTATGATTCGTAGTCTGATCCTTATCCTCTTTTCATTGCTGTGTATATTTTTTGCTCGTCAGCGGGAAGCTGCTACTCAAGTCAAGCCTCGCAGTACTACTGGTTTCTCTGCAGAGAATGTCATGGACTATCTTAAAGTGATAGCTGCAGAAACACATCCTATAGGCAGTACAGCCAATAAAAAAGTCAAAGACTATCTTGTTGCCGAACTTACTAAACTCGGATTGACTACTTCTGTGGAGTCTGGTTATGTAGATTTATCATGGGGAAAGAGTTATGGTCGGAGTGCTTATGTCGAAAATGTAATTGCTACTCTAGCAGGCAGTGACCCAGCTGGACAAAAGGTCGTATTGGCTGCCCATTATGATAGCGTCTTCGAAGGACCAGGGGCTGCTGATGATGGCTATGCAGTCGCTGCTATGATAGAAACTGTAAAACTGCTTAAAGATCAACCTCGTAAAAACGATATCAAACTCATCATTACCGATGGTGAAGAAATGGGCCTCTTAGGGGCTTACTACCATGTGGAGAAAAACGATATGGAAGATGTAGGTATCCTCCTTAATTATGAGGCCCGTGGTAATCAGGGTCCGTGTAATGCTTTTGAGTGGTCTGATGATAATGCTTGGCTGGTAAGAGAAATGAAAAAATCTGCGATAAGACCTATCACCAGTTCTCTTTCATATGAGATCTACAAGATGATGCCGAATAGCTCAGACTTTACAGCTTTTGCGAGACGTAACGTCTCTGGAATAAATCATGCCTTCATAGATGGCTTCTCCTATTATCATAACCCTGCTGATAACATAGAGAACATTAGTATGAATAGTGTACAGCATACGGGTGAGAATATGTACCTGATGACTAAGCACTTCTCTAATTATGATTTTTCTGTAAAGGAATCTGGCAATGCGAGCTTTTTTAATTTCTATGGCTTGCTGATTACTTATCCTGCTAGTAGAGATCTTTTGATTCTCATCTTTCTGGGACTGATCTTTTTGGTAGTGATTGTTTTAGCGAAAAGAGATGAGAGCTTCAAAGTATTAGGTCTAGCTAAGGCGCTACTATGGATGCTTCTGACCATTATACTTATAGGCGTTGCTAATTATGGTATGGGTCTACTGACTAAGCAACTCTATCCTCAGTACAGCACCTTCTATAGTTATCAGTATTATAATCATGAGTGGTACTTTGTAGCAGGTCTGGGTTTAGCACTTGTGTTACTAGCGAGCATGAGTCGATGGATAATACCTGAGCAGGGAAAAGTAGGACAAGGGGTAGCACTCTTGTTATTGATGTCATTGCTAGCAGTAGGAATTTACACAGTTATGCCTACAGGGGTATACGTTATGTCATGGCCTGCAGTGGGTTTAGGGCTAGCTATACTTGCTAAACTGATAACTAAAGAAAGGGGAAAATCTAAATTGATAATTGGCCTAGTATATATGTTCTTCCTTGTGGGAATGTGGACTTTTTTGTCTCATGGTCTTTTCTTAGCTTTTAGTTTATCCGCCTTGCCGGGTGCTGTATTTCCTGCGAGCTTAGCCGCCTTGGCTTCTATGTATCTGCTGCCTGCGGCTTGGGATAAAATAGGAAGGAAAATTATTTTCGCTTTAGGTCTTGTGTTATGTTCAGGAAGTCTATTGGTGGCACATATTAAGACCAAACCTTCAGAAGCAGAACCGTTACTGACTAATCTAAAGTATGTCTATGATGGGGAAACTGATAAATCTTATCTGGCCACCTTTGATGATTACCTCCATGATGGGCACTTAAATCTCCTGGAAGGTGCTAAGCAAGAAAGACTTCCAAAGCATCTGACTTATTCTTCATTTTATCTAGAACGTGAAAGCACGACTTCTCAATTCAGATCATCAATAATACCTGATAGCACGGCACAGAACAATAACTTTTCCTACACAATTGCCAATCCTAAAAGGGCAAGCATTGCCTACGTTTATCTTCCGAAATCTGCTAATGTCGATAGTGTATTCTTAGATAATAGATATAGCAAAAAGCTGAGTGCTAGTAATAATGAGCTTAAAGAATTAACCCTATATGGCTATGGGTTAGATAGCTTGCAGTTGCGGATAACGAAACTGGATACTAATCTTCCTGCTAAGCTCTACGTCAATATGGAGTATCAAGGGCTGGCAGAAAACCTTGACAAACTAGAGGGTATCGCATGGAATGATCCCATCAGTTATGTGAGTAATGTGATCAACATCAAGTAGATGGAGTAGTATAAGATACTACCAGCTGTGTATGGGATGAAAGGAGTAACTGTGGTTTAGTGACGACAGTTGTATATTTTGATTTTATCCTTACTTTCTTAATTCCTATCTCATATTCACATTCCATCAATATAAATTTTAACACTTTGTAACTCTCTCACTTTGTGGAGTTCTAGGTATGTAATTTTCTAACATGCCAAAATTACCCTTGTAATTTATTGAGAATGAGTACTTTATCTAGACTCTATGTTCTAAGTTGTGAAAGTTTTTTTCCAAAAATCTGAACATGAACCGATACTTAACGACAGTAGGGGGTATCCTTACTGTATTGTTGGCCTCCCTGCCAATGATACTATCCGCAAATAATTTCGAGCATCTCGATGATGGCCCGTTAGCTTGTTCTAACCAGGTCAATGTCTCTGTTAATGCCACTTGTGGTGCAGAGCTCACAGCTGAAGCCTTGCTAGAAGGTAGCTATGACCCTGGCACTTATGAGTTACAAGTAGAATTAACCACTGGCGTCTACGCAGACCTTACCGATGTAAGTCTTCATCTAGATGAAAGGCTAAAATATACAGTCACTAATGCTGGCACAGGTCAGTACTGCTGGGGCTATATTATTTTTGAAGATAAGACAGCACCAGTTGTAGCTTGCACGACTTGCGATGATCCGATAGTCAGTGATCCTAATTGTATACTTAACTGTGCTGAACTACCCCTCTTTAATGAATTTGATCTCAGCTCAGGGCTCAGAGGTTATGATAAGAAGTTGTTGGATAATATTATCCCTAGTGATCCAGATTCTTTTTTAGAGGATCATGTCAGTGATAATTGTGGTCAGACGGCTAATGCCTACTATATAGATACTTTCGATAATGGTGACTGTAATTCAGAAACAGTGATGACTAGATCTTGGATAGTACAGTATGGTACAGCATCTGGGTTTTCTGGGCAAGTGATTTGCAAAAGCTATTACAAGTTCGAGGCGATTCCCGTAGTCGATCTTTCTGGTAATTCTGTGCTAGGGATAGGAGATGGATCTGAAATAGAGGATGCTATTCTTTTACCACCTACTCAGGTCAGTATTCCTTTATGTGGAAATGGTTATAGCCCTGCAGATATTGCTGCGTACTTTGATGATCCTACTACTGTAGATTACGATTCAGATGGTAATGGAGAAAAGCCATCAGATGGAGATATAGATTGTGTTATAGAAAATAATGAAGGCATATGGCAGGCTTACCCACACATCTACCTGCCCGGTCTTAAAGGCAGTGATCTACATGCGACACCACTAACGAATAACCTCTGTTCTGTGAATGTGAGTTATGAAGATGTAGTGATAGACGCTTGTGGACCTTCTTGCAGTGGTAATGTCAAGATATCTAGAGTTTGGACTATTCTAGATTGGTGCAGTGGGAGTTACTTCACGCATGGACAGATAATAGAAGTCCTCGATATGATTCCCCCTGTGTTAGATATAAATGATGTATATGCCAGTGTTGATCCATGGGCCTGTACAGCTACAGTTACTATTCCACATCCTGAACACCTTTATGACCTATGTGATGATGACATTAGTTATGAAGTACAATTAGATGGAAAAGTAATCGATCTATCTGGCAGTCCTGAAGAAGGATATATTATTCATAATTTGGAGAGAGGCGCCTACTCTCTTTTTTATACAGCAGAAGATTGCTGTGGAAATATAAACAAAAAGGCAGTACGACTATTTGTGGACGATAAGACTCCACCAGTACCTGTGGTAAAGCAAAATCTTGTAGTAGATCTAGCACCTACCGGTATAGTCAATGTGCCAGACAGAGGCATAGCTAAGGTATATGCAGTAGATATTGATAACGGTAGTTATGATAGCTGCTCAGATGTACAAGTGTATGTCAGAAGACCCCCAGGTTGCGAAAAAGCGGATACGACTTGGGGAGAATTTGTAAGATTCTGCTGTGCAGACGTAGAAGCTGGTGGCAATGAGATTCAAGTAGAATTCAGAGTAGTAGATTGGAATGGTAATGAAAACTTTACTTGGGCCAATATTCTACTAGAAGATAAAGGGGTAGCCTCTACCTGTCCATCTGATATGGTCTTGGACTGTAATGACGATATATGGGATTATTCACTGACAGGATATCCTACTGCGCAGAAAGCTTGCGAAGCAGTAATAATAGATATAGATACCATCGCTACTAATGAGAGGACAGAACCACGAAAAAAAGCTGCTTCTGTAGGTAATGTACCAGGTTATGAAGATGTAGAGGTAGAGGCTTACGATCCAGCTTGTGGATTTGGAGCTATGAGAAGGGAATGGAAGTCTAATGGCATAACAGTTTGTACACAATGGTTTGTGATAGAACCAGGTATAAATGTATTCGACCCTAGCACTATAGTTTTTCCAGATAATGTTGTAGCAGATTGTGCAGGCTACGACACAGGAGAACCTACTTGGTTAGGTGGTAGTTGTAATCTGATAGGGCTGACACTGAATAGTGATACCATTAGAGTAGGAGGAGAAGCATGTGTCAAGATAGTCAATGAATGGGCTGTAATAAACTGGTGTACTTATGACGCTAGTGATTCTGATCTCAATGATGTTGCTGATCCAGATGATGACGGTCAGGTACGTGGTAGATTTACACATTTTCAAATCATAGAAATCAATGATAGTAGTGCACCTACTATCCAAGGATTTGATGATATAGTCGTTTCTGTAACGAGTGAATGTGAGAGTAAGGGAACATGGTTTTCTGCAGTAGCTACAGATGAAGGAGATTGTGCGAGTCCATGGTTGGCTTGGGATATCAGAGTGGATCTGTATGATGACTGGCAGATGGATTATAACTTCACTTATAATACACAAAGAGAAATCAATGGAGAGCCGAACCCATTCTTCGTAGAAAAAACTGCGAGTGGCCATGCCGTAAATATTCTCTTGCCTGATGGTATAGAACCAAGTAAGAGACGACACAGAATAGATTGGTTAGTGAATGATGGTTGCGATAACACTACGCTACTCTCCACTTACTTTACTGTAGAAGATACCAAAGCACCAACACCTTACTGTCTCAATTTGGGGACCTCTGTTATGGAAAATGGGAAAGTAGAATTATGGGCGATAGACTTTAATGTCGGAAGCTTTGATCATTGTACAGATCAAGATAATTTGCTTTTCACTTTTACTGATGTGCCACCACCACCGCGATGTGATGAAGAATTTGATAGTCCTAGAGATCTTCAGTGGTATGATGGATCATATTGGTTTTATAAGGCCACTGAGCCTACGGTAGACGATGATGACGATTGTCCATTAGATGGGCAGGGTGCCTACAGTGATGGCGGGTATAATCAAGCGACAAGATCATTTGAGGAGTTTGGTGGAGATATCCATAGATGGGAGCCTGCCCTGCGTAGTAGTGGAAAAATATTTACTACTGCAGATGTCGGTGATGATCAGCATATGGAGATTCCCATTTATGTCTGGGATGAATGTGATAACATAGATTTCTGTATCGTCCGATTGAGAGTAATAGATAATGGTGGCGGTGCTCAAGGGTTGGTAGCTGGAGTCATAAAAACTGAATCAGGAAAAGTAGTAGAAGATGTAATGACTGAAATCATGACTAATCTTCCTGACTATCCTAAATATCAAGCGACAGATAACACTGGTAGTTATGCCTTTGAAAATAATGTAGTAGCGATGGATTATCAGCTTACTGCAAGTAAGGATGGAGATGACCTTAATGGTGTCAGTACAATAGATCTTATACAGATACAAAGACACATCTTGGGTATAGAAACCCTAGACAGTCCTTATAAGCTTATCGCTGCAGATATCAATAATGATCAGAGAATCAATGGTCAAGATTTAGTAGAACTAAGAAAATTAATCTTGGGAATCTATACAGAACTGCCTCAGAATGATAGTTGGAAAATATTTGATCAGAACTCTACGATGAGTCTTCAGATGCCATGGACGATTGATTCTGAAATATCGGTGCCTGACTTTTACGAAAATGTCATGGATCAAGATTTCATCGGAGTAAAGGTTGGTGATGTAAATAATAGTGTCGTTGCCAATACTCAAGAGGAAAACGTGACGAGTTCTAAGGCTGGACTTCTGACTTATGAAGATCAGTTACTAGAGCCAGGGCAGATAGTAGATGTCACTTTTGAATCAGCAGCAGCACTAGCTGGATTACAGATAGCTCTTAAGGCTACTGATGCTACAGTTGTGAATGTGACAGGGGCTGAGCTCTCTGAAAAGAATTATAGAATAGAGGATGACAAGGTTTATTTAAGTGTCAATGCACAAGAGGAAGCGACGCATAGTTTTGAAGTCTCTCTTATAGCTACCAGAGCAGGATTACTAAGTGAGTTTATAAGCTTGGATGATAGTTTCTTGTCTGCTGAAGTTTATACACTTGAAGATTTTGATGTTTTGCCATTGCAATTACAGCCACAGTTGAATAATGAATTTGTACTCTACCAGAATACACCTAATCCATTCAAGGAAGAAACAACTATAAGTTATATGCTTCCTGAGGCGAGTATGGTAAAAGTTTCATTCTTCGATATGGATGGCCGTTTGCTTCATAGATTAGATCAGGCAGGAATAAAAGGACTTAATCAATTTGCTGTCTCTAAAGAAGCAATAGGAATAGGACTGATATATTACCAATTAGAAACGAAGGAATATTCTGCTGTGAAGAATATGATGATAATCGAATAATTAAGACTAAAAGGAGAGATGAGTTTGAGATCGAGTTTGCTCCTTTTTACAATTATAAATCCCAAAGACCGGTCAGAAGTGATCGGTCTCTTTTTTTGTACTCTATAAAAAGAATGATCTTGTTAGGTCAGCGAGAAACATGAAAGACTTGAAACCTTTAGAACTCCAAATATGAAATCTACTTATAGATCTTATTATTATCCACTTTCCACTCTGATCTCTTTTTGAAGTACTTTGGATTGATTATAAGTAGTCCAAAAGATTCGCAGTCATGTTTTGTTTGCTTAGCATGGTGAGAGCCATGTGCTCTGAGGATAGCTTTTGAGTATTTATTATCTAGATGCTTGAACCATTTAAATCTTTGGTGGATGTAGACATCGTGGATCAAAAAATATATCAGACCATATATAGAAATACCTATACCGATATATAGTAAGAATCCCCATCCCTCCCAGAAGGAGCCTGCCATATAGCAGAATGCAGATGGAATTGCAAAAACTAAGAAGAAACGGTCATTTTTTTCGAAGAATCCATCTTTTAGATGCGGTGCATGATGGTCTTCATGCCAGTTCCAAAGGAGACCATGCATTAAGAATTTATGAGCTGACCATGCTACGAACTCCATAGCTAGGACAGTACCGAGTACGATTAGTGTATTAATAAGAATAGTCATAGACATAAAGGTAATTATTACTATAAAAACAACGATCCACAGAAAGTTGTTTATAGATGAATTAATCTAATGTAATTCTTTCTTTATTATCTATAACAACGGGCTGCCTGATTAAGTCCAGTTCTATATAAAAGCTAGTACTGACGTCTGGTTCAGACTCAAAATAGATTTTACCATTCATAGATTCTATCA
The DNA here is from genome assembly GCA_937921825.1 of uncultured Saprospiraceae bacterium. GTDB lineage: Bacteria > Bacteroidota > Bacteroidia > Chitinophagales > Saprospiraceae > RFSX01. Next base: position 17,060 of record CAKZVK010000036.1, read on the forward strand.
TATTGGCAGAGATGGCCAGTCCTAGTCCAGAACCAGAGTCTTTTGTAGTGAATTTAGGTTGGAAAATCTTGCCTTTCATCTCATGTGGAATCCCATTTCCATTATCTGTGACCTTGATTATAGCTTTTTCCTTTCTGGTAGTCAGCTCGAGATTTATAAGTCCTCTGCGCTCAGAAGGAATAGCTTCAGTCGCATTCTTCACTAAGTTATTCAGGATTCTGACTAACTGACTTTTATCTGCATGTACGTAGATGGGATCTATCGGTACAGAGAGCTTGATGTCCATATCTTCTCTCTTCCTAAATAGATTATGCACTACCTCTACTATGTTATTGAGTTCGACTCTCACATTTGTTGTCTTTGGCAATTCAGCAAAGTTGCCAAAAGCTTCTGCTATCCCCGTGAGATTATCTATCTGCTCTAGCATGGTTCTGGATATCTTTTTGGCGATTTTATCCGCATCGTCCGGATACTGCTTGATTGCTTTTTCTAGATACTGGATGCTTAGCTTCATTGGTGTGAGCGGATTCTTTATTTCGTGAGCGACCTGCTTGGCCATTTCTCGCCATGCAGAATCTCTTTCATTTTTAGCCAGAATTTCAGCGCTCTCTTCTAGCTTAGTCACCATCTTATTGTAGTTACCTATAAGGATACCTATCTCATCATCTCTTTGCCAGACCAGTTGTTTGTTCTGCTTACCTAATTTGACCTGGGTCAGGTTTTGGTTCAGCATAGACAGCGGCCTAGTGATGGACTGTGCAATAAATATCGAAATCACACTGGCTATCAAAAACAAGAACACGTAGACATTAAAGATAGAACCGAGGAAGTCAAAGACATTAAGTTTACTATTTCTGATACTACTCCTCATTTCCAGAGCTGCTACACCAGCAATCTCTTCACCCGACCAGATCGGAATATAACTTACAGGCGTATTTGCTGAAGATGTTTCTGTAAAGGCAAAGGGTTCTTTTTGCTTCTGAAAGAACATCTGTGTAAAATAATTGAGCTTAGAATTACCCTCACTGACTTGGTAGACTTCCAGATCTACATTATGTATTTTTTCTATTTGTTTTTTGTAGTTAGAGACAACTTCTACAGTTTCATTAGCTGCATTGGAGTACTTGGTCCTGCTCTCAAAATCTCTCGCCACATTTTCTAACTTATCTCTTATGACCAGATCTTTTTCCTTGGCTAGATAGTCCTTAAGAAAGGTGCTCGTAATAGAGGCTATGATGATAAAAGATATAAGGATAACTAGAATAAGAGAAATCTGAATCTTACTATTGAGGGATTCTATGTCTTGAACGAAGAGCGGCCAGTCCTTAGGTAGAAATTTAAAAACAACATTCAGCAAGCCTATCACTAACATCATGATGGTGATAATGCTGAATAGAAAAGAGAAGAGTGCAATAGGTTTTATGAGCCCTAAGAATGATTTTTTAGAAACTAATAGTCTGCCTGTAGAAGGTCTATAGACAGTGTACACATCAGAGCCAGCGTAGAAAACATTGCTATGTTCTGCAGGCAACTGAGCGATTTCATTTTTAGAGATAGCTTGTCTGTTTATAATGGTCATACCATCCCTATAATAGTTGAAGGCAAACGGGAATGCGCTTTCTACTTTTCCAAGAGTGAATCCAATAAATATTCTCTTATTATCACTCAGCTTCTTCTTAGTCCAGATTGTATTTTTGATTTCATCATAGACAGTCAGACTGTCTATCTTGAGGAGTCTATTCAATCCTGAAGAATAGTAATCTATCTCATCAAAGAGACTTTGGCCTTGATTATCAAAGAGTTTGAGCTGGATGTCTTCTCTGTCCAGTTTCTGGTTTATGTAGGATTCTAGATCTGCACGGCTGTCTTCTCTGTTGTACTCTATACCTTCAGGCAGTTCTAGTAGATCGTTGACTAAGGTAGAAATCGTGTCAGGTAGACCTAACTGATTTATGTCCTTTATTTTTTGTGTAGGTATGTTATGAAAGACTTTTTCTAGGAAGGCCTGGCGAGACCTTATCTCTTTCTTTATATCATAATTAAAGAAGAGTGCGGAGAGATATATCGCATAGAAGATGCCCCACCATATGACCCAAGTTATCGTTCTAGTGCGGACATCTACAAATAGATCCATCAGCAGAATGTAGCAAAAGAGGAATAGGATCAGTAATGCTGGATCTAGATTGAGTTTAAGAAAATAGCCCATTACCACAGCTGTACAGATGCTGACAGCGTAGGTGATATAGAGTTCTGACTTCGACTTGGTCGAGGTTTTGTAACTTTTGAATAGGGCATAACCAAAATGAAAAATGCCCAACTGAACCAGGACTACTGCAAAGAAAATAATCAAGTCAGAGATGGAGGTGCTGCCTAAGTCCTCTATGGAGAGAGAAGTATTTTCTCCCCTCACTAGTACCTGTACAAGTCTAATGTGTGAGATAAAAATCAATATGTGCAGAAAAGACAGACTTGCAAATCGACTAGTGGTCAGTTTGTTCTTGACTGGTGTGATGAACTGCTCTGTGATAACAAATAAGCTCCCAAAGAGTAGGGTGCTATCCAGCAGTAAATCTATAGAGTTGTATTGTACATTCTGATTGAGCAACTGAGTCAGCTCTGGATGAGCAAATCTATCCGACCAGTTATTCAGTATAGCGAGAGCTCTGACACCACCCAAGATGACGAGTGGCCAGTATGCCGAATATTTGACACTGAGAATGAGAGTCAGAAAGAACGCTAGAAAATATAGAGTGATAATAAGATTTTCTTGGAGACTGGTCCTGAACTTCTTGCCTAGGGTGATCGGTACACCATCTATTTCATCATGCCCTTTATGGACACCTCTCTTGAAGTAATAATCAAAGCCGTCATTTTGTAGGGTGCTGATCTCTGCATAACCTTTGGCATTGAATGGGGCATAGCATATACTGCCAGTAAAGTCTTTAGTTTGGAAAGCCTCACAGAAGTTATACTTACTGTACTCTTCTGTCCAGAATACCAGCTTTTCGTCTTTTAGGAGCTTTACTTGAATGGAATTTTGCTCTAGCTCATCTAAGAGTAGCTTTAATTTATTGAGTTCATCTATCTCTAGCTCAGGCTTGGAGAAGAGCTCGGTATATTTAGAATCGAGTAAGTTTTTTTGATTTTCGCTGAGGATTGATTTAATCCTCGTTTCAGTATGGCTAAACCGCTCCTCTTTCTCAGATGGAAGTAAGCTGAGGTGGTCATAGCAAACTATGCCCAGAAGTATAAGAAGTGGTAGTATTAGACTTTTTTGAAAACCTTGCATAATATGAGGTAAACGCCATATTTAGTGCAATTTACACATTATTAATTAGTATAATATGAAAACTACCTTAATATTCCAGTAAATGCCTGATTGGGTGGACTTATTATATAGCTTACCTTTGTTCTGTGCGATCTATCGCATCAGCGTAGGCTGATGAGGAAAGTCCGGACAACGTAGAGTACCGTACCATCTAACAGGTGGGTTCAAGGTGAGAAATTGCCTTGAAACAGAAAGTGTCACAGAAAACAGACTACCAATGGAGTTTTACTTCAGTGGAAAAGGTGAAAATGTGAGGTAAGAGCTCACATATCTTGTAGGTAACTATAGGGTAAGATAAACCTTACGGGTTGAAATGCCGCGTATATCACGGAATCCACTAGTTGGATAATAGGTGACTCGCCTAGATGCTTTGGCATCCGTGCTGGGTAGGCAGCTTAGACAAATGATAGATGTCCACTTGTGGAAACAGAATCCGGCTTATAGCACATCTTTAAAACCAAAAACAGGCTACATCTTTCGATGCAGCCTGTTTTTTTATATCTCTTTAGAAGCTTTGTGTTCTATGAACCTTGAAGGGCTTCGAAGTCAAATTTCACTGTAAATCTTAAGGTATTATCCAGGGGATTTCTTCTATTATTAGTTGGTACTAAGTAAGAAAGATCTAAGCCAAAGACATTTAGAGCTAGACCAGCACCTACTGTTATGAATTGTCTATCTCCCTTAAGCGGATTTTCGTAATAGTAACCGGCTCTTACGGCAAACTGCTTATCATACCAATATTCTACACCTAGAGAGTAATTGATTTCTTTGATTTCCTCAGCAAAGCCGCCTTGTGCATCTGAAAATGAACCTGCTGCAGCACCAAATATGGACTTCTCTTTATAATCAGGCCAGTTGTTTTCTGGACAGCAATCATATTCTTCATTAGGAACAGTATCCCCATTTTCATTTATGACCTCTCGTGATACTGGAGAGGGTAGTAACAATTTGTTTATATCAAGATTTACAGTGATACTATTATAGTCATCAAAGTTGAGCATGAGTGCAGCACCTAATCCTAGGTTAGCTGGTATGTAATCTCTGAATTGATTGCCACTGTAGGTAACTTTAGAACCTAAGTTAGTTATGGCGCCTCCGATAGTTAGTAAACTCCCTTCAGCAGCCAGATTTCCTTTCTTTCTGTATGTCAAGCTTAAGTCAGCAGCAAAGGCATTAGCCGAAGAAATAGGAATACCATCTACACTTTGGCCAGAGGCTAGATTAGAGTGAATGAACTTGGCAGTCATACCAGCAGCTAGATTTTCAGAAAGCTTTCTGTTATAAGATACAGCAAATTCAAATTCTCTAGGATTTCCCATTCCTGTTTGGATACCATCTGTATTAGTAAAGATGATTTCACCAAGATTGAAGTATCTAAGACTCATACCTATAGTTTGTAGCTCATCTACTTGCTTGTAACCTGAGAGGTAAGCGAGGTATACATCTCTTAACCCTAGGTTTCTCAACCATGGTGTATATGAAGCAGAAAAACTCATGTCTTTGTCTATAAAAGCCAGCTTAGAGGAGTTAAAATGCATTGAATTCTGATCTGGAGAAGTGGCTATACCCGAATCACCTAAGGCACCACTTCTAGCATCTGGTGCTATTCTTAAGAATGGCACAGCTGATAAAATGGTAGTCGGGAGGCAATCACCATTGCTATCTGTAATACAGCCTTTTACTGGATTGTAAGCTTGCGCAACTCCTTGATTTATAGATGTTAAGCAAAGTAAAGCTGTAATAAGCAAAATTGAATATCTCATGTTATTTTTCTATTGCAATCCAACAGAGCACTAGGTTTTATCTAGATGTTGGACTTTATTTAAAGTAAGTTCTTCGAATATTTGGGCCTATATAAAGGCACAAAGATAATACATTATAAAATTATTTAATTTAAGATCACAAGTTTTGAGAAATCGCTTTCTCGACGGAGATTTAACTGTGAGGAATATAGATTTATTTTATACAGATATATTCCTTTTGCCAATTTGTTGCCATAATCATCTCTTGCATCCCAAGACAAGTCACTAATCAGAGTCCCAGATGAAAATCTATTGTCAGTAATACTCTTGACCAGCTTACCTGATACAGTATAGATGTTGATGACAATATCTAGCTCAGTGTTCACTAAATCGTGGTTAAAAGCAAACTCTGTATAGGTGGAGAAAGGATTAGGATAGTTATAGATATTAGTAATCGCGCCATCCTCACATTCTTGTACCACAAATTCCATAACTTCTTCTGTAGAATTATTGAGTATGTCCCAGGCCTTGATATAGATCTTGTGCGGACCTGGCTCCAGTTTCGGCATCTGATAGCTTACAGTTCCTTCACCTACTTTGTTAGGTGTAGGTTCGTAAAAGTCATTAAGTACAATCTTATCTCCGTTTTGGTCTTCGAGCACAGCCGTGATGTCATGCCCTATACTCGTACTACTTAAGTTGATACCGTTTTCATCTGCTAGGTCCACAAGGAGCAAAGGTTCTTTGGTTGTGCTACCACCGAATTCGAAAGTTCTATCATTAAAGAAGATATTGACTTCTGGACCTTCATTGTCTTCTATTACTGATGAAGAGGTTCCTCCTATAACTAGATCTTGGTAGCAGCCCGCAGCATCTACTTCATTATTGCTTAACGCATACAGGTGTATGTAGCCTTTGCCGAATTCATAATTAATATCCATAGGGAGGATGACATCTACAGAGAAAGTGCCATTCGTGACAGTCGCACTACCTCTATATAGTACATTCTTTTTCACATCGAATGGAATGGGTGATCCATTGTTGTCATTGGTGAGAGTATAAAGTGTACTAGGCTTATCAAAAATTGTTATGTCTACCTCTCCGTTAAAATCAGAAACTAAGGTACCGTCTTTATGACTGGTGATTCTTCCACCGAAAGTTGCCCTTCCGAGAGCGCCTAAGGTGTCTTGCTGGCCTCCTTGGATTTGTACATTATTGTATTCCGTTATTTCTGCTTTGTGCTGTGGAAGTGCTATCCTCATACATGGATCTCCCATAAGTAAAAACTTTCTTGTGTTTTCTCTCGCAGAGCTTCGGCCTGAATTTTTTGATTTTACTATGATGTCTCCTAGCCTGGATGGGAGTCCTTCAGTCCTTAAGAATATTTCCTTGAATATGCCTTCTGTTAGATCAAAATTTTGACTAGCATATACCGATCGTACTGTGGTAAATAAAGCGACTGCACCACCATTAGGATTAAGTATAAGGTGCTCACCTGCAGAGACAAAATTAGGCTCATCAAATCCTGTAAATGAACAAGTAGCAGTTATGAATATCGGTAGTTTGTCCATGTTGGTCCAGCTACGTATATCTGCGATCTGTAATACTCTTTCTTGGGATAGTCCTTTCGGTCCACCATGACCCAGGTAGTTGTAGACCAGTTGTCCTTTGAAGATATTGTCATTGATGGCTTTATTGGCATCAGGATACCTAGAGCCTCCCGGAGTTGCTTCCTGCTTGTAGGAGTCAAAATATACTTTTTTCTGCAAGAGGCAAGGGTGACTTTCTTCTGTCTGACGAGCAATGTTATCCGAATCTCTAAGGTGCACCGTATCCCAGCTAGCATCTACATCGTCTGCCGAAAATCCTAGTACTGTTCTCCAGTCACCGAAGCGATTAGGATTGGTATCGTAGCTTATGATTTTTTCTACTACTCCCATGGCCTCATCAGCGTCCTTGGCAGGAATTCGACCTATGCCTATATCTATATCCCCACTTAATCTGTCTCCACCTTCATCTTCAGAAAGTAAGGCGAAGAAATCATCAGAAGGATAGGCGTCCACTCCGTTAAGAGATTCATCTGTTTCGTAAGTCGGTACGAAATTCTGATTGGGAAGATTCACGACGAGACCTTTGTAATCATAGGAGGCATCCCCTAAGAGAACCACATATTTGAAATTATTATCGCGGAGATGTATTAGTCTAAAGAAATCTCTCATTGCGACAGGATCTTGTTTTCCACCGGCAAACTCATTATACACTTGTTGGATTTCAATGGTCTCTACTATGAGGTTGTCCTGCGTTCTTCTGTGATCAGCAAGTTTTTCTGCACTTGCTTTGAAATTTGGATGATATACAATTATGAGATCGGCTCTTTCGATTCCATGTAAGTTTTGATTGGGAACAGTCTCTGAGAAAGTCGGGGATAAGAAAGTCCCACTCTCTTCGAAGGCAACAAACGTTTTTGTTTTGAAATCATTATTCACTCCAAATGACACATTGCCATTAGAACTGTTGTATTCAATGGCACTGATATCTGAAAGAGAGCTAACGTCCCATATTTTCAATCCGTTACTGCTGTATGGAAATTCATACCCTATCATGGCTTCATTGGCGTCTTGAGCATTGTATATAATACTTGGAGAATTACTGATAGATATTTCTTCTTTGACGATCATTTGTATATAGTCCAGCCAAGCCTCACTGTTACTGCCACTATTTTGATAGCTCACGGTAATTTCAGGACTCTCACTTAGGTTCACTACCTGAGAGATATTAGCTACAGAGGCATAGTTCCCTTCGATATTTCCAAGATTGACAGATATGGTATTTGAACTGAATACATCATTGTTTACAAAGAGTCGTACAGTACCTGCGGCAGAGCTTCTGCCAGCAAATCGTAATTTGATTTGAGCCTCTTGATTGGCTACTGGATTATTGAGTCGGAAGGATTCTGAAAAGCTTTGCTCTCTATTATTAGTAAATGTTTCTCCAAACCACTGCTTGCCAGAGCCCTGAGTACTACCAAACTGACCGAGCAAGTTCAATCTGTCCTCTTCATGTCTAATCAGTCGTTCAGTATAGTTTCTATAGCTAGCTACAGGAGTAGAAGCTACCTGATCTATTCTTAACCCTCTAGAGTCATTGACTTTTATGTAATAGTAGTTATTATAGTCATAGACGTTCTTCTCATAAGCAAAGGCACCAGTTTCGGTGTTTACTCTGTCTCCTCCTTCTGCATAGAAAAGAATATAATCTCCTGGATCAAAACTGTTGTCAGTACTCCCACTGAGGAAGATTCTGTTTTCTATTAAATCATCAGCACGAGCTACATCATTGGGCAGTGGTAATAATCCACCTCTGTTGCCATAAATATGGATGTTGTTTGGATTGATATTATCGACATCTATAGCTGTATTGTCTTTAAGTTCCTCATAGGATATTTTATAGAGGCCAGTCTGAGGAATGGTGAGTTTAGTTATTACACCTTCAGAGAAAATCGATTGTGTCGTCCCTTGGCCATACGAAATGGAAGTGTATATTATCAGGCTTAGGACAAATAGAATTTGATAAGTGCGCTGCATTTAATTGATCTTACTTAGTTTCGTAATAGGAACGTGAAGTTAAGCCCTAAATTGCTCGAACAATATTTATAGCTCGAAATTGATTATTATAATACTTTAAAGGCGACAATTGTCTTCTGGAATGAGAATCTACAAAGCTCTAACATATTATACCTTGTTTTTGTTGATGTGCACAAGTTTGAGTGCCCAAGACCTCGTCTTCAGTCAATATTACAGTAATCCTGTACATTTTAATTCAGCTTTTGCTGGAACGGTGGCCTATCCAAGATTTGCTGCGAACTATCGTCTTCAATGGCCAGGCCTGACGAATGTATATGAAAGCTACGCTTTGACCTATGATCAATACTTTCCTTCTAAAAACCTATCTGCTGGACTGATATTACTCTCAGATGATCAAGGGAATGGGACTCTCAGACAGACGAGTGGTAAAGCTATCGTCGCCTACAATTTGCGCTTTAGAGACGATTGGCAGTTAAAATTCGGGGTAGGAAGTAAGTTTTCGCAGAATCGCTTGGACTGGGATAGATTGGTGTTTTTTGACCAATTAGATCCAGTTACTGGGCCTTTAAGTCAGACAGGAACTCCAAATATCTCCTCTGAAGTACGACCTACAACATTGACCAACTCGTATTTTGATATAGATATGGGCTTTTTAGTCTATAATCCCCGATACTTTTTTGGCGTCAGTGCTTTTCATATCAATAGTCCAGCTTATGGATTCGGAGTCGGAGGTCCAGAAGATCCTAAGAATGCCTTACCGTTCTTTGTTTCAGCGCATGCTGGCTTACAATGGACGCTGATGGAGGACAATAAGGGAGTACCTACCACGTTTATATCTCCGAGCATTCTGTATGCAAGGCAAAGTGGCTTTGATTTGATCAATTTAGGCGCCTACCTTCAGAAAGATAGCGTCTTCGGCGGAATTTGGTTAAGACATACTTTGAAAAATCTTGATGCTGTCATTTTTTCCTTTGGAGTAAATGTCAATAATCTGAAAATTGGCTATAGTTATGATTTAACTCTATCTAATCTAGGTCTTTCGTCCACTGCTGGGAGCCATGAACTCAGTATTTCTTTCGGATTAAAAGCCTTAGAGAAGAAAGTATCCAAACTGAATGACTGTTTTAGCCTATTTAGATAATTTTCGGAACAGTTTGTGACTATAAAGTAGAAGGCTAATAAGAGTTCTTTTTTTATCGAAAAATGAACGGAAAATCAGCTTTTTTTAGAATGAATACATGCATGAGAGATGAAATAATTTGATATCTTCATGTTTTTAATAAAGTAAACTAAATCAGTTAATAATGACAAAGGGCATAAAATCATTATTATTCTTAAGCTTGGTACTCTCTCTCGCGACCACTTCTTGTAAAAGGGGTGACAGTTCGTCAGGAGGATCAGGTGAATTATCTTCTGCAACAGGATGGGAATATGGTAATCAAGACTATGGAGGTTTTGAGAAGCTAGACTACGAAGGTCAGGTCAATGGACCTAATCTAGTCCTCATAGAAGGTGGTACTTTCAATATGGGTCTGACAAATCAAGATGTCACCTATGACTGGAATAATATACCTAGAAGAGTTACAGTTTCTTCATTTTACATGGATGAAACAGAAGTCAGTAACATCAACTGGAAAGAATATGAATTCTGGACAAAGAAAACATACCAATCTTACCCACAAATATGGATAGACCTTCTTCCTGATACTTTAGTATGGAGAGAGGAGCTAGCGTATAACGAGCCTTATATCAGAACGTACTACAGACATCCATCTTATGATGATTATCCGGTAGTCGGTGTGACTTGGGATCAATGTCAAGATTTCTGTGCTTGGAGAAGTAATAGAGTAAATGAGATGCTTCTTATAGAAAGAGGCGTTCTTAATCCTAACTCTTCTGAGCAGATGGATAGTGAGTCTTTTGATACTGAAGCTTATCTAGCAGGTCAGTACCAAGGTAGTGTCAGAAAGAATCTTGAAGATAAGGCTACAGGTGGAGAAAGACCTGTAAGATTTGAAGATGGTATTATGCTACCTGATTATAGATTACCTACTGAGGCAGAATGGGAGTATGCAGCGCTGGCACTCCAAGGAAATCAGCCAGAAACAGGTGATGAAAACATCATGGAAAGAAGATACTTCCCATGGAATGGTAATACACCGAGATATCAAAAGCACAATAAGAATCAAGGAAACCTACAAGCGAACTTCAAAAGAGGACGTGGTGATTATATGGGTATGGCAGGAAGTCTGAATGATAAAGCTTCTGGACCAGCTCCTGTAAGAAAGTTTATTCCTAATGACTTTGGGTTATATAACATGGCTGGTAACGTGAATGAGTGGACTCAAGATGTATATAGAGCATTGACAAGTTCTGATCTTTCTGATGCTGAGAATCATGATTTAAATCCATTCAGAGGAAATGTCTTTAAAGAAGCGATTCTAGATGAAGAAGGCAGACCAGTAGAAAAGGATTCTATGGGTAGACTGAGATACAAGACTGTGGAGGATGATACTTTAGGTATCAGAGAAAACTATAGAAAAGGTGATGTTAGAGGATACGGGGATGGAGACAATGAAGAAATCGTAAATTATGGCTATGGCGACTGGTCATTAATCTCTGACAAAGCTAGAGTTATCAAAGGAGGATCTTGGGGAGATAGATTGTATTGGTTGCAACCAGGTACAAGAAGATTCAAGGATCAAGATAAAGCGGATAACAAAACAGGTTTCAGATGTGCTATGATAAGAGTAGGAGGAGAAACTGGAAATGAAGATACAGGAGGTATCGATTTCAAAGAGAAAGGCAAGACCGTAAAGAGAAGATATAAGTAATTATATTTATAAATTCAGTTTTCAAAAAAGGCTTTTATCTACTCGATAAAAGCCTTTTTTTTTAATTATGAAAATTTCCGAACTACATACCTATTATCTAGACAGTGCAGGAGTAAGCACAGATTCTAGAACCGTTAGACCAGACCAGATATTCTTTGCCCTGAGCGGCGAAAATTTTGATGGTAATCAATATGCACAGCAGGCACTCGATAAGGGCGCTAAGTATGCTGTAGTGAGTGATAAATCACTAAAATCTAAGCAGTGTTTCTATTTCGAAGATGTGTTGCTCGCTCTCCAAGAATTAGCACTGTACCATAGAAAGAGCTTAGATATTCCTGTACTAGGTATTACAGGCTCAAACGGTAAGACTACCACCAAAGAACTGCTGACCTCAGTACTATCTCTCAAGTATAAAGTCCATGCAACAAGAGGAAATTTTAATAATCATATAGGTGTTCCCCTGACCCTGCTGGAGGTAGGTTCTGATATTGAATTTCTAGTAGTGGAAATGGGTGCCAATCATATAGGAGAAATAAAGTTTCTATCTGAGCTCGCCTGTCCAGAGTATGGACTTATTACTAATATAGGTATGGCACATATAGAAGGCTTTGGTTCATATGAAGGCGTCAAAATTGCAAAATCAGAATTATATAGATACATAAAGGGCAAAGGAAACCTAGTGTTCTATAATAGTGAGGATATGGTGCTGAAAGAACTCTTACCAAATGAAATAAGAGCAGTGCCCTATAGAAAAGATATCGTAGTGGATGCTTCTTCTATCTGTCTGTCTATCGGTCCTAAGGATAGCAAGGAAGCACTGATACCAACCCGATTTGTAGGTGCATATAATCGAGCCAATATGCTTGCAGCCCTGACAGTAGGAGATTATTTTGGAATAGCTACTTCTGCTATGTTATCAGCAATAGCAGGTTATCAGCCCGAAAATAATAGGTCTCAGCTCATAGAACGAGACGGTCTGAGAATAGTCATGGACGCTTATAATGCTAATCCTACCAGTATGCGTCATAGTATCATCAGTCTAGCCAAGCAAGCTTCTGAAAAAGCAAAGGTTTTGATACTCGGAGATATGAAAGAGTTGGGTGCAGAGTCCGTTAAGATGCACAAAGAAATTCTAGATCTGGTACAGCAGTATGACTGGAAATCAGTAATTCTAGTAGGAAGAGATTTTGCAGCTGCAGATAAGGACAAGCAGTTTGTACAGTACAGCGATGTAGAAACAATGTCAAAATCCCCAGAGGAGATTTTGACATTGATAAAAGATTCTGATTGTCTTATCAAGGCTTCCCGATCTATAAAACTCGAAAAGCTACTGGACTTTATTTTCTAGAGTCTAGTTCTGAAGAGACACAATAGAATCAGGCAAGTTTCCTACAGAAATAGCCTTGTAATCTTTATCGGAACATGGAACATATTCTTTCGTTGATGGATGTTGATACCACCATCTTCCAGTTTTGTGACCGACTACAAATTTGATTGGCTCATCATATAGCTCAGATGAGACAAGGAAAATGTCATTTTCTTTTTGTTTCATAGTTTCTATGTTTTTATTAATTAGACCTTCTAAGAAGTACCAAATCATTAGAGTAATAGCATCAGCTGATTTCTCATTGATCTGATCATTGTTAGTATTTATACAAAATAGTTTCAAAGCTTTAGACATCCCAGCTAGTCTGAATAGGCTACAACATGTGAAGATGTCAAGACCTACTGAATGACTATTGCAGTTTCCACTGTCCTCTTTTTTCATGACATCCAAGCAGAAATGAAGACATTCTGCAGACCTGACCATGGTCTCAGATTCAGATAAATCTTCTTTCATTTCTCCAAGAGAAACAGAATAAGGGTTATTGTGCCGCGCCATATGCCGCTGATATCCTAGATACAAGCTATTATTTCGTGCAGTATTTGACATATTCAGGGTTTTAACTACTGGAATTTTCATAAAACCCTTTATCTCTATATCTTGCCCCACTATTATAGACCGCTCTGGATTAATCCCCAGATTGATATCCATACCTTCCTTATCTATCCAACCGAATCTGATTTGCAGATTTTGAAAGGCATCTTCTAATATTGAGAAAGAATTGAGCAATTGATTGGCGTTCAGCTGGTTAGTAGCAATGATATCATAAGAATCCTCTCCTTTTTCTTCGCAATCAGTACTGAATCGTCTAATAATTGGACTCTCTGAAAGAGCTTCAGTTAATAGGTGTTTGTTGTTATGTAACCAGTTTACGGGCATTGTCATTATAAATAAAATGGAAATATATATTACATATTATGAATAATGCAAATTTACTATAGACTGAAAATAAAAGTTTTAAATATTACTATTATTTATAATATATACGTAAATTCGCCTTGTATTGGGATATCTGACTGAGAGATTTCCATTACCTAGGCAACATAAACGAATGATACTGAGCCTTTTAGCTAGTGCAGCAATTATGATTAACCTAATTTTTACCTTATGATAAATAAGTTGACTACAGTTTTCCTTTTACTAGGATTATTTGTTTCTGGTGCTCTTTTTTCACAAATCGAAGAAATAGAGCCCACTATAGAGATTGAAGCTGAGCCAGAAACTCAGACAGTTTCTGATCCAAGTGAAAACGACTACAAGGATACGTGGAAGACTCCATATGTATCTGATGATATGACTGCAGACCCAGAGCAGAATAAAAGCTGGAGAATGGGTGAGTACAAGTATAACTCTAGACCTAAGAACTCTTGGGAAGTAGGATTACACGGTGGACATTTCTTCATCGATGGTGATGTAGATAGAAAAATACCAGGTGGATGGGGTGCAGGTCTGCATCTTAGAAAAGCCATTAATTATGTTTTCTCACTGAGAGGTTCTCTCTTTTACGGTGTAGCAAAAGGGATAGAAAGCCAACCTTATTATCACTTTAATTTAGGTGGAGGTTTGGTAGAAGAAACTTTTGATCCATATGATCCTACTATAGATGGTCCCGGTCATTGGTTTCCTAGCCACAAGACAACTTATATCTCTGGAGATCTTGCCGTAGTATTTAATATTGGAAATTTACTCTTCCACAAGGAAAGAAATAAATGGAACTGGTATGGAGCTATTGGTATCGGACTAGATCATCACCAGACAAAACTAGATTTACTTAATGGTGCAGAACCTTATCAGAATCTCATAGAGCAGACTGATTGGGATCTAGATAAGTTCAATACTAAGGTAGGAAGAGATCAAATCGAAGCTGATCTAGAAAATATATACGATGGTATCTATGAAAGTGATGGCTTTAAGAAGACAGGTATCTTCAGAGTAGGTGATGATTTTAATATCCACGCCATCTTCGTTCCTTCTATGGGAATCTCAAGAAAGATCAATAAAAGATTAAATATAGGTATCGAACATCAAGTATTCTTATCAGATAACGATTATCTAGATGGTATCAAGTGGAGAACAGCTGAAGATCAAACGAATAACGTAGATATAGCACATTATACTAGCGTTAGAATAGGTGTAAACCTTGGAAACTTTGATAAAGTAACGGAGCCACTATATTGGCTAAATCCTTATGATGCAGCTTTCAATGATATCGCTGATCTAAAGTCACAACCAGCATTAGACCTTACAGATGAAGATAACGATGGCGTACTAGATATAGTAGACCAAGAGTTAGATACGCCTGAAGATTGTCCAGTAGATACAAGAGGTGTCTTACTAGATAGTGATGGTGACGGTATCGTAGACTGTGAGGACAAAGAGCCGTATTCTAGACCAGGTTGTCCTATAGACGAACTAGGTGTCGCTCAGTGCGAAGAAGAATGTTGTGCTGATGAAGAAAGTATCAATCAGCTGATAGATCAGAGAACAGCTTCTATGAAAGAAGAGATTGCGGCTGCCGCAGCTGCTGGAGGTGGAGGTGGCATTGGTGGAGCAACTAGAACAATTACTGTGCAGGAGCCACAGACTCAGACTATAACGAATCCAGATGGAACGACTACTACCAAAACAGTTATGGTTCCAGTAACTAAGACGGTATCATCAGGTTCATCAGGATCATCAGGTTCTGGTGGCAGCTATTCTTCAGTAAGATCTGGATGTGGAGAATGGTTCTTACCTATGATTCATTATGATTTAAATAAATCATCTATCAAGCCAGAATACTTTTCTCACCTACATAATGTAGCTCAAGTAATGAAGAAGTGTCCAGAAGTATGCGTAGTTGCGCAAGGACATACGGATTCTAGAAACTCTAGCGATTACAATAGAGTACTTTCTTACAAGAGAGCAAGATCAGCAGTAGATTATCTAGTAGATAACTATGCAATCGATAGAAGCAGAATCAAGCTTATGTACGGCGGTGAAGAAAACCCTATGGTTGCTTCTCCCAATAGTGAAGCACATCACTTCATGAATAGAAGAGTAGAGTTCAGAACATGTGAAGGCAGTGATTTTGATATGGCAGAACCGGATGGCTTTACGCCTACAGATGGATCATCCTCAGGCTATACTCCTGCTAAGAGTGATTACTATAATGGAAATAAATCTTCTGGCTACTAGTCAGAGAAAGGATAAAAACAATGTCAATAAAAAAAAGCGGTGATTCATTTCACCGCTTTTTTTTGTATGGTTTTTGTTATTTACGTATATTATCAGATAAGAAAAGACTCGAACTAGATTTGATTAGTAGATTAGAAATAAAGAATTTTTTAGCGTTCAAGCATCTGAAAGTTGAAGACTTAAAGAAAGTCAACCTGATAACTGGTAGAAATAATACTGGGAAGACTGCTTTCCTAGAGGCGATTAGAGCATATAAATCAAGCTTTGATTCCGCAGTCATCTATGATATCCTTTACAATAGAGGAATCAGACTTGAAGAGCATGAGAATCTTTATTCTCTTTATAATTCTGTTAATGAGTTTGAATCAGATTTGATACTCAGTATAAATAACTTGACGCTAAAAACGTTAGCTCATGTAAACACATCAGTCGACGTGTACAAAATTGATGAGTTTATTTCAAAATTGGGCTTTGGTTATAATAGAAAGCATCCCGATAAAAAACTTGATTATTTATCATTTGGATTTGATGAAAATCGATTGGAAGAACAGTGGTCCAAGATTGCATTAACACCAACAGAAGATGATGTTTTTTCAGTTATAAAGAATTCCATTCAAGAGAATTTCTTGAAACTTAATATAACTTCTAATGGAGTTCTAATAAGACTTGAAGGGGAAGATAAGCCAGTCAATATAAGGAGGCTGGGTGATGGGATGAAAAGAATTGTATCAATAGCAATGGCTTTAGCTTCATCAAAGAACAAAATTCTCTTGATAGATGAAATTGAAACTGGATTACATCACACTGTGCTTAGTCAACTTTGGGAAATAATTTTCAGGTACTCTGAGAAATGGAATATTCAAATTTTTGCAACGACCCACAGTAGTGACGCTATTAGAACCTTCCGAAATGTAGCTTCTGAGACTGAAACGACTAAAGGAATGGTTAACATATTACGATTGCAAAAGAATAGGAAAGATGGAGAAATAGAGGCTGTAGCATATCATTACAATGAAGTAGATACTATCCTTGATGCGAATATGGAATTGAGATAATGGATCAAATTTGCATAGTTGAGGGAAATGACAGCCATGTTATTTCAAGTATTCTTAAAAAAAGAGGCTTTGGGTTTCCCAATAGTTTTTCAGAAGAAACCATAAGAGACTTTTATAAGAAGGCCAAATCAGTAGAGAGAATACCAACTTTATTCAAAGCAGCCTTAGAGAATTCTGTTTACAATAATATTGGAATTGTTCTAGATGCAAATCAGATCGGTCCGAATAGACGGTATCAAGCTTACAAGGATATTCTTGTGGCCTATGATAGTAAAATAGAACCACCAAATGTAAATAATAATGGAATTTCGATTACTGATTCAACAGGTAGAAAAATAGGAATTTGGATTATGCCTGATAATAAATCAAGTGGATATTTGGAACATTTTCTTGAAAGGATAATTCCTACAGAGAATAAGAAAAAGTTAGAGTATGTGAAAGAAGTAGTTGAGAAATATAATAGCAAATTTAATAATGCAATTAGTGATAGTGAAAAACAAAAAGCTTACGTCTATTCATATTTAGCATTACAATCAAAGCCTGGGATGCCATTAGGTCAAGCAGTTACTGCAAACTATTTTAATGGTAAAAGCTCTTAGGCTGATTCATTTGTCAATTGGTTCACCAATGTGTTTGATATCTCACTTATCTCCCAGTAAACCAAAGTTTAACTGGATTCTCTATGTGACTCTTTAGGGTCTGTAAGAAGGCTGCTCCTTTAGCACCGTCTACTATTCTATGATCGCAAGACAGAGTGACCTTCATTATATTACCGATAGCAATAGCCCCATCTTTTACGATAGGCTTTTCTACGATAGATCCTACTGCAAGGATGCAAGCATCTGGCGGATTGATAATAGCTGTAAACTCATCTATATCAAACATCCCTAGATTACTGATAGTAAAGGTATTACCAGACATTTCTTCAGGACTGATTTTTCTTGACTTTGCTTTTCCAGCCAGATCTTTAATTTCTGATTTTATAGCTACTAAGGTTTTTCTATCTGCATTCTTGATGACAGGAACCATAAGGCCTTCGTCTATCGCTACAGCTACACCTATGTTGATGTCTTCATGATATGTGATTTTATCACCGAACCATGAAGCATTGATTTCAGGATGCTTTCTGAGTGATGCTGCAGAAGCTTTGACTATTAGATCATTGAAAGAGATTCTGATCGGAGACTCTTCATTGATAGCTTCTCTCGCCGAGATCATTTTATCCATATTCATCTCCATCGTCAGGTAGAAATGAGGAGCAGAGAATTTACTTTCTCCTAGTCTCTTTGCTATAACTTTTCTCATCTGAGAGACTGGCTTGTCACCATAGATACTAGGATCATAGCTTGCCTGAGCAAGAGCACCTGGGACATAAGCTGTACCCATTGCGGTACCACCAGAAATTGCTGCTTCTACATCTCGCTTGACGATTCTGCCGTTTTCTCCAGAGCCACTGATTCTATTGATATCTATTCCTGCTTCCTTAGACATCTTCTTTGCCAGGGGAGAAGCGAAGATTCTACTTTGATCATGTGTTACAACTTGCGCAGCCGGAGCAGGTGTAGGTTTTGGTGGTGCCGGAGCTGCTGCAGGCGTTGCGGCTTTAGCCACAGGTGCTGGAGCTTCTTCTTTCACTTCTTCCTTAGCTGGAGCAGCTTTCTCAGCTTCTATTTCCTTTAGTAAACTTGCGATGTCCTCTCCTTCGTCTCCTATGATTGCAATAACTCCTTCTACTGCTACTGGACCTTCAGGAACACCTATATGCAATAGGAAACCTTCATTGAAGCTTTCTAATTCCATCGTCGCCTTATCCGTTTCTACTTCAGCCAATATATCACCAGGGGAGACTTTATCTCCTACTTTCTTTTGCCATCCTACTATATTGCCTTCTTCCATAGTGTCACTAAGACGAGGCATTCTGATTACTTCAGCCATTTTCTTGATTTAAGTGACCAAAAATAAACATCATATAGATAACAACGAGAGTTATTAGCATAAAACCATTATTGACTATTTTTGCTAATATGAATTTTTCTTCCAAGATTCTAGAGGATGCCGTGGTTGCTATGAGCGCCTTGCCTAGTATAGGCAAGAAAACAGCTTTAAGATTAGTGCTCCATCTAGCTGGTTCTCAGACAGATAAGACAAAAAAACTGATAAAAGCACTAGAGGCTCTAGATACTAATCTCAAGATGTGTCAGAGTTGTCATAACTACAGCGACCATGATATCTGTAATATCTGCGAGGATCCTAGCCGTAATAAGAGACTGATTTGTGTGGTAGGTTCTGCTAAAGATGTCATGGCTATCGAAAATACACAGCAATTTAGTGGAGTTTATCATGTTCTTGGTGGTGTCATTTCTCCCCTAGAAGGCATAGGGCCAGAAGATCTATATATTTCATCTCTAGTCAGTAGAGTCAAAGAAATGGAGGTAGAAGAGCTTATTATGGCCGTAAGTCCATCTATCGAAGGGGATACAACGATATATTATATCTCTAAGGTTCTTGATGGTATAAATCTGAAGATAAGTACCATCGCTAGAGGTGTGGCCTTTGGTGGGGAACTAGAATATGCAGATGAGTTGACTCTAGGCCGCTCCATCCATAGTCGAGTAGATTATAATAAAGAGGTAACTATTTAGAGCCATTAGCTAGTTTGGCTACTATGGTATGGTTATTTTCACACCATATGGACTATCGCTCATTCATACAACGTGGTGATTTTAAGTGTATTACACAATTATCTCTGACACCGTAAGGTTATAATCATTCTATAAGACCATGTCAGGCCTCTCTATAATCATAGTAAACTATAATGTAAAGTACTTTCTGAGGCAGTGCCTACAGTCCATCTATAAGACCAACTTTACTCAGGAGCTGGAAGTCATCGTTGTAGATAATGATTCTAAGGATGGATCTATAGAGATGATAAAGAATGACTTCTCTGAGGTACAGCTTATCGCCAATCAAGAAAATGTAGGTTTCTCCAAGGC
Organism: uncultured Saprospiraceae bacterium; assembly: GCA_937921825.1. Lineage (GTDB taxonomy): Bacteria > Bacteroidota > Bacteroidia > Chitinophagales > Saprospiraceae > RFSX01. Next base: position 37,157 of record CAKZVK010000036.1, read on the forward strand.
TAATAACCAAGGGATAGCTCTGGCTACACAAGCCTACACTTTGATATTAAATCCAGATACCATTCTGCAGGAAGATACCCTGGAGCGCTGTTATGCCCTTATGGAAGAGGATAGCTCCATCGGTGCTGTCGGGGTTAGAATGGTGGATGGTAGTGGAAACTACCTGCCAGAATCAAAACGGGGATTTCCGACACCACTGAGTGCTTTATTTAAAATGTCAGGACTGGCTAAGATTTTTCCTAGTTCTAAAATTTTGAACCACTATTACTTAGGACATCTTAATCCTGATGTGGTAAATGAAGTCGATGTGCTCACAGGCGCTTTTATGTTTTGTAAAACTGCCCTGCTGAAAGAGATAGGCGGATTCGACGAGGACTATTTTATGTATGGGGAGGATATAGAGCTTTCTTTTCAGATCAAGCAATCGGGACATAAGCTGATTTATCTGCCCGATACTCAGATCATCCATTTTAAAGGCGAGAGCACCAAGAAACTCACTTCCAGATATCTCAAGAGTTTTTATGGCTCCATGAGTATCTATGCACAGAAGCGCAATGCTTCTGGTTCTTTTCTCTGGTCCTGGATACTTAATTTGGGGATCTTGGCCGCAGGCGTCACAGCCGTTATGAAGAAACTTTTTGCATCGGCCCTAAGACCCTTATTGGATTTTATTTTGTTGTTTGTTGTCGCACATTTAATACAGAAACTATGGGCCACATATTATTACGAGCAACCGCAGTATTATGACTTAAGTTCTTTCAATAAAATCTATGTTGTTCTTGTAAGTGTCATTCTTTTTAGCTACTACCTTTTCGGGCAGTATGATCATAGACATAATGTTAAGCATCTGATCTATGGATTTGTGGCAAGTGGATTCTTGACACTATCTATATATAGTCTATTGCCGTTAGAATTTCGATTTTCTAGAATTATCTTATTGCTGACTCTATTGCTGTCTCCTGTGGTCTTGTACCTAAGCAGGAGTATTTATAATTATCTCTCAGCAAAGACTTTTAGTTTCAATATAGATGATGGGAAGCGAGTAGCAATAGTAGGAGATAAGAATTCCTATGCTCGGATAGCTGAAATCGTCCATAAGTTTTCTGGACCTGGCTCCTTAGTCGGTCGTATTGACCCTAGTAATAAGGGTGCTGAATTGGGTTCATTGAAAAGTGTAAAGGATATTACTAGTTCTAGAAAAATCAATGAGCTGATCTTCTGCAGTAGCGATCTTAGTACGGCAGAAATATTTAAGTCCATGTCTGCAGCAGGAAACCAAGTTTCATTCAAAGTCGCTAATAATGATAATACGACTATCTTAGGCAGTGCATCTAAAGAGAGAGTAGGTGAGTGGTATACCTTGGATTTGAGTTTTAAAATTTCAGAACCCTTTCATAGGAGGACCAAAAGAATTTTGGATGTGCTATTCTGTATTGTAGCAGTATTGGCTTTCCCACTAGTACTGCTTCTTTCCTCTAATCGTGGAGTGATTTTTAGCGGCCTAGTCAAAGTGCTTTTGGGCAAGAACACGTGGATAGGGTACCACAGAGGCGATGAGAGGATATTCGAGTTACCAAAAATCGCAAAGGCAGTTATGACTCACGGTAATAATATAGGCGAATCCAAAGAAGATCTTCATAAGGAGAATCTATGGTATGCTCGCAACTATAGTACTTGGTTGGAATTAGCCACATTGATACAAAAGTTTTTTAGATAGAATATTATGGCATTAGTGAATAGCATAAAGAAAGAAGTCGAAAAGAATATAGATGACTTCATTCAAATCAGAAGACATCTGCATGCCCATCCTGAGTTGTCTTTTGAAGAAAAAGAGACTTCAGCTTATGTGCAGTCTATGCTGGCAAAGCACAAAATTAAGTACACAAGCGGCTACTGCAAGTATGGTATCGTCGCTGAAATAAAAGGTGCTAAAAAAGGAGGTTTATTATATCTAAGAGGAGATATGGATGCGCTGCCCATCCTAGAAAAAAATAAGGTTCCCTATAAATCAAAGAACAAAGGAGTCATGCATGCCTGCGGACATGATGTGCATACTACTTCAGTACTGGGGGCCGCTATAGTGCTCAATAAACTAAAAAGTCAACTCAAAGGAACAGTCCGCTTTATCTTCCAACCTGGCGAGGAAAAGCATCCAGGTGGCGCTTCTATTATGATAAAAGAAGGAGCTATAAAGTCTGCAGCTAAAGCTAAAATATTCGGACAGCACGTACATCCTCCGTTAGAAGTGGGTAAGGTCGGATTTCATCCTGGGGAGTATATGGCCTCTGCTGATGAGCTCTATATTACTATTACTGGCAAAGGGGGTCATGCAGCGCTACCCGAAAATTTTATTGACCCAATATTGGTGACCTCAGAAGTTATTTCAGCGCTGCATAAAATCGTCAGTCGATATTCTGATCCGAAAATTCCTACAGTGTTGAGTTTTGGTAAGATTTGGTCTGATGGTGGAGCGACTAATGTTATTCCTCAGAAGGTACACTTCATAGGGACTTTTAGAACTATGGATGAAGACAATCGAGTAGCCATCCATAAAAGAATCAAAGAAATAGCCAAGAACATTGCCAAGGCCTATGGTGCCAAGGCTAGGGTCAATATAAAATATGGTTATCCGACCTTATATAACAATGAGGCACTAACCTTTCGGGCTATAGATCTAGCAAAGGAATATATGGGTGAAAAAAATGTGGTCATGCTTCCCAAGCGAATGACAGCAGAGGATTTCTCTTATTATTCTCAGATGATGCCCGCTTGCTTTTACAGATTGGGGACTGGAAATAAGCGTAAAGGCATTACTTCTCCTGTTCATACTTCTACTTTCGATATAGATGAGAAGGCACTATCAACTGGAGTAGGCTTAATGGCTTATCTAGCGACAGAGAATACTTAGTTGTAACAGCTAAAAAGACAAACTAGTGCAGACAGAAAAAATAATCTCTAATATCGCCAAGCATATTGTTCTTTCTGCTGAGCAAGAAGCTTACTTTATCAGTCTCCTAGAACACCAAGAGGTCAAAAGAAACGAATTCATCCTAAGAGAAAACCATCCTTGTAATAATATCAACTTCGTAACTAGTGGTCTTCTTCGTGCCTACTTTATAAGTCCTAACGGTAAGGAACATACTATTATGTTTGCCAAAGAGGATTGGTGGATAACAGATATGTACTGTTTTACAACTAGGAAACCTGCTATGGTAAGCATTCAAGCAATAGAAGAGAGCATTGTCCTGAGCCTATCTAGGACTAAGCTAGATGAGCTCTACCAAAAAATACCGGAGTTCAATAAGTTTTTTAGAATTCTAATGGAGAATGCCTATAGTAGAGAACAGCTAAGGACAGTTCAGAATTTATCTTTTTCTGCCATAGATAGATATCATGACTTTGTTAGTAAATACCCATTAGTGGCAAGTAAGGTGCCTCTTAAGCATATCGCCTCCTATCTGGGAGTTACCCCTGAGTTTCTGAGCACCATAAGGGCGAAGGAAAAGTAGTTACAGTCCTCCAAGTTTCTTAATGTATCTTATTCTCATTTCTCTGAGAATGATTTTTATTCGCAAATAAAAAGTTATGATGATACTTATCGCAGGCCCCTATAGAAGTGGGACTAATGATGATCCCGTTTTGATCCAAAAGAACTTAGACAACCTAGAAGCAATGGCTCTGCCCATTTTCAGAAAAGGTCATGTTCCAATGATAGGAGAGTGGGTGGCCCTACCTCTGACTCATTTAGCAGGATCAAAAGAAATGGGAGATGAGGTGTGGAATGAAATTCAATACCCAGCAGCACATAGACTATTAGAAAAATGTGATGCTGTACTGAGAATTGCGGGAGAGTCTAAAGGTGCAGATCAAGATGTAGAGATTGCCAAACAGCGAGGGCTAAAAATATTCTATTCACTACAAGAAATTCCAGATGCAGAATAGAGTTAAAAATCTGAAAAAGGAATTGCTTTCTGATAATTGGTTCCTTCTAAATAAGGTGACCTATGATTTTCAGTTAGCTGATGGATCATGGGAGTCACATACTCGAGAAGCTTATGATAGAGGTAATGGAGCGGTTATCTTACTTTATAATCCAGATAAAAAAACAGTGGTCCTAACCAGGCAGTTTAGACTTCCCACTTTTATAAACGGTAATCAGGATGGTTTTTTAATAGAAGCTTGTGCTGGTCTCTTGGATGATGATGATCCAGAAAGTTGTATTAGAAAGGAAACCGAGGAGGAGACAGGGTATAAAATAGAAAAGGTCCAGAAAGTTTTTGAAGCCTATATGTCACCTGGCTCTGTGACAGAAATACTTTATTTCTTTATAGCTGAGTATAAGGCTGAGATGAAGGTCAATGAAGGTGGAGGAATTGCAGAGGAGCAGGAGAACATCGAGGTATTGGAATTACTATTTTCAGAAGCTTTCCGTATGATAAGTACTGGTGAAATCAAGGATGGAAAGACGATTATGTTGCTCCAACATCTAAAGATATGTGCTCTCATAGAACTTTGATATTAGAATTTTATGTCCCCAAGCTCCCTATGAATCAAATATTTACACATTACAATAATTTTTAATATATCTTAGCATTCTTATTTAAGATTATAACCTGCTTACACGATACTAAACCTAGTATTTCTAAAATAAGTGTCTGATATACAATATGTTAGGCAGAAACTAAAGTAAACTACACTATGCCCAAAGTTTTAATTGTTGATGATGAGAAAGCCATAAGAAGAACGCTTCGTGATATCCTGGAAATGGAGAAATACGAAGTGGCAGAGGCCGAAGATGGTTTATCAAGTTTAGTAAAAGTAAAACAAGACAAGTTTGATGTTATAATTCTTGATATCAAGATGCCTAAAATGGATGGTATGGATGTCATGGATAGACTGAATGAAGTTGCGCCTGACGTACCTGTCATTATGATTAGTGGACATGGTGATATAGACACCGCTGTTGAAGCCGTGAAGAAAGGGGCCTTTGATTTTATAGCTAAGCCACCTGACCTTAATAGGTTACTTATCACCGTTAGAAATGCTCTCGATAAGTCTACATTGATAGTGCAGAAGAAGACACTTCAGAAAAGAGTCAAAAGATCTAATAAGCCTACTAAAATAGTAGGTTCATCTCCTGAAATAAATGTTCTCAAAGAAACCATAGAAAAGGTAGCCCCTACTGATGCTCGTGTATTAGTGCAGGGTCCCAATGGTACTGGTAAGGAATTAGTCGCGAGATGGATGCATGAGCAGAGCTCTAGAAAAGATGCACCTATCGTAGAAGTAAACTGTGCAGCTATCCCTTCGGAGCTGATAGAATCAGAACTGTTCGGACATACAAAGGGCTCGTTTACTGGCGCTTACAAGGATAAGGCAGGAAAATTCGAACTAGCTAATAAAGGAACTTTATTTCTAGATGAGATAGGAGACATGAGCCTCAGTGCTCAAGCCAAAGTACTACGTGCTCTACAAGAAAGTAGAATCACAAGAGTAGGAGGGGATAAGTCTATCTCCGTCAACGTCAGAATAGTATCTGCTACTAATAAAGATCTAAGAAAGGAAATAGCAAAAGGAAATTTCAGGGAGGATCTCTATCACAGATTAGCTGTAATCGTGATGAAAGTGCCTTCTCTAAATGATAGAAGATCTGATATTCCAGAATTAGTAGATCATTTCAATTCTATGATCTGCAAAGAGTATGGGGTGCCTGAGAAGGCCTTTGAAGCTGCTGCAGTAAAAGAACTTCAGAAAATAAACTGGACTGGAAATATTAGAGAGCTTAGAAATGTCGTAGAAAGATTAATCATTCTAGGTAAGGAGCAGATTACTAAGAAAGATGTTGTAGACTTTGCAGTATCTGTGAGTAATAGTAGAAATAGTCTAGAAGATCTCTTCGAAAAATACAGCACTTTCCCTGAACTAAGAAATTACTTAGAGAAGGAATATGAAAAGTATAAGGCAGTCACTGTCTAAATTGATTTAATAAAATAAGAATTCGAGGGGATGCTAGTTTTAATGGTCATAAGTCTAACGCTAATAGTAAGTGTGCTAGTGGCTATATTCAAGAGTCGTGAGGCCTATAAGTCGTATACTCTAAAACTAAAGACCTTCAAAATCACAGTTAATAAGTAATAGGAAGTATGGCAAATCTGAAACAGTGGACAGAAATGAAAGGTGAGAATTCTTGGACGATGTTCAAGGTGCTTGCTGAATTCGTTGATGGTTTTGAAAGACTGAATAAAATAGGACCCTGTGTTTCTATCTATGGTTCGGCAAGAACTAAGCCCGGTCAGAAATATTATGAAGAAACTGTAGATCTTGCAAGAGGCCTTGTAAAGGAAGGTTTCGGAATTATCTCAGGTGGTGGTCCAGGTATTATGGAAGCAGCTAATAAAGGGGCACATCTAGAAGGTGGTGTTTCGGTAGGACTGAATATCGAGTTACCTTTTGAGCAAGGTGGTAATGAGTTCGTAGATAAAGACAAGCATATCAATCACAGATACTTTTTTGTAAGAAAAGTCATGTTTGTAAAATATTCGCAGGCCTTGATAGCTATGCCAGGTGGATTCGGAACTTTAGATGAGCTCTTCGAAACAATCACACTAATACAGACTAATAAGATTACTAAAGTCCCTGTGATACTTTATGGTTCTGACTTTTGGGCAGGCCTAAAAGATTGGATCAATGAGACTTTGCTTAATAAGTTCGGTAATATTTCTCCAAACGATATGGACTTAATTCCACTAGTGGATACAAAAGAGGAAGTCATAGATATTATCAATGCTTGGTACGGAACGGCTGAGCACAGACTAGAGCCTAATTATAGCCTATAGGCTTTATCCTTTTAGCAGCCAGCGCACTCCCATTCTTAGTTTCCAATCAAACTGTGGGTAATTGACTACTTGATAGTGAGGTATACCATTATCAAAGGGCTGGATAAGATCATTAAGATTTTCAACCTTTATAAATAGTCTAAAGTCCTTAATCTTAAAGTTAGCATAGGCTTCCATGTAGGGGTAATTATTCATGGTCCTGCCAGAAGGAATATCAGTAGTAGAGGGGTAGAAAGTCCCAGTAATAGGGAAGTAATCGATGGCTCTATCCAATCTCGTAAAGTAATATAACCCTCCAATTCTAGTCAACAAGTTTTTTCTAAACAGTCTAATCTGCACGTATATATTGTGGATGCTATATAGATCAGGTAGTAGATACACGTTATCTGTGAATTCCTGATAACAAAGACTGTTCTCTATACCTATATAGCGCCAGAAAAACTTATGAGTCAGCATCGCTTGGACGTACTCTGTAGATCCTTCCTTCTGCAAAGGCATCCTGATAGTATCATAGTAGATAGGATTATCTATGAGACCAGAATTGAATTCGAGCTCTAAGTTTAGCTTGTCGTATTTCAGAGTACCACCTAGTAGAAATTCATTGATCTTAGAAAATTCATTTTCATAGATTAGGGTTTCTGAGATAGTCAGACTTTCGTGGATGACACTAGGGTCATATCTTAATATCTGTAATCTTCCTTCTATGGAGAGATCTTTTATAGGCCGTAGGCTGAGCTTGTTGTCGAGTCTTATATTTCCAGAGTTGCTACCGATCCCTAATTCACCTCGAGATTTTAATTGTGCTATATTTTTTAGGGCTAGATCTATTTCCGCATAGGCAAAGGCGTCGTTGATATTCAGTATATCTAAGTCTCTAGTATACCGAGACCATTGGTGCATGACACCAGTCTTCAATCCGAATCTTTTGGTATCTAGACTTATACTGAGATCATTTTTTGCTTTGAAGTAGCCCATAAAGTATCTGAGACCTTTTTCATCCGTGATAAACTTATCTGTATAGATTAAGGTGTCATTCCTAGTAATCGGATCATCATCAGCAAAGTGGTAGTAACCGTGCTGAAGATGTACGCGATGATGTGCTTTGTATTTTGGAGTTTTGAAGTTGAAGAAATTATCTAAGGCGTATTGAAAATTTTGATGTCTGGTATCTGCATTTCTCAGATAAGTTGGCTCAGTTATTCTTACACGAAATTCAGAAGGTGCGATGATTCCACCATTTTGTTCCTCATTGTGATTGTTGGCTAGAAAAGTAAAGAACAGTTGATGATTCTTCTCCGTATTATTTTTCCATAGTCCAAAACCAAAGGCAGTGGATTTAGTGGCTTGCGAATTGTAAAAACCTAATTGGCTGATTCGGTTTAGATAGACAGAGAGGTTAAGATTATTTTGGAAATTTGTACTGAACTTCGCGTTGACTTTAAAGTTGTCCTGACCGTCTACAGGCGTGAAGAACAAGTCATTAAAGGCCTTTCCCGTTTTATAATATCTAAAGTCATCAAGATTAATTTTATAAAAATCATATTGATGAAAGCCATCATCCGTGAAGATGTTTTGCCGTGCTCTATATACTATAGGTAGGTGGCTAGAACCTAGATTGCCTAGATTCAAGGCGGCAGTCTGGAATGATCTTAGTTCGGCATATTTCTCAAAGTCTCTTAGTGTCGTATCCTTAAAGAGTACTGGAGTAGATATATCTCTCAGAGTGAAATAACTTACGGATACGGTATCTTCCTTTAGTTGGTTAGCTGATAGGGGTTCAGTAGTAACAGTATTCTGGAACTGAGGTGGTATCCCTGACTGCTGAGAGTAACTAAGGCTACTGACAGAAAGTCCAAATAATAAAGGAATTAGTACTTTAAGAATAGCTTGCAATAAAATGAAGTTTTTGCAGGTCTGAATTAAAACACTAAGATAGCTGATATAATGATTTTGGGTGGTGTTAACATAAATTGACGCAGTATTATCAATAACTGTCTATTTTTGTCACATTAAGAAATTTTATAATTAAACAGAATAAATTGAGAAGTATGAAACTCAAGAAACTTTTGTCCTTGGAGAAGAAAGCATCTGAAGTATGGATAGTATCACCGGACCTTTTTTATGATACAGAAAATGATGTATTCAAGAATATTGTAAAACACAATTTACATAAAGGTAAAAAGTACCGATATATTGTACCAGCGACTACTTCAGTAAGCAAGCATATCACTAAGTATCAGAAGGATCAGACGATACCGAAAGACATGAGTGATGAGATGTTTCTTATTCTGCCTGTCTCAGAGTTTAATCCATTTTTAAATGAATTAGCGATCTACAATCCCAACGGGAAGGATACAGTCGCCTGTCTATCTGTATGGAAAGATGCAGATACTGATGATGAAGTCATCAAAATAGACAAGGAAATGACTAAGCATTTAGTATCTAAATTCAAAAGCATCTGGAAAAAGTATAAGCGAGTAAATCCTTAACAGCATTAGGGATTTATAATTATCAAATCTCTAAATCAAAAGTTATGAAACAGCTACTTTTCGTCCTTACCTTATTCTTGTTTTCGTGCGGAGATGATCCCGTAGTCTATGATGATTATCGTGAAGAATTCATAGGCACCTATGATTGCACTAAGTCCAATAGAGGCTTTGATGATGATAACTTTACCACCGAGGTAGAAGTATTAGTGGAGTTAGACACCACAACAGAGAATAGCATTCTTATAAACGGAATATCTGTAGAGCTAGATGCAAATGGAGAATTTGAAGGGGCGGCCGTGAACAATGACTTTTATGATTTGAGTCTAGCAGATGGGAAGATAAGATGGGAGGTAAATGTCTATTTCCCATTGGGACTTGCACTGCCTTGCTATATCCAAGGAGAGTTGAGAGACTAACTTATTTATAAATCTTTAGAATCATTATTATGAAACAGCTGTTGTTTGTTCTTACCCTGTTCTTGTTTGCTTGTGGAGATAATTCATCTGGCTTTGATGATTACCGAGAGGAATTCATTGGTATCTATGATTGTACTAAATCTAATAGAGGCTTTGATGATGATATGTTTACTAGGGAGATAGAAGTAGAAGTGATTTTAGATTCACTCAGTGAGAACAGTATAATTATTAATGGATTCACTATAGAGATAGATGAAGATGGCAAGCATCAAGGCGGATCTACTGACGAAGATATGCATGACTTAGATCTATCTGATGGCAAAATACGATGGGAGGTAAATGTCTTCAATAACAACATTCCAGGTATTGCTTTGCCTTGCTACATTAAAGGAGAAAAGAGAGATTAATGCTGCAATCTTATTGCAAGACTCAAGGTTGGTGAATATCTTGATTACAAAAAAAGAGGCTGAATTCAGTTTTGAATGCAGCCTCTTTTTATATCTAGCTATTTAGTCTCTTCTGAGTCTTAAGCTCTTTGTTTTTTTCTTTCATCGCTTCTCCGATTTGTTGAGAGGCAATAAATGAGGTCGTCATTTCCGAGAGCATATCAGAGCCTGCATTAGGTGAGTTAGGCATAAGTATCAGATTACTATTCGTATTCTCTCCCATAGATTGTAGAGTATCATAGTGCTGAGTGACTACTATAAGAGCAGACGCCTCTTGGCTATTAATACCGACATTGTTGAGAACCTCTACACTTTCTTCTAGTCCTTTAGCGATCTCTCTTCTTTGGTCAGCTATACCTTGACCTTGTAGTCTTTTACTTTCTGCTTCTGCTTTTGCTTTTGCTACGATACGGATTCTTTCAGCTTCTCCTTCATACTCTGCGGCTATCTTTTCTCTTTCAGCGGCATTAATCCTATTCATTGCTTCTTTTACTTGCTGGTCAGGATCTATATCCGTTACTAGAGCTCTCACTATCTGATAACCGTAGTTATTCATAGCCTCTTGTAATTCATTTTTGATGGCATTGGCCACATCATCTTTTTTGACGAATACGTCATCCAATCTCATTTTAGGGACTTCCGCTCTCACCACATCGAATACATAAGAGGTAATCTGATCATGCGGATTTTCTAATCTGTAGAAAGCATCATAGACTGCATCAGGGAGTACTAGAAACTGAACCGATACTTTGATTCTGACGAATACATCATCGAAGGTCTTGGTCTCTACATTCACATCTAGCTGTTGCGTCTTCAGATTGATTCGTCCTCTGACTCTGTCGATAATTGGAATTTTGAAATGTAACCCTGGGCTCTTTACACTGTGGAACTTACCCAACCTTTCTAGGATTGCAGCTGTTTGTTGTTTGACAGTGAATAGTCCTGAGGACAGGATAAAAAAGGCGATAAATAGTAAGGGAATTAGATATACTGGAAATGGAGGCATATAGAATAGTTTTTAGTTAGTTATAACTGTGTAACATGTTCAGGAGTCAATATAATTCAAAATTAGTGGATTTCTTATATGATGCTCTGGCTATTCTCCACCAATAGACCATTTTACTGGACTAAATTCCACATATAATTAGTGCTTGTTAATAACTATATCCTACTACATATCAGAGTGATAGCCTTAAATTTGAGCCTCTTAGGAGTAATTTATTAATTTGTGAGTTCGTTTAATTCTAGGCCTAAAATAATTACATGAGAACCTTGCTTATTTCTTTATTTCTAGTAACCCTGCTGATTTTTTCTAGCTGCGTCAGTGATACACCTGCAGCTAGCCAAGCTGGTAATACAACGCCACCATCTACAGCAATCACCAAGCAAAAACCTACTACTGCGACAACAAGACCGACAGAAAACATTAAGGTTACGCAAGCTGGTAAGAAAGCGCCTACCACGGCAAGTACTGTACAAAAGAATGAGACTGTAGATATCAATACAGTAAGAGATAAGAACAGACCGACAGCAATCCAAAAAGCTAAAGAACAAGCGAAGCTTAAAAAAGAAAAATCCCTTAAGTCCTATAATGGTGTAGAACTACCTTCTGCTTGTCGTCTGATTCATGCAAGTTTCATTACAAAAGTTATGGGTGGCTCTGTCCAACAAAGTGACATACTAACTAAAGATGGTTCTGCAAAAAGTGCAACTGATGCACGATCTTGTTTTTATAAATGGGATGATGGGGGTAACCCTAATGGAGGTGTGCTCATTCAAGTACAGAGAAATCCGATACCAGATGAGTTTCCTGACTGGGCTTCCTATTACGTCAGCGCTAAAAAGAATCAAGGGGATCAGATGCCAGATGGATCTGGATCATATAGATATAAAGATTTTCCAGGAATGGGTCTTGCGGGGGCATACAACTATGACTTATCTAGATATGTGTGGAGGTCAGAGACAGACCATGTCTTTATGGTCGCTTTTAATCTAGCTTCCTCTGAGGCAGAACAACTAATCTGGGCAGAGAAGATCGGAAAGGAAATGATGAAGAATTTTAACACCTACCTGACTAAGTAACCAAGATGCTAAAGTCACTCAGCATAGAGAACTATGCAATCATCTCTCATGTCCGTCTGGATTTTGATGAGAGCCTAAATATCATCACAGGTGAGACAGGTGCGGGCAAGTCTATCCTCCTTGGAGCATTGGGCCTGATAATGGGTCAGCGATCTGATAGTAAAGTGCTCTATGCCAATGACTCTAAGTGTATTGTAGAGGCAACTTTTGTAAATTTTCCTGCAGGAGTAGAAGAGCTCTTAGAAGCACATGACCTGGATAGTGAAACTGAACTAATAGTCCGAAGAGAAATAAACCCAAGTGGCCGCTCCAGAGCTTTTGTCAATGATACGCCTACGAATCTAGAAGTACTACAAAAACTCAGTCTAGAGTTAGTGGACCTAAATCAGCAATTTCAGATCATAGAAATTCAGAATAAGAATTTCCAACTGAATCTTGTCGATGCACTAGCTGATAATGAAAAGAAGGTAGCAGCATACCGTGACATCTATAGTTCTTACAAAGCAGATCAAAAAAGTCTGCAAGAATTATTAGCGATGGAGTCCTCACAACTCAAGGAGTTAGACTTCATGAAGTTTCAGCTGAACGAATTGCAGGTAGCGGATCTTACCGAAGGGGAGCAAGCTCAGATGGAATCTGAAATGTTACTTCTAGAAAAGGCTGTAGATATTACCGCACTAATGGAGGAGACTAAGTTTAAGTTGGTAGACTCGGATAATAATATAAAAGATGAAATCTCTGACTTGATAAAAAGATGGTCAGAGTTCGAACAAACTGATCCAGAAGTATCAGAAGCTTATGGCTTGATGATAGAGATACAAGAACAACTTATGGCTATCTATGCTACTGCAGATAAGATGTCTAGTAAGGTAGAGAGCAATCCTACGAAGTTTCAAGAATTACGATCACGTCTTGATAGTATCTATAGCTTGCAGAAGAAGCATGGGGTACAGACAGTTGGGGACTTATTAAGTATTCAGCAAGACCTAATTTCTAGACTCAATCGTGTAGATAATAGAGCTGAGCTTATAGAAAATCTTAAGGATAAGATTCAGACCAATAAGACCAAGCTTTCAAAGAAAGCTGCGGAGCTATCGAAGAGAAGAACCAAGGTCTTTCCTGAGTTAGAAAAGGCAGTCAATAAGAAACTGAAAGACCTCTCCATGGGATCTGCCGAGATTAAGTTCTCTAATGAAACCCTTGAAGAGCTGAATTCCAATGGCCAAGATGATATCAACATACTCTTCAAAGCCAACAAAGGAAATAAATTCCTTCCTATAAAGAAGGTCGCGTCTGGAGGAGAGAGTGCCAGGCTGATGTTGAGCATTAAGGCTTCTGTGGCTCACGCCATGGCACTACCTACTATGATCTTTGATGAGATAGATACAGGAGTATCAGGGGAAGTCGCTGGCAAAATGGGGAATATCCTCAAGAAATTATCTAGTCAGCACCAACTGATTTGTATTACCCATTCTCCTCAGGTTTCTGCCAGAGCTGTCAAGCACTTCTTTGTACATAAACAAGAAACTAAATCTAGAACTATAACGCAGGTGAAAGTCCTAGATAAACAAGAACGTATCAACGAAATAGCTAAAATGCTGAGTGGTGATCCACCAAGCACCTTTGCTATAGATAATGCCAAAGACCTAATAACTACAATCTAAATAGTAGTATAATTGCTGATCAATAATTAATAGTATGAGTAACGGAATATTAAAAGGAAAGAAAGGAATCATTTCAGGCGCTTTAGATAGCAATTCTATAGCGTGGAAGATAGCAGAAAAAGCACATGCTGAAGGAGCTGAAATAGTCTTGACTAATGCACCAGTTGCCTTAAGGTTAGGTACAATAAATGAACTAGCTGAAAAAACTAACAGTATAGTTATACCTGCAGATGCTACCTCTGAGGAAGATATCAATAATCTTCTAGATCAATCCGTAGAAAGATTTGGTGGAAAGATTGATTTCATTCTTCATTCTATCGGTATGTCTATTAATGTCCGTAAGAAAAAGGAGTATGCTGATATCAAGTATGATTGGATGCAGAAGACTTTTGATATCTCTGCAATCTCATTTCATAAGTTTATGCAGTGTGCCTTCAAGAAGGATTGCATTAATGAGTGGGGGAGTATACTAGGACTTTCTTACATCGCTGCACAGCGTACCTTTCCTGATTATGGAGAGATGGCTCAGTCTAAGGCTCTCTTAGAATCCTTTGCAAGAAGTTTCGGCTACTACTGGGCTAAGAAGAATAATGTTAGAGTCAATACAGTAAGTCAGTCACCTACCTTGACAACAGCAGGTAAGGGAATAGGTGGTTTTCAAGATTTCTTCTCTTACTCTAATAAGATGTCTCCCTTGGGTAATGCCCCAGCAGAAGCCTGCGCTGACTACTGTGTCAGTCTTTTTTCTGACTATACCAGATATGTAACAATGCAGAACCTCTATCATGATGGTGGTTTCTCTAATATGGGGATGGCTCCTGAGGTTTTAGAATCTTAAATCTATTCATGTTCTGGAAGAAAAAGCCTAAGTATCAAGTTACTCATGTAACTGATCAAAATTTTGATGAGTTGGTACAGAATTCACCTATACCAGTTCTATTGGATTTCTATGCGGATTGGTGCGGTCCTTGTAAGGTCATAGGACCTATTATAACTGAGCTGGCGGAAGAATATGAAGGCCGAGCTCTAGTGGCAAAAGTAAATTCAGAGGTCAATCCACGGTTAAGTCAGTTTTTTAAGATTAAATCTATTCCCACTTTGATAGTCATTCATCAGAATATAGCACATGAGCGATTTAATGGCTTAGTGCCTAAACCTAATCTAGAGGAAATATTGGATGAATATATCCGTGGCGACCATGATATTACTTCTGAGGAAGAATAAGGATCACTTTAACACCATAAGTTTTTTTAAATAGAGGTTTTACTTGATATTAAATTAATTTTTAATATATATTGATCTCTATTTCAATTCTATAGACCCTGTGGAGTTGAAAACGATCCAAAGGTGAAAAAGTCAATAAAATCATTAGTTCTTCTGACACTTCTGTATAGTGGTCAGATGTTCGGTCAGATCTATATGGAGATGGCCATGGACACAACAATGTCCTACCAGGAGATAGTAGAGGAAGGTGAAAGCTTCTTCGAAGAATACGGTCGTGGTCAGCATACCGGATACAAAGCATTTAAAAGGTGGCAATATTGGATGAAGAGATGTCTCGATGCAGATGGTCACATGATGACTAATGCTCAAGCCATTGAAAACTTCGAGAAATTTCAAGAAGCTCAATCTTCAAATGGAAAAAGAAGGAGACAAAACCCCATATGGACAGAACTCGGACCTACTAGCGCAGGAAATACTAATGGCTGGTCAGCACATCTAGGACGGGTATCAGCCATTGGTGTACAAGCAGACAATCCAGATCACATAATCGTAGGTTCTCCCACTGGAGGAGTATGGAAGACTACTGACTGTGGAGTAAACTGGACACCGATTTATGATGAAGAATCTAATCTAGATATCTATTCGCTAGAGATAAATCCACACAATCCACAAGATTACCTTGTAGGTACTTGGGGAGCTGGTGTCAGAAGATCTAGAGATGGAGGACTGACATGGACGGACGTACCAGGAATAGCCAAGTCAACTAGAATCGTAGATCTCGCTGTAAATCCTCTCGATTCTAATAATATAATAATAGTAAACGAAGGAGGTAATATATTCCAATCTCGAAATGGAGGTCAGCGTTTTGATAATTCATTAATACATCAAGGGACATTATATGATGTAGAATTCATGCCAGGTTCTGCAACAGTCGTTTATGTATCTGGAAAGAATGGTGTCTACAGATCAGAAGATGGTGGTTGGAGCTTTACAGAAATAATGGGTCCGTGGAAGACAAGCCAGGCTGTATATAACCCAATTATGTTAGCGGTTACAGAGGACGATCCTAATTATGTCTATGCCTTAGAGGCTGATAATGGCGGCTTTGGAGCTTTATATCGTTCTACAGATGGGGGCTTCACTTTTACCACACAGTCTCATGATAATAACGGAGACAATAATATTATGGGCTATGACCTTACACGGAAAGGAGGTCAGGCACCTAGAGATATGGACATTGCAGTAAGTCCATTGAATAAAGATGAAGTACACATAGGAGGCATAATGACTCGACGATCTCTCGATGGAGGCGTTACTTGGGAGCAAACCTCTCATTGGCTCAGAAATGACCCTTTGCCATTTATTCATGCAGATATTGATATCATCGAATATGTTAATGGCAGATTGTTCTTCGGAACGGATGGAGGATTATTTGTCTCAGATGATGCTGCACTCTCATTTACAGATAAAAGTGAAGGTCTGAGCATCAGACAGTTCTATCGAATAGAAGTATCAGAAGATGGTCTAGATCTCGTAGGAGGTAGTCAAGATAATGGAACAGGCGTATACAAAGAAGGCAATGGCTGGTGGGATTTTCTAGGCGCGGATGGTATGGAGCCAGTAATAGATAAGGATGATAAGAATATTATCTATGGCTCTATCCAATATGGATTTGTATATAAAACCGTAGATGGTGGAGTGACACTTATCGGTGGCGTATTCCAATCACCGGGTAGAGGCGACTGGGTCACTCCCATAGTCCAAGATCCAGTCTTACCCAATACTATCTATCAAGGCAAGCAGCAATTGCATGTAAGTACAGATGGATTCAGTACTTGGGCACCCATATCCAATTTCGTCATGAATAATCCTTTGGATACCTTAATGCAAGAAATGGATATATCTCCGATAGATAATAAGACGATCGTTGTCGGATTTGGAGAGCAACTTTTTAGGACTACAGATGGTGGGTTGTCATGGACGGATATTACACCGCCATTTGCATTCTCTAATGTCAATTATATCAGCATTCATCCTCATGATAAAAACTGGATAAGTTTGGCCCTCTCAGGAACTAACTCTCGGATAGTACAGACTACTGATGGTGGTCTGACCTGGACTGATTTAATGAATAATCTTCCTGACCTAGGAGCTGAATGCGTTATCTATGAAGGAGGACCTAAAAATGGTATGTACGTCGCTATGAACCCCGGAATCTATTACAAGAATTCAGAGCAAACAGATTGGGTTTTAATATCTCAGGGAATGCCTAACGTATTAGTCGCAGAGCTAGAGATAAATGGATGTGATCTCTATGCCGCTACCTTTGGTAGAGGGGTATGGAAAACTCAAATTCAAGATGATACGGAAGTCTATGCTGATAGTGATGGTGATGGATATGGCGATGATTCAGCGCTTATTACCTATTGCTCAGCTAATATAGGCTATGTCTTGAATGGTGGAGACTGTGATGATACTAATGCCTCTGTTAATCCAGCTGCAGCAGAAATATGTAACGGTCTAGATGATAATTGTGATGGGGATGTAGATGTCTCCAATACTCAATTTGTAGGCGCACAAGTCTGGTATCAGGATATGGATCAAGATGGCTATGGTGATGCGACGAATGTGCTTTGGTCCTGTCAGCAACCGCTCAATTATGTAAATAATCAACAGGACTGTAATGATTCTAATGGGATTATATATCCTAACGCCGAAGAGCTCTGTGATGATATCGATAACAATTGTAATGGCAGCATAGATGAGAACTGTACAGATTGTGATGGAAATTTTCTATACATACACTACAGTCTGCAGGAGGAATACCGTGCCGCTAATAACTTGTATTCCGATGCCATAGTAGAGGGTACCAGTGCACAACTATTTACAGCAGGCAATAGTATAGATTTATTACCTGGTTTTGAAGTCAAACCCAATAAGCAATTTGAAGCTAGGATAGAGCCTTGCTTTAATGGCGTCTCTCCAGTAAGTGCTACCCTAGAGAAAGAGTTAAAGATTGTCAATAAAGATCTCAACGACAAGATCATAAAAGGAGAACTAGTAACTGTCAAAATAGTTACTGAGACCAATAGGACACATCTAGTTATGTTCTTCAAAAAGGAAGTTAACCTGCAATCTATTTTATCTCAGTTAGAGACAGGAACCTATGTCATCTATGTAGATTCTACTAGTGTAGAATGGAACAGAGAATTCCAAGTCATTGCTTCCTAGAAAACTTTCCTATCCTCCTGCATTAATTTTTGCTACAGTCTCTGGATTCCCCTTGAAGCCAAGACTTTGACTGGTACGTAGCGCTTGTTTTGCTCTATCATACTGCTGTAGTAGATAATATGTTTTTGCACTCTCAAAGAAGTATACCCCTTTGGTCCTATTCATGCCTAATGCTTGGTTGATGGCTTGTAAGGCTTCATTCGATTGCGATAGGGCATTATGAATTCTAGCTTTCTCATACCACATATCAGGATAGTTAGGTTTTAGTTTTAAGTACTGGTCTATATCCTTTAAGGCATTAGGAAGATCTCTTTTTTGATTGTATATCACAGATCTATTCAGATAGATGTTAGCAAAGCTAGGATCTATTGATTCTGCCTGATTAAGACTTTTCAGAGAGTTTTCTAAGTCTCCTAGCTTGGCATAAGTGGCCCCTCTGTTGACGACGTATTCCACATCTGACGGGCTGAGTTCTATAGCCTTGTTGTAATTTTCTAGGGCTTTAAGTAAGGAGTCTCTTTGATTAAAATTAAAGTAGAGTCTTGCTCTTGAATTATAGGGCTCAGGTTTTTTCTGATCTAGCTTGATGACCTCACTATAATCTCTAAGGGCCTCTTGAGTTCTACCACTATCTCTGTAGTAGTTTGCTCGGTTACCCCAGGGAAGTGTGGATTTTTTGTAGTACTGTAAGACATGCGTCCACATGGTCCCACTGTCTTTCCAGATCTTATTTTGCTGAAAGGTCATGAAAGAATAGATTGCTATAGCTACGCCACATACCCCATATATTGCGGCCTTTAACTGTGGCTTTGAGACTGATAATTTATTGACATAATAGGCAATGATAAAGAAAAGCCCTAGGTAAGGAATGTAGGTAAATCTATCAGCAAGAAATCCTTGTCCTGCTCCTAAGATCTGAAGTAGTAGGACCACATTCACAAAGAAGAAGGTGATACCAAAGAACCATACTTTGAGCTTCTTTTGATAGCTGTAGAATAGGCCAGCTCCTGTCACTAAAAAGCTTATGGCTGACGCATAGAACTGCCAGTCAAGAGAAGCTGGATAGGGATACAGAGGAGAAAGTCTATAAGGTACCAAGGCCTTTATGTAGTAGACTACTAGAGAATAAGAACCAATGAAGAATCTTGATATCCCAGTATAGGCTTGTTCTGAGATAGACCCTTGTTGCTTAAGGAAATAAATATTAACAAGACCTATGATCAGAGAGCCTATGAAATATGGCCACTTTCTAAGTATGCTTTTAATAGTGATTCTCCCGTCTTTAGATAGGTAATAATCTACCAGTACCATAGACACAGGTAGTATGACGGCTTGTATTTTAGATAGTAGTGAAAGAATGAAGAGGACAGCAATTAGGGTATGTGTCTTAGTTGTAAACCCTTGCTGCTTTCCTTTTATATAGTAATACAAAGCTGATAGATAGAATACACCAAAAAGTACATCCTTTCGTTCTGTAATCCAGGCTACGGATTCTACCCGCATGGGATGTATCCCAAACAAGAGGGCGAGAATAGCCGCACCTCCAGTTCCTAGTTTGAGTCTGATGCCTATCCAGAATACGAATAGTGTACATAGAAGATGAAGAAAGATATTATTGAAATGTCTCCAAAATGGTCTGTTCTTATCGTTGAAAACCTTCTGCTCTACAGCAAAGGTGAATATCGTCAGAGGGTTATAATTTCCGATGACATGTGTCTTGAAAATCTTAGAGGAGTTCTCCCAGAAGTTTTTATCGTTTATGGTTGTTATCAGCTCATTTTCCGAGAAGTTTTTGTCGTCATCCCAGTTGACATATTTATTACCCAATGAAGGTTGGAAGGCTATGAACGTCAGCAGGAGTATACCAGCGAGAATTAGATATTTTCTAGCGTCGAAAACTGCTTTTGGGCTCGAGTCAGGATGAAGGCCTTTTTTCTTGAGCTTAAGCGCTTTCTGAGGAGATAGTTTTTTCTCTTTTGCTAGCTTTTTCTTGTTCTTTTTGGAAGCCATAAACTTTGAGGACTAATCGATTACATATATAAAAAAAATAAATATAATCAGAATAGCCCTATTTCATATCATCTCAGTCTATAAAAGGGCATAAAAAAAGCCCAAAGCATTTCGCCTCGGGCTCTTATATTTTTTAAGTAAGTGTGATTATACACCTGCTTTTTTACTTCCGCACTTTTTCTTTCCGGCGCAACAAGCTTTTTTCTTTGATTTTTTAGCACCGTCAGTTTGCACTTGACCATCTACTGTATCAGCAGTTTTGATAACTTTTGCTTCTTGACCTTTAGCCATATCAGAAGGAGATGCATTTACAAATGCTTCTGATTTGTCACAGTACTTAACTTCTTCCATCGTGATCTTTCCAGACTTAGCACATTCAGACTTTCTGAAGTAAGAAATCTTTCCAGACATTGGGCACTCTTTTCTTGAGATTGCCTCATCTGCTTCAGCTAATACGTCTGCTGCAGCTGATGCTGAAAGTACACTTGAATCTGATGTTCCTTCTAGAGCTGCAGTTTTAGCGCAAGCCGCTTTTTCTGCTTTCGTGCACTTTTTTGCACAAGATTTTTTCGCTGCTACATCCTGAGCTGAAACAAATCCAGCAGTCATTACGAGAGCAAATAGTAATATTAAATTCTTCATTATTCTTATTTTTTTTCCAAAATTAGTAAAATCAATCTATTGATGCTGCTTCTAGAGCAGACTATACAACTAAATTAACGACAAAAGCCCTCAATTGTTACCACTTTTTAGTAGTTAATTGCTCAAAAATCTAAATCTGATAAGGATATTTTTGTTTTTAAGCGATTCAATTTTTTGTCGCACAGTCTTGATTATTTCGTAATTACCTGATTTTGAGTAAGTTGTATTGCCATCTGAACCTATCAGTTCGATCAAGAATTGCTTTTTATTGTGAGAATCGGAATTGAAATATTCTTCCATTTCCTCTAGGTTTTTAATATCGTAGAATTCAGGGTCTCCTCCTGGTGCCGGAGGCGGCAGACAGGGCATAATTTTGGCCTCGAATTCAGTTCCTAGAATCACTTCAAAAGGGGCAATCAGATCTATGTCTGTTCCAGCAGTAAATAATACGGTATTAGTATTATCCACCACAGCATCAGAGGTGATATTTATCTCGGCTCTATAGATGTCTTGTGATACAGTATTTATAACTAGGTATACGTCATCACAGTAGTTTGGTGCACAACCTTCATCTACTTGATTATCACAGTTGTTATCTATGCCATCACAGATTTCTGAGGCTCCTGGATTGATAGCTGCATTAGAGTCGTTACAGTCTGTATTATCAGTGACATAACCTGCGGGCTGAGTACAATCACTGACGGAGCTGGAGTTATCTCCATAACCATCGGAATCGGTATCAGCATAATAGGTGACGAAGGCTAGTCCCTCATCTATCATATTATCACAGTTATTATCTATACCATCACATATTTCTGTTGCTCCCGGATTGATAGCTGCATTATTATCATCGCAGTCAGTATTGTCAGTGACGTAACCAGTGGGCTGGACACAAGCATCTAAGGTGCTAGAATTATCTCCATAACTATCCCCATCTGTATCTGCATAGTAAGTAGTGACGGTGAGACCTTCATCTATCATATTATCACAGTCATTATCTATACCATCACAAATTTCTATTGCGCCTGGATTTATAGCCGGATCACTATCATCACAATCTGAGTTATCGCTTACGTAACCAGTAGGCTGCGTACAAGCCGCCAAAGAATTAGCATCATCACCATACCCGTCTCCGTCCGCATCTGCATAATAGGTATTAGATGTGAAGAGGACTTCGAAGTCAAAAGCCGAACTACTCCATCTGTCATCCCACTCTATATAGTAGGTAGTACCACCAATTACACAGAGGTCTTCTATTTCAGAAGCATAGGCATCTGATCCTCCACTTACCATGAGACAATCATCATCACTATCAGCCACTTGGTTAAGATTAGTACAAGTGCCATCATGAATGAATAGTCTAGTATCTACACCATTGAGGCAAGAGTTGACACTAAGAAAACCATCAGAAGGTGGGACATAGCTAAACCAATTTGCATTTCTATCACTGTTGCTGCCACCATTACCTTGACCTGGACCTATAGCAGAATGCGTTCCTGTGCTAGCAATAACATTAGCCGTAGAGCAGGTGTAATTAGTAGAACAAGTAGTCGGCGCTATAACTGTGACTGCTAGGGAACAAGTAGGGTCTCCAACATCGGTAATTGTAAAATTTTTATTACCCGAAGTGATAAGATATCCAGCGCCTCCATTGTCAAAAACCAAAGGACTCCCATAGCTAACATTAGCGGCAGTGACATCTCCGGTTACACTGTAGATAGTGCCTATATTAGACCCAACAGGATCTATGCTGAAAGTAAAAGTGTCATCATTTATAGTTCCTGTAGAATAGCCTTCGCAAGTCAGTATCAGCTCATTAGCCCCATCGATGATACAAGGACAAGTTGTTGGATTTGTGTACACATTATTTCTAGTCAGATCACAATTAGGATCAGCACTAAAGGAAATAGTTACATCAACGGAGTTGCCATCTAAAGGCTGATTAGTCAATTGTATATTTTGTGGAGACCCTAGTATGGGAAAGGAAGTCCCATTTATATCAAGAGTGCCTGTAGTGGGAGGTCCAGAATAATCTACCTCTAGCACTCTAGTATAAGTGCCTGTACTGTTATCACATTCTATGACTCCGAGATCTGCAATTGAATTTATAGAACAACTAAGGTTTACTGAAAGATCATTTTTCCATAGCCCTCTACCATAGGAACCGGCATAGATAAAGTTGTTCCTTATTTCCAGTTCTGCTACTCTTACATTTGGCAGGGCAGTCATGTAGCTTGTCCAGGTGGTGTTGTTATTGTTTTTGTAGTAGATGCCAGGATTCATTGCCACATAAATACCATCTGCAGAAGTACCTTCATAGATAGCACATTCTGCGCCGACGCTGGGGAGTGAAGCTGTAATGTCTGTCCAGGTAGTTCCTTGATCCGTGGTTTCTATTACTTTTTCATTGACGCCAGAAAGTACAACGAGTGCCTTTTGGTCATCGGTAGGGTGGACGTTAATGTAATTTACATTTGTAAAAGAATAGCTGGGAGAAACATCTGTCCAAGTAGTGCCTCCATTATTCGTTTTGAATATCTGATGTCTGTATGCAGCGTAGATCACTTGATTATTAGAAGGAGCTAAGGTTACTTCTACCAGATTATCATCGTTGGAGTTACTCGGATTAAAACTCGAAATAGAGCTCCAAGTGGAACCGCCATTAGTACTCTTGTAGAGTTGATTTTTTCCTTGGTATAAGACATTATTAGTCGTGGGATCTTCTTCTAGTGGAGTGACCCAGTCTCCGTCTCCACCAGGTGGGTTATTTATACTGGCCAGAGAATTTCCACCATTGACTGTTTTATACAGCCCGCCAAATTGTATAGAAGCATAGATTATGTCTTCGTCATGCTTAGCTATAAAGGTCTCCATGCCATCTGCACCGACCCAGTCTGTCCATGTTCCTGATTCTATCGTACCTGTTCCATTATCTTGAGAGCCACCAGAGACTCTATCTATTTCGGTTTCTGAGACACCTATTCTATAGAACTGTCTGATTCCTAGACCAGTAGTCTTGTCACTAAAAGTAGAACCACCATCAGAGGAAATGAAAATGCCACCATCTGTACCAAAATATATATCATTCCCTTGATAGAACATGATATCGCAATCTGCATGTATAAATGGTAGTGAGTTACTAATAACCCAGTGAGTCGTTTGATTCCAAGTCACTCCAGAATTGGTAGACTTAAAAGTCATAACGCCTGCTACATGGACTTCGGTTTTATCTGTGGGACTCACTACGACGTCCATATCTCTAGGAGCTTGTCCACCCGTCTGACCCAGATTGTAACCCATAATATTATTATTACCAGAACTATCATCGGATTGGGTCGAAAAAGTAGAGCCGGCATCTGTAGATAAGTACAGTGCTCCAAATCCCCCTCCATCACTCTGTAAGATATACAGGTAGTCATTATCATCAGGAGTGACAGCCATCATCATAGGTTCATCATTGGCCCAGGGGCCCGATAGTGTAGAGAAGCTAGCGCCATTGTCAGTAGACTTGTACATGTTTCCATCTCCAGAGGCATAGATCGTATTCGAGTCATTTGGTTTGAACTCTAGATCATAGAGGTCATCGTTAGAACTTAGTACAGAATTCCAATTGTCTCCTTGATTCGTACTTCTGTAGACATTTCCCCATTGACTGACGGCAAGCAGAGTATTGCTATTAGTTGGATCTATGATGATTCTATTTATGAGGGTATTAGTGCCCACTCCTGTTGCTGTAGCCCATGTAGCCCCACCATCTACAGATTTCAGAATACCTAGACCATAAGTACCACAGTAGTAGTGCTGAGCATTGGTAGGACTGATGGCAAGTGAGTAGACATTCATAGCCGCCTCATTGTCAAAGATCGGTGCCCAAGTAGAGCCATTATCTGTAGTCTTCCATACGCCACCAGTGGGTGATCCCACTATATAGTGTGAGCTGTTTGTGACATCCAGTCCTATAGCTGATATCCTACCTATATGAGAAGACCAAGTAGATGTATTATTCGCAGAGCTAGGACCCATATCTGTCCAGCTTCCTGTCATAGATCTCCTAGGTCCATGGTTATCTGAGAATCTAGAAGTTTCCTTCCTAATCTGATCATTTGTTATAATTCTATTGTTGGGACCGAGAGATCTTCTGGTCCAGTATTCCCATCTCTTGAATTGTTTATAGCCAGTATGTTTTCCTCTTCCTTTTGTATCAAAGTAAGTTTCTGTCTGCTGGACTATTTCATCAAATGACAAACTAGTATCCTGAGCTAGTTCCAGATAAATCTGACCAAATAAACCATTACATAAAAATAGGAGTGGTATTAGAAGTTTCTTCATTGGGGGATTTAGAAAGATTAATTAATTCAATTTGGGGTTTGTCTTATAGACAAGGCTACTTAGGGAGTGCTTATAGATTGTATGATAAATATATTTGTTTTTTCAGAGATTTGTTGGAACCAAATTCTGGCCACAGACTATTTATTTTTACAAATCGAAATTAGACGCCATAGAAAAAGCTTCACTTAAGTTAATCCTTTCTAGTTCTTTGGCCTGAGACTGATTTTCAAGCTTAATTGTAATATTTTCGTGTATTGTCCATAACTAAGCATTATCAAGTATGTTCAGACTCATCTTACTGCTATTACTACCTCTATTACTTTCACAGTGCAAAACCAAAGACTATCTCACTCCACATGAGTACGAGGGAAGAATTATAAATTTTGGTTCAGGTGGAGGATTTACGGGAAAGTCTACTCAATATACTCTCATGGAGAATGGGCAAATATTTAAAGATGTCAATAAAGAAGGAAATGTCGTTGGGATCAGAAAATTAAAGAAAGCGGAAGTGCAACAAATTTTTGACAATTATGATAAGCTTAATTTCTCAAATCTGCGCCTCAATGAACCTGGAAACATGTACCACTTCATCACGATGCGCTCACAAGGTAAGGATCATAAAATAATGTGGGGCAACTCTGCTACGGAAGGATATAAAGAGCTACAGCTATTTCATTCTATCCTTCTCAATACGGTCAATAAAAGTAGAACAGACCAATCTCAAAAAGTTAAAATCACAAAGTAGTATTCAATACATTCAAGACACTATAGATGAAAAGAATTATACACAGTTTATTGGTAATCGTATTTTTTACAACGAGCATTTCTGCACAGCATAAAATGAAGCCTCAGGTTTATAAGAAAGTAGAGAGAAATCAACCTGCTATTATTCCCCTCCAGCCTAAGGTAAAGTCTGCAAGTACTTCTAGAAATATAGAAGTAGACTACAACTTTAAAAAGGGAATGGCTTTCAAATTAGAGTCATCAGATCTTGAAGTTCTTTCTCGAGATGAGCAAGGCTATGCGCAGTGGTTTACAGGAGACCTTGTAACTATAAAATCAGTAGATCAGCA
Source organism: uncultured Saprospiraceae bacterium (assembly GCA_937921825.1). Taxonomy (GTDB): domain Bacteria; phylum Bacteroidota; class Bacteroidia; order Chitinophagales; family Saprospiraceae; genus RFSX01. The sequence goes on from CAKZVK010000036.1 coordinate 63,599, forward strand.
AACGAACATAACGGCATGGATGGACGCAGCAGCAAAGATGCAAGGCCTAAATCCAGCAACTAATGAGTATAGTCTCAAGCAGGAGTGGTCAGATGATGATGGAACATTCCATAGGAAGTATGATCAGAGGCATCTTGGAGTCAAGGTATTCGATGGAGAAATTATTCTACATGGTATAGGTAATGCTGTGAATATGCAAAATGGCAAAGTTGTCCCTTCAGCTTTGTTGCCTACTCAGAAATCTGCTGCAATATCAAAGGAAGATGCGCAGCAAGTCATTATAGCTAATACACCAGGCTATAAGCTAGACTGGAATCCGCTAGCTAAGATGGGTATAGGAAAAGATGCTCAGCAGTGGGAAGGAGAACTTGTGTATTATAACCATGAAGGCAATTACCGATTGGCTTATAACTATGTTCTTTTTGCTAACATGGAAGAAAGAACTGAATATATAGTGGATGCAGTTGATGGTAAGATACTTACACAGTGGTCCAAGATATGTAAGTTGCATGATCATGGCAGTCACGAGCATTGTAGCCATAAGAAAGAAAGTGTTCTGCCTCCACCAAATGGTCCTACGACTGCTACAGCCCGTGATTTACTAAGTATAAATAGAAGCATAAATACGTACTTGCATAGCGGTACTTATTTTATGATGGATGGAAGTAGAGATATGTTTAGAGGAGACCTATCAGATTTGCCAGATGAACCTATTGGGGCTATATGGACTATAGATATAGGAGGACAGTCTCCAGTAGGAGGTAACGCTTCCTTTTCTCAGATATTCTCTAATAACAACTCCTGGGGCAACTCACCAGAAGGTGTTTCTGCACATTATAATGCAGGTCAGGCTTATGATTACTTCAGGAATGTACATGGTAGAAATTCTATCACTGGAGACGGGCAGACGATCGTTTCTATAGTCAATGTTACTGATGAAGATGGTTCTTCTCTGGGCAATGCATTCTATAATAGTTTAGCTATTTGGTATGGAAATGGAGACAATACTTTTTTTCCTCTGGGTAGAGCTCTCGATGTCGCGGGACATGAATTATCCCATGGGGTGGTAGAAAATTCTGCTAACCTAGTCTATCAAAATGAGCCGGGTGCAATGAATGAATCTTTTGCTGATATTTTTGGAGCGATGATAGATCGTGATGATTGGCTAGTAGGAGAGGATGTTGTACGACCTGGTGTATTTCCAGGTGGGGCACTCAGAAGTATTTCTGACCCACATAATGGTGCACAGACAGGCGACTTCGGCAATGGATGGCAACCGAGACATACTAATGAAAGATTTACTGGTTCTGAAGATAACGGTGGTGTACACCTTAATAGTGGTATACCGAATTATGCTTTTTACTTATTTGCGACCCAGGTAGGGAAGGAAACCGCAGAACGTGTCTATTATCGTGCCTTAACGACTTACCTTACCCGTTCTTCTGGATTTAAGGAACTAAGATTAGCTGTCGAGAGATCTGCTCAGGATCTATATAATCAGAATGTAGTGACTGCAGCATCTCAGGCATTTGCAGATGTAGGAATAGGAGAGGGCGCACCTACGGATTTCGAAACAGATTTTGAAGCTAATGAAGGTTCAGATTTGTTGCTGACCTCTACTAATGATCAAGAACAGCTTTTTATTTTCGATCTAGTGACTGGTGATAATGTTTTTACTGGTCCTCTGAGCACTACACCTCATCAATCTAAACCGAGTATTACAGATGATGGAAGTAGAATCGTTTTTGTCGATAATACGAATAATGTAAGAGTCATTGATATTGATTGGACTTCAGGTCAGTTTGAAGAAAGAGTCGTCAGTAATCAAGCGGTATGGAGAAATGCTGTCATCTCTAAAGACGGTAATAAACTAGCCCTCCTAGAAACAGTTACTGGTGATGGAAATGATAATAATATAGTCGTGATAGATTTACCAAGTAATTCTGAAGATGTATTCGAATTATTTAATCCTTCTTATACTCAAGGGGTTCAGACAGGTGATGTAGAGTATGCTGATGCAATGGAGTTTGACCTGACCAGTAACATTCTGATGTATGATGCCTTCAATGTTGTAGAAAGCACCTTGGGAACTAACAATATCGAATATTGGGACATCGGATTTTTGCAAGTTTGGAATCCTCAGACTAACGGATGGCCTGTAACTACACAAATAGATAAGTTATTTGGATCATTGCCAGAGAACATTAGTATCGGTAACCCTACTTGGTCTAAGAACTCTCCCTATATCATTGCCTTTGATGTGATAGAAGAGAATTCTTTTGGTTCTATAGAGAATACCATCTTAGGTATGAACATAGAAACCTATGACCAGAATAGTGTCACTAATAATCGAATATTAGCTTACCCTAATTACTCTCGATTAGATGATGCTCTAGTATTTGATTATGTGGATGGTAATGAAGAGGGCTTAGGAATCATACAGTTAAATACAGACAAGATAACCGCTTCATCAGCCCAAGCCTCCTTGGGGGGAGGTCTTAGATGGGGAACATGGTTTACTACAGGATCTAGAGTTCTTTCTGACATAGAAGATATTGTAGAAGATAAATCTGCATTGGTGATCAGTCCAGTTCCCGCTAATAGTGAACTCTTGATTTCTGTAAGTGAAGAGGTCTTTATAAGTGCAGTAAATATTGAGATCAGTAACATGGTCGGAGAAAAGCTGATGAGGAAAGTGATCAATGCAACAGATATGTCTAACTATAAGCTAGATATTTCTGATTTGTCCTCCGGCACTTACATCCTATCGGTAAGAAATGCTGATAAGATTCTCTCTAAGAAATTTATTAAATTATAGTCGAGGTAGATCTAAAATAGGTATTGATAACTGCATCAGAAAGAAACGTACTCGTCGTAAGATTTAATTCTATTGGTGATATAGTGCTGACTTCTCCTGTCATCTCTCGTCTGCATGCAGAGGGTTATAAGGTCCACTATCTAACCAAAAAGGTATTTTCAGAACTACTAGAAAATAACCCTAAGGTTGGTCAATGTTGGGTATTGGAGGATAGCCTATCCAAGGTCATAGAGGAACTGAGCGACCATAGCTTTAAGTTTGTAATTGATCTCCATAATAACTACAGATCAAAGAGAGTCTGTAAAGCAATCTCTGCTCCTACATACAGACTATCAAAGGAACGTATCGGTATGTGGCTACTGACTAACTTCGGTATTCGAAATACCTCGGGGCGCCATATCGTGCATCGGTTTTTGGATGTACTTAGTCCTTTGCGGCTATCTAGCCGTTCAGAGAAACTAGAATTTTATACTGAATCTGAAAGCATAGAATACTTGGCACTGCCTGAAGAATATCTAGCTGTTGCAGTAGGTGCAGCATGGTCCACTAAGCAAATACCAACAGCAAAGCAGATAGAAATTATCGAGCAGAGTAAATGGAAAAACATTGTGCTTCTAGGTGGTCCTGATGAGAAAGAAATGGCCGATGAGATAGTAAGTGGCACCAGTAAAAAAATAACAAACTTGGTAGGAGACTTGAGTATCACTCAGTCTGGACTTGTAGTGAAAGACGCTTCAGTCTTACTGACAGGCGATACAGGCTTAATGCATATAGCTGCTGCAGTAGAGACCCCTACAGTAGCGGTCTTTGGAAGTACTCATCCTGTGCTAGGGTATACACCATTCACAGATGAAAAGAATTATTATATCATTCAGAATGAATCATTAGGTTGTAGACCTTGCACTAAGCAAGGTAAATCTGCCTGCCCTAAGGGACATTTTAAATGTATGTTAGACTTAGACTTTAAGGATTTAGTCACTAAAATTGATAAGTACATCTGATAATTGAATTATTTATAGTTGTCAGATGTTTGTATTATTGAACACAATAACAACAATCACTAAGTAATATGGCAAACCGAGCACCACAAATTAATTTTCCAGGAAACCTAATGAAGTACGTCGTCTTCTTTGTCGTCGGAATGATGATACTAAGTATACTGACGAGTACAGTATTTGTAACTATACCGCCTGGTCACAGAGGAGTCCTTTTCAAGAGATTTAGTGGAGGGGTAGTAACAGAAAAGGTCTTTAACGAGGGATTCAATATTGTCGCACCTTGGAATTCTATGGATATCTATGATGTAAGAATCAATGAAGGCTTCGAGAAAATGGATGTACTTTCTAAGAATGGACTTTCTATTGCAGTGGAGTTATCTTACAGATACAAGCCACTCAATGAACAATTGGGTAACCTACACAAAGAAATAGGCAAAGGCTATGTAGAGCGAATCATCAAGCCTGAGATAAGGTCCGCAACCAGAGAGGTTATAGGTAAGTACTTACCTGAAGAATTGTACTCTTCCAAAAGAGAGGCAATACAAGATGAAATATTCAAAACAACTTCAGAAGCTATAAAGGAGAAGTATGTTCTACTTGATGCTGTACTGATCAGATCAGTAGAATTACCTCCTAAACTAAAAGCAGCCATAGAGCAGAAGCTAGAAGAAGAGCAGTTGTCTTTTCAGTATGAGTTCAAGCTAGATAGAGAAAGAAAAGAGGCGGAAAGAAGAATCATAGAAGCTCAAGCAAAGGCAGATGCCAATAAGATTTTGAATGCTTCTCTGACTGATAAAATCTTACAAGATAAAGGCATAGAGGCGACACTAGAACTCGCTCAGTCACCTAATAGTAAGGTCGTGATAGTTGGAGGTCAAGATGGTGGCTTGCCACTTATTTTGAATAACTAAATAGAAGATAAATCTAGAAAGCATCATTGATTAAAGTCAGTGATGCTTTCTTTATATATTCCCATAATTCTCTCTCCATTCCTATGTCAGAAAAAGTGCTTAAAGATATATTCGATGAGACGGTAGCTAGGCATCCTCTCCTAGCTAAGGCAGGGGATGATATCTTCAGTGCCTTTGAACTACTAAAGCGTACCTTTCTGAATTCTAATAAGCTACTGGTCTGTGGAAACGGTGGTAGCGCTGCAGATAGTGAACATATAGTGGCGGAATTGATGAATCGATTTGCTTTCAAAAGAGCACTGCCTGAGTCTACTAAAATGACCTTGAGAGTACAGTCAGGCAGTAGCAAGATAGAAGAGAAGCTCCAGCCTTCCTTAAGAGCGATCTCGCTCACAAGCCAAACGGCCCTGACCACTGCTATCGCAAATGACTTAGGGGCAGAATTAATCTTTGCACAGCAGGTAATGGGTTATGGTGATGCTGGAGACGTGCTTTTGGCTATCTCTACTTCCGGAAATTCTGAGAATGTTATCAATGCAATCAGAACTGCTAAGGCCTTAAATATGAAGACTATAGTACTGACAGGTAGTGAAGGAGGTCTCATGGAAAGCATGGCTGATGTCACAATTAAGGTGGACGCCTCTATTACTTCTGAAATTCAAGAGTTACATCTTCCTGTTTATCATACCCTCTGTAGAATGCTGGAAGAAACGTTCTTCGAGAAGGCTTACTAGCTAGATGGAAGCGCTTCTGTACAATCTTTCCTCTTTATGAACTCCCACATATCTTTAGCCCATAATTTGTAAGTGTATTCTGACGGATGGATTCCATCGCTAAAGAACTGACCTGAGCTGCCTTTAAGCTTATATCTCTTACCCCAAGTCTCCAGGTTTATCTTCTCGCTGTTGTAATAGACCCCATCAAAATGAGCGCTTAGTTTTTCTAATTCTTCTCCTAGAATATTGACAAGTTTTCCTACGGTGCTTGTTATAACCCAAGGTAGAGCTGGAAACTCTTTAATAGGTGGCATATTTAGAAATACTATAGGTATGCCTTCAAATTTTTGTTGTAGTTGCTTGATCAAGGAGATGATATTTTCGCTCCACTGTCTAGGTGTATTTAGCGTGAAGGCATCATTGGCACCAAGTCCGATTACTATTAAGTCAGGGTTAGTCATTTTGATTTTTGGGACTAATCTAGAGCTAACCAAGCCAGCTGTATAGCCACTTCTCGCGACAACTTCCCACGTGACTGATCTCTGGTGGTGCTCAGAAAGATGACCTGCAAGACTACCTGTAAATCCATCTTTATGTGAACTAACGCCTACTCCAGCCATAGTACTTTCACCTAAGACTAAAAGATTGAATGTATTAGAGTGAGGTCCTATCGTCGCTATGTTGTCCTCTGCTTCTTTTAATTTGGGCACTTCCTGGCGCACTCTTTTGCCTGCATAGTACATCCAAGGCAGTAGAGGAATACTCACAATAGATCCTAGGAAATACTTTAAGTTCATTGGGTGGGGCTTATCTTTTCCAGACTAGATCTGGTGTCTCTGCAGTTTTGTCGATGATCCCTGCGACTTTCAGATTGTATATGACACTGTCCAGCATTTTGTTGCTGATCCAGCCGTGTATAGCCCATTCGGTAGAATGGAACCATCTTTCTACATCCTCTAGCTTTTGGTGATATCTAGAACTGACTAGTTCTATAGCATCAGCAGAACTCATGAATCTATCACAGCTATCATGAATGACTCTGAGCATTCTGATTATGTTATCTGGTTCTCTCTCTAAGACATCGTCGGTCGCTGCAATTACAAAGCAAGGCCATGGCGTAAGGTATTCTCCGAGTCTTTTGAGTTGACCAGCATCTACATAAGGCTTTGTAGTAAATTTCTCCCAGTAGAATACATCTGTTTCTTGCTTAGCTAAAGACTCCAGTGCCCCTTCTAGATTTTTTATAATCTTGAATTGTTCTTTTGGTATCTTCTGTCCTTTGCTATTAGCATCCACTATTGCCATCAGATGTGAGCCAGAACCGAATCGAGAAATAGCATAGCGCTTAGAAAAGATTTCGGAGTAACTCGTTAGCGGATTATCTATACCTGTATGTATTCCCCAGCAGAGAGGTGTGGTAACATAGATGCTTATGAGTTTGGAATCATTGCCTCTGAGGATGTCTGTGATTATACCTTCTGTCAGGAGTATACAGGCGTCGACTTCTTTTTCTCTAAGTGCTTTGGTCATTTGACCTGTGCCACCTTTGAAAGTAGTCCATTCTAGATCTATACCTCTTTCGGCGAAATCACCTCTCTCTATCGCGAGATGGATAGGTAGATTAAAATGTTCTGGTACGCCTCCTAATCTTATTGTATTCATAAATTATGAATAGATATGATGATGAATTAGATTTTCATGAGTATCATCTTTTTCAGCCGCTTCATGTAGTCTTCTAGTAACCATTCTTTGTAGTTCCTAGTACTCTTGGCGATAAGATAACAGTACTGCTTCACTCGATAGTGAATTTCATCTTCTAATAGTCGAGCTAGACGATAGGCTTCTGTGATTTCTTCAGAGTTTTCTACTATCATCTGAGTATGTTGCTCTATAGACTTGTCTAGAAGAATGGATGATTTCAATCCTTGAGCTACTATTTTTTTATTCTCCTCTTTTATATCGTAGGGTAAAATTTCTGAGTTTGGAAACTGAGCAATAATTTCCTTAGGTAATACATACCTGAATTTTCTTTCGATATCTTCATCAGTAGCCAGACTGAGTAAGTATAAGTCTGGTGCTTTGAATATCTTTTGCCAGTCTATATCTGCTGTCCATAGACCGAAACGAGCAGCATTATTACCAAGGTCTATGACTTTGAAATCAGTTTTGTTAGGAAGCTTCCTAGAGCCTCTACCTATCATCTGATAGTACAAGGTAGGAGACTTAGTCGCTCTATTCATGATGATGGTCTGGATAGTAGGTTCATCAAATCCAGTAGTTAGGATTCCTACAGAAGTCAAAATGGCATTATCTGTAACTCTAAACCAATCGATGATTTCTTTACGTTCTGGTTTTCCCATTTTACTATCCAGATGCCTGACATGCTCATAGCCTGCTTCCTTGAAAGTCACGAATACCTGCTTGGAGGTATTGATTCCATTATTGAAGATCAGCGTTTTTTGCCCGAGGCATCTTTCTCTGTATGCGTAGAGTAGCTTGTTCTGCATGAGCACATTACCGTAAAGCATCTCAGAAGACTTTACTGTATAGTCACCATTGATACCTACTTTAAGAGAGCCTAGGCCGACATCATAAGTATAAGTAGTTGCCTTGGCTAGAAATCCACTCTCGACCAAAAATCCAATTGAAGATCCACAGATTAATTCTGCGTAGGTATCCTTCATTGGTAGTTTAATGTTGGAACTGAGAGGTGTGGCAGTAACGCCTAGCACAAACTGTTTTTCAAAATACTTAAACAGCTTCCTGAATGAATTATAATGGGCTTCATCTATGATTATCAGACCCAAATCTTGAAAATCTACAACCTTATCTTGTAGACGATTATTTAGGGTCTCGACCATGGCTACATAGCACATGTGATTATCTTCTACGGCAACCTCTTTCACCTTACTGTCTATGACTAGATTCTTCACTCCGAATTCTGTCATCATAGTAGAAGTCTGAGCAGCAAGTTCTATCCTATGGGTTAGGATCAGTACTTTTTTATTCTTCTCTTCTATATATCGTCTAGTGATTTCTGAAAAGACTACAGTCTTGCCACCACCAGTAGGCAGTTGATAGAGTAATTTATAATCTGGGGGACAATTTTTGAATCTTTCAAAGATGTGCTCCAAGTCGCGAGCTTGGTAATCATATAAAGTTTTCTTGTTAGTATTATCCTTCATTCACTATATATTTCACTCCATCATTGAAAAAAGACGAAGCGCAAAAGTACGATTTTAAATAGCTGAAAGAGTACGAAAACTAGAATTATGATGATTATCTGCTGTTAATTCAAGGCATTATAAGCCTTTCGGCATCTTTTATAGTTTCTTATAAAAACATTGAATAATATGTTTCTCCTCCTTCCTCTTTTCAGGTTATAGGTCCATTGGAATTTTAGTTAGATTCTCGGCTGGGTATTTTCGATAGATTAATAGCCTACTTCATCTTTTAAAAAATACCGTTCGTCTAGTTCTCCTATTATTCGAGGAGACTTTGCTTTATCTTAAGCATATTAATCACCAATACTAATTACTATGAAAAACCTATTCATTCTGCTAGCAGTTCTATTCAGTAGTCTCAGCCTTTGTGCACAGACGGAGGTAAGAGATCTAAAAACCTTTAATCAACTTAGAGTCTCAGGAAACTTGGATGTTACACTTCAGCAAGGTAGTCCCAAAGCTGAAATAACTATGGTAAAAGGGGATATAGAGGAGCTAGAAATAAATCAAAGAGGCAATGACCTTCATATCAAATTCAGAGAAAAAATAAACTGGACTAATAAGAGAAAAGCAAACATAGTGTTATACACCAGCGAGCTCAACTCTATAGATGTTTCTGCGGGTGCAGATGTAGCAGCAGGACATACATATACCGCAAGTAAGTTTTCTGTAGACGCTTCTAGTGGTGCTAGTATTTCGGTAGCAGTCGATGCTCAATCATTAGATGCAGATGTGAGCTCTGGTGCAAAGATTGAAATTGAGGGTAGTGCTAATAAGCTGAATGTAGATGTTAGTTCTGGAGGCTCTTATGATGGGAGAATGTTAGAAGCTAGAGAGGTAGATGCGGATGTCTCTAGTGGAGGGTCTATCAAAGTATGGGCTACTGAAAGCTTAGAGGCCGATGCCAGTTCCGGAGGAAGTATAAAATACAAAGGCGATCCTAAAGAGATGGATATTGATTCTGGTAAGTGGTCGGGAGGATCTATTAGGAAGATTTAATAATTAGCTTAGATTTAAAAAAAAGGAGGCTAGCTCATCAAAGGGAGTCTAGCCTCTTTAACTATTTTTCTGTCCTGGAGGTTTTTGTGTTTATTTCCTTTGACCGTTAATTCTGGCAATATCATCAATGGGATTTTTATTAATGAACAGGAAAATATAATTGAGTCAAGTCATTATTATTTGCAATTATCAGGGCTGTTCCTTCCGGCCGCTTTAGTGTCGCAATATTTTTCACATTTTTATTAAGGTTAAGACCTGTCTTTCTGACATCTATTTCAGCATCGAAAGTACCGTCTCCTCTACCGTATAGAATAGTGCCATGACTGGCATCGTAACTAGGTGTTTCTGGTTCTGAATTAAAGATGTTTCCTGCTATAATGAGATCTTTGTTTCCATCCTGATTATAGTCACCTGCTTCTATGTCCAAAATCGGTGACCATTGAGCCTCAGCAGGTAATTCCACTATTTCGAAATTATCTCCTTTATTCATAAGTACAATGGATTTGAAATACGAAGTCTCAAGTTGTCCACAAGATTCTAATTTTTCATTACCTAGTACATCTATTAGACTGGCAGACGCAAAATCATGATAGGATTTGAATTTCTCATTCAATATAGGCATTTGTTCGGATGAGCATTCTTTTCCTCGTACTGGTACAATCTTACCTTTATAATTTTTTGCCAGGAATATATCAATAGTGCCATTATCATCAAAGTCATCATAGTAGACTCTTAAGGGTTTAGCTTGAGAGGCGTGAAATTTATTATTGACACCTAAGTTTCCTAATACTAAGTCTTCTAAGCCATCGTTATCTAAATCTATTTTCTGGACCTTATACCACCAGCCTTTTAGGTTATCTAATTCAGGGTATTTTTTGTACTCAAGTTTTTGTCCCTTTTTATTAATAAATATTTTCGGCTGTGACCATTCTCCTACTATGACTAAGTCTAAGAATCCGTCTTTATTTATATCGATAGTTTCTGCACTAGTGACCATGTTTGGTACCTGCTCGTAAAAATATTTGTCATTCAAGATTTTGAACTGGCCATTATTATTAATCAGAAGATAGCTGGTTGCTTTGTCAGGGTAGTGGCCGGGCTTATTTCTCCCTCCTACAAAGAGGTCCATATCTCCATCTTTGTCAAAGTCAAAAGGAATTACAGCCTGAGTACTTGATAGCATTTTAGGCAGTGCATTGGTTGACTTCTTAAAGCCTCCTTTTACATTTAGATAGAGGCGATCTTGTAAGTACTCTTCTTTTACTTCTGTACTTCCACCAGAACATACATAGAGATCTAACTTTCCATCATTATTAGCATCAAAGAATGCGGCTCCAATATCCTCGAACTCAGCATCAGCTTGAAAAACTTCGGGTGAGAGCTGAACAAATGAAAAACCAGAGGTCAGATAGACCTTACCAGGAAATCCTTTGCTCCCTCCGAGAAAAAGATCATATTTCCCATTGTTATCCAAATCCTCTGTGACTAAAGCTGGACCCAGAGAAGAATATTTTTGTGGTAGCAAAATTTCTTTCTCAAAGTCGTCATAGAACTCTTCTTGATGAAATAGGTTCGAACGTGCTGTTACATTTGAAACTTCATTAAATGTCTTTTTATAAACTGGGGCCGAAACTATTTCTTTCTGGCTTGAATCATAATCTATGGTCAATGTTTGATTTGGCTCTAGACTACTAAGGTTTGTAGTGCTACCATCCAACCATTTTACCTTTAAGCTTTTGATTTTTGAATTGCCTAATCCAAAGTGAACGATAGGCTCCATATATGATAAGTAACCTCTGGTGAAATTATAATCTCTACGCTGTATACCTTCGGTGGTACTTATTGTAATCTGAGCATGACGGACAGCTGCAGGATTCTCTGCTGTTAGTTTCACTTTTAGATAATTGTCCTGACTAACGTTCTCCAGTAGGGTTGCAGGTTCGTTCAGATTGTTTATTATCAAGTCTAGATCGCCATCATTGTCAAGGTCTCCGTAGGCAGCTCCATTTGAGAAACTGGGACCCATATCAGAAGCAGATTCCGAAACATTGTCTATGTTGAAATTACTATTGTTTTTGAAGACAGCATTTTTGATGGGGTTTGATGGAATTTGCATCAGAGCTTCGAAAGATGACTCTACCTGTCCTTTGTTTTTTTCTTGCCGTAACTCTTCTTTTCTTCTATGATCTTGATTTTTTGTGTCTCTCAGGAAGCCATTGGTGATATAAAGATCTTGATGCCCATCGTTATCCATGTCCATAAAGAGTGGAGCCCAACTCCATTCAGTCAATGCCATGTTAAGCCCATTGGCTATTTCAGAAAAATAACCGTTTCCAACTCCTAATTGAAATGAATTGAACATGTAGGCCCTAGGAAATTTATAGACATTTGTAAAAACGTTGAATTGTCTCACATTCATTGATTCCATCAGGGTCTTATTCCTGTAGTGATCCTGTGGTGTCATATCTACTACCATGAGATCAAGTATGCCGTCATTATTTATGTCTCCAGCATCCACTCCCATTGAGTAATAGGAGGTGTGATTCATTTTTGATATGTCTGGTCTGAAGCCTCCAGCTTTATTGTTAAAAAACACAAAATCAGGGACGAAGTAATCATTAGCAATATACACATCTAAGTAACCGTCATCATTTAGATCTGCAACAGAGAGACCTAGGCCAAAGGAAAGGTAATTTACTCCAGCTTCTCGCGATATGTTTATAAAGCTACCACCGTCATTTCGATATAGTTGTATCTTACCCTTACTTACTGCATTATCCTTTAGTTTGTTTAGATTGACGATAAGATTACCGTTTCTAATGTCATCAAATTTATTTTCCTTAATCAGGTCATTTATTTTGTTTTTGAGACCATGATTATTAATCCATAAATCTAAGTCACCATCGTTGTCTATATCAAAAAAGGCTGCTTGCACACCTTGACTAGCATCAGCAATACCATAAGACTCTGCCTCATCTTTGAAACGGAAGTTACCTTTGTTTACAAGTAGTTGATTTTTGAGTTTTTGAGTATTGCCATCTGGGCCAGAATTACAGAGATAGATATCTTGCAACCCATCACCATTGATATCGACTATGGTTACCCCAGAGGTCCATTTAGATTCTTTTGGAAGTCTACTACTTACATCCTCAAATTTTAAATTTCCATTATTCTTGAATAGTTTATTTGGGCTATCATTACCAGTAAGAAATACATCGGTCAGGCCATCATTATTGAAGTCTGCCATACCTATACCTCCTCCGTTATAGAAGTATTCATACTTTAATACATTCCTATTGATGTCTTCGTTTATAGTATTTTGAAAGTGCAGGCCACTTTGTGCATGAGGCACTGTTCTAAAAATCTGTTTAGAAGAGGTTGGGGTATTCTCTATTTTGTAAGTATTGTTTATGTCATTAGAGTCAGAGGAACCTGTTTTCGATGGAGTATCTGGTTTGCAGCCCAGTATGAAGCTTAACAAACACAATAAGAATAGTAGTTTCCTCATGGTGTTAGAATGTTGATTTTCAGTTCACAAAATAGGGAAACTGTCTATTTGTAGGAAGTTGAAATCGGAAATAATAACTAAAAGGATCTTGAGTCTCGGCTATAGAGTTAGTTATCTGCCCTTAAAGTTTGTCAGACGGCGAAGCTCTCCCCGCAGCCACAAGTTCTGGAGGCATTAGGATTATTAAACGAGAATCCCTTTCCGTTGAGGCCTCCAGAGAACTCTAGAGTAGTGTTGCAGAGGTATAGGAAGCTTTTTAGGTCTGTAACGACCTTCACACCATTATCCTCAAAGACCTGATCTTCAGGCTGAGAAGTATCATCGAAATCTAGGTTGTATGACAAGCCAGAACAGCCACCGCTGGTAACAGATACTCTCACGAAGTGATCAGCAGTCAGTTTGGCTTCTGACATCAATGAGGTGATTTTTTCTTTTGCGCTATCTGCTACGAATAACATGCTGTACTAATTATAAAAGGAGAAGAGGCTTAGGCCTCTTGTCCGTTTTTCTTTTTGTAATCAGCGATTGCACTTTTGATAGCATCTTCAGCTAACACAGAGCAGTGAATTTTTACTGGTGGTAGAGCCAATTCTTCTACTATCGCCATGTTGTCTATTTCTAGAGCCTGGTCTACAGTCTTACCTTTGAGCCATTCTGTCGCTAGTGAAGACGACGCTATAGCTGATCCACAACCGAAAGTTTTGAACTTAGCATCTTTGATAACATTAGAAGCTTCGTCTACTTCGATCTGCAGTCTCATAACATCACCACATTCAGGAGCACCCACGAGGCCAGTTCCTACAGACTTGCTGTCTTTGTCTAGTGTACCTACATTTTTAGGTTTCTTAAAGTGGTCTAGTAATTTTTCAGAATATGCCATGATTTATTATTTCTATAGTTATTTACAAATTTATATCAAGTTCAGTTCCAATAGAACTAGTGTTCGCTCCATTCTACAGCATCAAGATCTATACCTTCTTTATACATCTCCCAGATAGGACTTAGGTCTCTCATGTGATTGACTCCACCAGATATCTGTTCTATAGCAGCATCTATCTCCTCATCAGTAGTAAATCTTCCCAGGCTGAGTCTCAGACTAGAATGAGCTAAATCATCTCCAAGACCTAAAGCTATAAGTACATATGACGGCTCTAGAGATGCAGAGGTACAAGCTGAACCAGAAGATACCCCTATGTTCTGATTGAAAGTCATCATTAGACCTTCACCTTCTACATGCTTAAATGAAATATTAGTAACGTGTGGCATTCTGTTTTCAGTACTGCCGTTAATGTAAGTCTCCTCTATTTTGCAAAGTTCAGTTTCTAGCTTATCTCTAAGGCCAGAAAGACGTTGAGCTTCTTCACTCATTTCAGTCTGACACAATTCCGCAGCTTTTCCGAAGCCTACTATTCCTGGGACATTAAGCGTACCAGAACGCATCCCTCTCTCGTGGCCTCCGCCATCTAGCTGAGAAGTCACCTTTACTCTAGGATTTTTTCTATTGACAAAAAGAGCGCCTACTCCCTTCGGGCCATACATTTTATGTGCCGTGAAGGCCATTAGGTGGATGCCTAGAGCTTTTGGATCCACAGGTATCTTTCCTATTGCCTGCGTAGCATCACTCATAAAGAGTACACCTTTTCTTGCACAGATATCTCCTATTTCTTTCATAGGTTGGATAACTCCTGTTTCATTATTGGCAAACATGATAGAAACCAATATCGTCTTATCTGTGATAGCGGCTTCTAGGGCTTCTAGGTCCACTAAACCTTCTCTGTTTACATCTAGGTAAGTCACTTCTCCTCCTAGTTTCTCCACTTTCTTGCAAGAATCTAGGACCGCCTTATGCTCTGTCTTGAGAGTGATTATATGATTACCTTTTTTGGCGTACATTTCGAATACACCTTTTATAGCTAGGTTGTCTGCCTCCGTTGCCCCTGATGTAAAGATGATTTCTCTCGAATCTACATTTATCAGGTTAGCTATCTGTTCTCTGGCTTTGTCTACAGCATTTTCAGCTTCCCATCCGAAAGGGTGGTTTCTACTTGCCGCATTGCCAAAGTGTTGTGTAAAATAGGGCAACATCGCCTCTACTACTCTCGGATCTGTCGGAGTAGTGGCATTATTGTCTAGATAAATAAGTTTGTTAGGATTCATGTGTTTACTTCATGGTGAAAACAGGCCGCAAATATACACTTAAACTAAGTATAAGTTTATTTGTACAGTCTTGAAAGTCAGGCATTAAACAGATTATAAAGTTGGAAGTTCATCTGGCTCTAATAAATACGCTAACTGTCCAAGGAGTGACTTATTAATAATTCTTTATTTGTTTTAACAATAAAAATATTATATTGTAATAATTGATATACTCAAAATAAATTATCAGCACAAACTAAAAGGGGAAATTATGATGAACGAAGAAGTAAGGAGAATTATGACACTGGATCCATTGTCAGTCTCACCGCATCAAACCGTAGGGGAGGTGACGGCAATAATGCTGAAGAACAAGATGCAGCAGTTGCCGGTAGTAAAAGATGGCAAACTGGAAGGATTAATAACTTCCTACGATCTGTGGCGATCAGCAGATAATAATGCGCAGCAGCAGGTCGGAGAGGTAATGAACAGAAATGTTCTGACCATTGCACCAAAGGATAAGGTCGGGACGGCAGCTCAACTATTTGCAGATAAAAGGTTTAAAACTTTGCCTGTTGTCAATCTAGATAATGATCTAAAAGGAGTGGTCACCGCTTTTGATGTAATTAGAAAGGCCTATTTAGCAGAATTTCCAAGGCCCAGTCTCTATCAAGAGGAGTTCCTGAAGTAGTATGTCCAAGCGATTCGGTCTCTGGCCTGTTCTAAGGACTCATAAAAAAACCATCCACTTGGGTAAGTGAATGGTCGAGTTTTGGTCATTATATTCCTTATAGTACTAGAATACAACGATTAGTTGGTTTGTGGTTTTCTTTTTTAGTCGAAGGATTGATTTTCCATTGCTGCCTTCTGAACAAGTTCTTTGTACTCCTCAGGCGATAAGCCATCCATGCAGTAGTCTACAGGATTGACTGGTCTATTATTGATTCTTACCTCATAGTGTAGATGCGGTGCAGTAGAGGTTCCTGTATTACCTATAGTCCCTATTTGCTGACCCTTTGTGACTTTCTGGCCTTTCTTGACATTGATCTCAGCCATGTGCGCATATAAAGTAGTATATCCAAAGCCATGATCGATAATGATGTTTTTACCATAGCCATGTTTCTTTTTCTGAACCCTTTTGACCACTCCGTTGCCAGTAGCTTGAATGGCTGTGCCTTTAGGTGCTGTGAAGTCTATTCCTTTGTGAAATTTGTTCACTTTATGCACAGGGTGGATTCTGATTCCATACCCTGACATATGTCTAAGCTTTCTTTTTAGTTTATCCTCTTGCACAGGCTTAATAGAAGGTATAGAAAGTAATTTCTCTTCCCTTTGCTTTGCAAGGTTATATATGGTGTCCAATGACGACTTTTGTAACTCTAGTTTGTACTTGAGCTTATTGACTTTTTCTTTCGCTTCTGATAAGAATTCTTCAGAGTTACTCACAGAGGTAAAGTATTCTCTTTCCTCGCTACCACCAGTACCACCATCCCAGATTGATTCATCTATCGGATCCATTCCAAATATCATCCTGTGTACTTCTACATCCTTACTGTGCAGTTGCTCTAGTTGTGATGAAATTTTTTCGAAGTCAGAAGTTAAGGAGGAGAACTGATATTCTATCTGCCCTAGCTCTCTCTTCATGGCTAGTTCCTTAGGAGTAGGGATAACAGTATATGCTGCTGTGTAGAGCCCAAATGAACATGTCAAGATTAGAAAAAATAAACCTAGATACTTAGGTAAACTATTCTTGAAAGATTTTTGCTCTTTCTCGTATTGTAAAGTACTTGTATTAAAAACGTATTTCTCTCTTCTCATGCCTTCGCAGCAGTATTAGAATTGTTAGTTTTGGCCATTATAAGAAGATATGCTCAACTGGGTATTTGCGCCGCTAAAATACCTTAGAAGAGGTACATAACAAAATTATTTATCCAATTTAAATTACATATATACAATTTATTTGAATATGTTAATCTATTGGAAGTGAAACGACTATTCTTTTTATGTAATTGATAATGTTAAGAATAGATATAATAAAAATAGTTAATATAATAAATATACTGATTTATGAAGTCTGCTGAAATCAGAAAAACATTTCTAGATTACTTTGCATCCAAGAATCATGAGATAGTGGCCTCAGCTCCTATAGTGGTAAAAGATGACCCCACTTTAATGTTCACTAATGCAGGAATGAATCAATTCAAAGATTATTTCCTAGGTCACCAAAAGGCAAAACATCCAAGGATAGGGGATACTCAGAAATGTCTGAGAGTATCTGGAAAGCATAATGATCTGGAAGAGGTCGGAAGAGATTCTTATCACCATACCATGTTTGAGATGTTAGGCAATTGGTCTTTTGGAGATTACTTCAAGGAGGAGGCCATTGGATTTGCTTATGATCTTCTTGTCAATGTCTATAAGCTAGATAAGGATAGGATCTATATTACTGTATTCGAAGGTGATAAAATAGATAAGACCACACCAGATAACGAAGCGGTATCTTATTGGAAAAAATATTTTGAAGAGGATAAGATCTTATACTTCGATAAGAAGGATAATTTTTGGGAGATGGGTGACACTGGTCCGTGTGGACCCTGTAGTGAGATACACTATGATATGCGTAGTGATGAGGAAAGAGCTAAGAAGCCTGGAAAAGACTTAGTAAATATGGATGACCCATTGGTTATAGAAATATGGAACTTGGTTTTTATCCAGTTTCAACGAATGGCTGATGGCAAATTAGTAGAGCTGCCAGAAAAGCATATTGATACAGGTATGGGGTTCGAGAGATTATGCATGATCATTCAGAACAAGACAGCTAATTATGATTCAGACCTCTTCACACCTTATATAGAATACATCGAGAAAAAGTCTGGTATTAAATATACGGGTGACTATTCTGGGGATTCTATGACAGACATTGCTATGAGAGTAGTTACTGATCATATCAGAGCAGTATCCTTCACAATAGCGGATGGAGAAATGCCCTCTAATACTGGAGCAGGTTACGTCATAAGAAGAATACTCA
Organism: uncultured Saprospiraceae bacterium; assembly: GCA_937921825.1. Lineage (GTDB taxonomy): Bacteria > Bacteroidota > Bacteroidia > Chitinophagales > Saprospiraceae > RFSX01. Next base: position 81,934 of record CAKZVK010000036.1, read on the forward strand.
GACGGGCAGTAAGATACGTCTATTCTTTTCTAAATATTAGGGAGCCCTTTTTTCACACCTTGGTTCCTGTTTTGTCAGACCAGTTTGCAGAGATCTTTCCTGAACTGAAGTCGCAAGAAGCTTTTGTTACCAAGGTAATCTTGGAAGAAGAAAAGTCTTTTTTGAGAACTTTAGAGGAAGGCCTTAGGAGATTAGATGCTCTGAAAGTAGATGATGGGTCGCTAAGCGGTCAGGATGCATTTGAGCTCTACGACACTTATGGTTTTCCGTTTGATTTGACCAGATTAGTGGCAGAGGAGAAAGGATGGCGAGTAGATGAGAAAGGATTTGAGATGGCACTTTCTAAGCAGAGAGAAAGAGGAAGAGCTGATGCTGTCAAAGAAACAGGAGACTGGATAATAGTACACGAAGGCACAGAAACAGAATTCATCGGTTATGGCCATCACAAAGGCGAAGGTATTAAAGCTCTGAAGTATAGGGTAGTAAAGGAAAAGGGAACAGCCTTTAATCAGCTCATTTTAGATAAGACGCCATTCTATCCAGAAGGTGGAGGTCAGGTAGGGGATACAGGAGTGCTTCATGTAGGAGACAAAGAAATCAAAGTATTAGATACCAAGAAAGAGAATAATGTAATCATTCACTATGTGGATGCTATACCAGAAAATATAGCTGAGAATATTACAGCACAAATAAATATAAAGGATAGAGAGCTTTCTGAAAACAATCACACTGCGACACATTTAATGCATGCCGCACTACGTCAAGTATTAGGGACTCATGTCCAGCAGAAGGGGTCACTAGTAAAGAAAGATCTTCTGAGATTCGATTTTTCTCATTTCGAAAAAATGTCTGAAGAGGATATTGCTGAAGTGGAAAAAATTGTGAACACAAAGATCAGAGAGAATATTCGTCTCGAAGAAAATAGGTCTATGCCAATAGATGACGCTAAAGCTTCCGGAGCAATGATGCTCTTTGGTGAAAAGTATGGAGAGACGGTGAGGATGATAACCTTTGATAAAAGCTTCTCTAGAGAACTTTGTGGAGGCTGTCATGTAGAGCATACTGGGAAGATAGGTAGTTTCAAGATCGTATCCGAGTCAGGAATTGCAGCCGGTGTAAGGAGAATCATAGCTATTACAGCAGAAGCCACGGATCAATATTATGCGGATAAAATGGCTGAGCTAGCAAGTATCACAGCACTCTTTAAGAATACAAAGAACGTCGTAGGGTCTGTAGCAGATCTAGTGGCAGAGAATAAAGAACTGTCTAAGCAAATTGAAAAACTGCAATCTGAAAAGGCAGGTGGCCTCAAGCAAGATCTAAAAGCCAAAATTGAAACTGTAGAGGACTTTAAGTTCATTGCGGAACGGATTTCACTATCTGACAGCAAGGCTGCGAAATCTCTTCTTTTTGAATTAGAAAAAGAAATGGGTAGTGGCGTCTACGCTATCGGTATTGTTTCTAACGAGAAGCCACAATTGATGATAATGATAAGTAAGGCTCTAGTAGAAGAGAGAGGTTTCAATGCGGGAACAATAATCAGAGAAATATCTAAGGATATTAATGGTGGTGGTGGCGGACAAGCATTCTTTGCGACAGCAGGAGGTAGTAAGCCAGAAGGCTTGGATTCTGCCTTAGGAAAAGTTAGAGCACTACTGTCATGAGGTTCATAAGCTGCATGAGTTGTCTAGTATTCTTTATCCTTTTGGGATGCTCTAAGAAGTCAGTGCCGGGTTCTGCTCTAAAATCAACTGCTAGCAAGGCTTATATTCTGCAATTGGACTCACTTAGAGAAGCTAGAGTGGAAAAGCTCAGAGGACCTCAGGGTTGGCTCTCAGTGGTCGGTCTACATTGGTTGGAGGAAGGAATAAATACTATCGGCGCTGCTCCTGATAATAAGATAACTTTCCCAAGAATCAGCACAGAAACTATTGGTGCTTATCAGATAGGGGAGAATGATGTGTTTTTTGGAAAAGTGGAAGGCGTAGACGTTAATAGTGACGGTCAGGAATATATGGGCGGGCCTGTAGATGTGGGGTATCCACCTACTATCGTCAATCATGAGTCGCTGTATTGGTATGTGATGAAGCGAGGTGAGCGGTTTGCTATACGCCTTAAAGATACATTAGCTGAGCAACGAATGAACTTTAAAGGATTGGAATACTTTCCAGTTCAAAGAGGTATGCGGGTAACTGCTAAGGTCAGAGAACCAAAGCCAGAAGAGAACGTTGCAATCACTAACGTTTTGGGTAATACAACAGCCTATCCTATTGCAGCATATCTTGATTTTACTATAGACGGACAAGCTTATTCTTTACAAGCCTTGGATGAAGGAGGCGAGAAATATTTTGTCGTTTTCGGAGATGAAACCAATGGTGCCAGTTCTTATGGAGGAGGTCGCTTTCTCTATCCAGCTAAAGCCAGCTTTGGTGAGACTACGACTCTTGATTTTAATTTGGCAGAAAACCCTCCTTGTGCTTTTTCGGACTTTGCTACCTGCCCACTACCTCCTAGTCAGAATATGTTACCTATCTCTATAGAAGCTGGTGAAAAACTTTTTCGCTAATATATTCGTATATTTAAGAGGATTAAATTGAAGAATTAAATCACAACCCCATTTTAAAACAGTACAAGAATTGAATAAAGTAGCAGTTTACTAACCCCAAAGTGCTACTTGAATTAGTGTAACACCAAAAAACAATTGGATCATGAAACTTGTCAATAACCCCGGCAATCAAAGTTTCTCAAGGACAGCTCTGTCCAATAGAGAACAAGAAATTTTATTCCTCCTTGCTCAAGGTAAGAGTTCCCAAACAATAAGTTCAGAGCTCGATGTTAGTCTTAACACTATTCGTGTGCATCGGAAGAATATTTACTTTAAACTCCAAGTCAAAAAACCTGCAGGTGCTGTAAGGAAGGGCTTTGAATTAGGATATTTAAATCTCTAAAGATTCTATCTGAAATCTACCTAATTATAGTTAACCTATTTAGGTGAATTTCATGCCGTTCGTCATCTTTTTGCGCTTCTTAGTCACTTATGACTTTTCTTTGTCTTACCCCAAACAGGCTAGACAAGACAAGTGATTGTTTTGGCTATACTGCCACTTAGTTAATCTAAAATGCTGAATCAAATGAACAATAGTTCTAATAACTTTCCTCGTCTTTCAGAAAGGGAAACTGAATTGCTCTTTCTAATTTCAAGAGAATTATCCAATGCTGAAATTGCAGATCTTCTTTATTTAAGTAAGAATACAATAGATTCTCACAAAAAGAATTTGTACCTGAAATTAAATGTGACAAACTCCGCTGGTCTCGTCAGACGGTCTTATGAGCTTGGTCTTTTGCCTATGGACAAGCCAGCCTCCTTAGCTGAAGTAAACTTAATAGAAAGCTAGCAGCACTCATCTTCATTATTTACTCGTGTTCCACTTGGCTTAACCTGAGGAGTAGTACTCTCTTTGCTCTAATAGTTGTATTAAAATGCTTTCTGCATAGCTTATAACGTATTAGTATTACCCTGTAAATAGTGCTTTTTTTACTCACACAAAAGGATTACCCCAAACACGTGAATATTTCCAATGTTTCTACACCTTTCTTAGCGTGATTGCTATTGGGCTCCAATTAGTAATATGCTATCTATTTCTATGTATATCATGGCAGTATGTATAGTAAATATTTGCTATATGTCTTTTTAATATTGTATAATATCGTTATGTGAGTTGTACCATAGATGGGTTAGTTTGAATAAGGGTATTTGACGAATGGTAACCTTTTTACCTCATCTGTAATCTAATTTTACAATACAAAAACAGTCGGTTGATTACCCCCATGATCAAGCTTTAATTATCAATATGAAAACAATTCATCATGCAATTACAAACCAATCTACCTCCACGAGGAACTGTCGCTCTACTCACAGAAAGAGAAACACAGATCTTATACCTAATGGCCAATGAAAAGTGCTCTATGGAAATCGCAGAGTCGTTAGACATCAAAGAATCTACAGTACGATCCCACAGGAAGAACTTATACATCAAGCTAGATGTAACCAAGTGCGCAGGAGCTGTTCGTAAAGGCTTCGAATTTGGCTACTTAAAATTTGGATAAAAATAATCCCATGCAGTGCAAGCCACTGTAGGTCACTATAAATATTAAGAACACTTAACCTTCTTTAAACAAACTATTAAAAACTTTCGATATGAAAAATGTCAATTTCTTCTCTGAAAAGAGAAGTTTATGGCTTCACAAAATAAGTGATAAACTACTCATGGTCGGCCTCTTTTCGATGGCTATACTAATTCTTCCCCAAACTGTATCGGCCACTATAATTGGTCCTTCGTCAGCTTCGACAGCTGGAACAAATGCATGTGCAGCGGCAGCTGGGACAAGTATCCAATCCGTCGCAGCAGATATTGCAATGATAGATACTCTGTGGTCATCTGATTGTTCTAATGACATCACAGTCACTCTAATAAATGAAAGCTTATCTTCCACGAGTACTAATTGTGGATGGGAGTACTTCAGAAATTATTCAATCAATGAAAATGCAGGAGCAAATTGCGATGATGAAATTACTGTAACGGTAGAGCATTATGGTAGTGATCAGTCTGCTCCTACAGGATCTTACGGTCCTATATCTGGAATAAATTCTTGTATCTCTGCAGCGCCAGGATTTGATATGGCGGCAGTAGCTGCAGCCTACAGCGATAATTGTTTCTCTACTGTAGATGTATTCCTTACGAATACCACCACGACAGGAGATGATTGTGGATGGACAGTTACTTTCACATTTGATGTAGCAGATGATTGTTCTAATACCTTAACGGGAGCAACCTATTCAGTCTCTGGATCTGATATGAGTGCACCTACTGGTAGCTCTACAGCCGGAACTACAGGCACCAATGCTTGTCTGGCTGATGCACCTGGACTCTTTACTTTTGATGGAGCAGCTGCGCTAAATGGCTTCTCTGATTGTAGTGGAGTAGCTATAGTGACTGGATCTGATGTAGAAACAGTTTCTGGTACAGATTGCGCATGGACACTTACATATACCTTCTTAGTGGAAGATGGATGTGGAACAACGACATCAGGGAGCTATACTCATACAGGTGGAGATAATAATGCGCCTTCTCTATCAGGATCGGCTTATAGCCCAGTGCCTGTAGATGCATGTTTTTCAGCTGCGGCAGGTTTATTTGCTTTTGATGCAACTAAGGCTATTATGGGCTACACAGATGACTGTAATAATGTGACAGCAACAGAAACTGGCACTGAGGTACTAACTGGTGATGATTGTAACTGGACTATAACGTATACTTATCAATTAATGGATGACTGTGGTAATATCCTACCTGGAATGACCTATACAGAAACTGGTTCTGATATGACAGACCCTACTGTCGTTACACAAGCTCCAGCTACACCGTATGTAGTATCTGCAGCCTCGTGTGATATTACAGTAAATGCGAGTACCATAGATAATGGAAGTAGTGATAACTGCTCTAGTGTAATAGGAATCAGTAAGACAGGAGTAGCAGGAGATGCTGGAACTTTCGGATCTCCTACAGCAAGTGTAACCTTAGTAGATGGTACAGATTATAATCTAGCAACGATGACTGCTTGTCCTACATCCAGCTCTGTCTATCTGCATGTCATAGATCAATGTGGCGCAGAGACAATATCTGCTAGTGTGCCAGTGCAGATTACTATCCCCGCTGGCTCTGTATCTTTCCCAGCTTATGCAGATAGAACTGAAAATACAGTAGCATCAGATTGTAATCAAGATGTCATTATTGATTTTCCTGTAGTGACTACCTTGTGTGGGTCTACTACGACACCAAGTATAACTGCAGGTGGAATTCCTTTCAGCGTAGTTAATGGTAACCAATGGCTAGGAGACTTTCCATTAGGGACTACTTCGGTTACAGTTACTGCGGTAGATTTATGTGGGAATTCTTTTTCTAATAACTTCAATGTGACTATAGTTGACAATGTAGATCCAGCTGTAAATTTCTGCCCTACGGCTCCAGCAGTCTTGAGCACGACTTCTACAACTTGTGATGTGTCCTACAGTTATTTTGATGCTACTGGCGAAGATAATTGTGGACTTAATAGTACTACACCGTTAGAGGTGACTTTCTCAGATGGCTCTGGCGGAGCTGCAACACCAGCTGCTTATCCTTCAAGTTACGTGGTTAGCGCAACAGCAGGAAATCAACAAACGGCAACTTTTGCAAAAGGGAATACATTGATAACATTTACCTTCCTAGATGCTAATGGTAATTCTAACTCTTCATGTACGATGAATGTGGAAGTAGCAGATAATACGGCACCTACGGTAGCAAGTACTTTAGGCCCAGTCAATTTGACGACTAGTGATCCAGCAGTGACTTGCCCTGCAGCAGGAGTATCATTGTCTACCGGAGCACTTACTTTTGGAGCTTCATTCACTGTAGGAGGTAAATCATTTACTGCACCAGTAGCAACAGACTTTGCAGATAACTGTCCAGTGTCTGATGGCGTTCTTGCTGTCAAATCAATAACTAATAATCCTGCAAATTCTAACTGCTGGACTGAGTATGATATAGAATGGGAGTATACTGATTGCGGTGGGAATACCGTGACACATAACCAAATCTATGATGTAACCGATAATACACCACCAAGTCTAACTGGCACTTTGCCTAATAATAGTGCCTCTCCAGTAGATGCTTGTATACCTACTACACCATCATCCTATTTTGATGCTACTGTAGTGTCTAACTATACTGATGACTGTCAGTCACCGAGCATCATCAATCAATCAAGTGCAGTAGATGCAGGTTCGACTAATTGTATGTGGTCAGTGACTCATACTTTTGAGGTAACAGATAACTGTGGTAATGTCTTGGCTAGTCAATCTTATCAGACTTTTGGCGAAGATAAGACAGCCCCTACAGGAACTGCTCCAATGGGCACGGCTAATAATAATACCTGTAAGCCAACAAACGCAGGTGCACAGACACTATACTTTGATGATGCCACTGTTCTAGCTGGATATACTGATGCTTGTGGTGGTGCATTGTCCATAGACAATAAAGTCACTAATGTAACAGGGACAGATTGTGCCTGGACAGCGACTCATACTTACGATGTTGTAGATGCATGTAATAATGTCATGACTAGTGAGACTTTCTCAGATACAGGTGGAGATACCGCAGCGCCTACGGCAGTTACAACGCCACCTGCTACTTATTTTGTAACGAGTACTTCATGTGATGTAACAGTTAATGCGACAGACATAGATGGAGGCAGTGCAGACAATTGTAGCTTTGTGATAGGAGTGAGTAAAACAGGAATTGCAGGTGATGCTGGTACTTTTGCAGCACCAATTGCTAGTATTACTCTAGTAGATGGAGTAGATTATGATCTATCTACTATTATTGCTTGTCCAGCAGGCGATATGGTGTACTTACATGTAATCGATGCTTGTGGCGCAGAAACTATTTCTGCTGCTGTAAATGTCGGAATATCAACCCCTCCGGGTTCTGTGTCATTCCCTGATTATGCTGATGTAACGGCTAACATTGTAGGTACAGATTGTAATCAAGATGTACTTATAGACCAGCCAGTAGTTTCTAAGTTCTGTGGAATTTCTAGCACCTCTACAATCGTAGGTGTACCTCAGACAGCAGGTCTACCTAATGTTTCTTTTTCATTGGTAGGTAATCAATGGTTAGGAGACTTTCCTCTTGGAGTGACAGATGTTACTGTTACAGTAGTGGATCTGTGTGGTAATTCAGACGTGGATGCTTTCACGGTAACGATAATCGATCCAGTAAACCCTAATGTGACTTTCTGTCCAGCAGGTCCTACAGCAAGTGTGCCTACTACAATGACAACTTGTGATGTAAGCTATACATACTTTGATGCCACGGGAGATGATAATTGTTCTCTAGATGTGAGTGCACCTCTTACAGTCTCATTCAGTGATGGATCTCCGTCATATACTGTTAGTGGTTCTGCTGGTAATCAGCAGACGAGAACCTTTGCAAAGGGAACAACTACAGTAACCTTTACTTTCCTAGACGGATCTGGTAATACGAATAACTCGTGTTCTTTTGATATCACAGTGGTAGACAGCACTCCGCCTACAGTAGCTAATCCAGCAGCAGATGAGATTCTATTGACTTCTAGTGCAGATGTAACGGGCTGCCCTGTAGATGGCCCTAACTTAATGGTTGGTCCATGGGTATTTGGACAAGCTTTCAGTGTAGCTGGTAAATCATTTGCTGCACCTGTACGAGTAGATTTTGCAGATAACTGTCCAGAAGGAGAATTAGCTGTCTTAAGTGTAACTCCTGGAGGAGGCAACCCAGATTGCGAAAGTACATATACAGTAGTATGGGAATTCACTGATTGTGGGGATCTTACAGTTACAGATGTTCAGATATTTACAGTGGAAGATAAAGAAGCTCCCGTCTTTTCGGCAGCCTCAGCATACATGCCTACGGCTATGAATGCTTGTCAGCCTACAGCTGCAACAGCACCTGCCTTTGATTCTGCTAAAGCGATGATGGGATATACAGATGCTTGTGGTACTGTTGCTGTGACACAAGTTGGCGCTGCAGTTATCACAGGAGATAATTGTTCTTGGGTAGTTACCTATACTTATGATGTTAGTGATGGCTGTGCTGGAAATGTTTTAACAAATCAAACATATACAGAAATCGGAGGAGACATGACTTCTCCTGCCCTTATGGGAACTGCGTATGCAGGGACTTCTATAGATGCTTGTAAGCCAACTATAGCACAGGCCAATGCACTTTATGCTTTTGACCCAGTAAAAGCAAGAATGGGTTACACAGATAACTGTGTAGCTGCTGCCGCTCTAACTGCGACAATGACTGCAGGTCCAGATATAACTGGGACTGATTGTAACTGGGAGGTTGAATATACTTATACTCTCTCAGATGGTTGCGCAGCTAATGACGTTATGGGACTGACTTATAAGGAAATTGGTGGGGATATGACAGCGCCAGTTGGTGCTGCTCCTGCAGGTACAGCTAATATAAATGCTTGTCTACCTACTCAGGCTGAAGCTGATCAGATGTTAGTGGACTATCTGTCTACTATAATCGCAGGATATTCAGATGTATGCAGTGGTCCTACTACTGCAGCGCAGATAGTAGATAGAGTTAGTACGGTAGCAGGTAATAATTGTGCTTGGACCGTGACACATACATATAGTGTGGAAGATGCTTGTGGTATTAAGTTGACAGGTCAGACATATATGGATTCTGGAGCAAGTATGACTCCTCCGACCATTGCACAACCACAACCAGATCAAACTGTAAATGCAGTAACTACAGCATGTACACAGCAGGTGGATATTCTGATGTCGATGGGTAATACTGCACAGTGTGGTGGAGATGTAACGCTTACTGCTGCAGGGATAGATGCCACTGGAAATGCAATTTCTTTGTCTCCAGACTTTGGAGGACCGGGTATTGCTCCACATTGGACTGGTTTGTTCCCTCTAGGTACGTCGACCGTAACGATTACAGCTACTGATCCATGTGGATTAACTTCTACAGATGTAGTTGATATTACTGTGATTAATGTATCACCTCCTACTTTCTCTAGTGGATGTCCAGCAAATATTAGTATTGTAAATGATCCTTTGACATCAACTTGTAATAATCCTGAGACATTTACAATTCCTACAGATGTCATGGATAATTGTGGAAGTACTGTCTTTGTTGATGTCGCTTTTGCTGGTACTGCTATACCACCTTCTAATAGGATGAACCTTTCTCCTGGGGCTACTGTCACAGATAGCTATTTTGCTGGTGTAACTACAGTAACTCTTACAGCAAGAAATCAGACAGGCCTTACTGCTTCATGCTCTTTTACAGTGACAACTGATGCGGCATGCACGACTTCAGCTCCTACCCCATGTGAAGCAAATATTGAAGTAGTAACTGACGATATCCTAACAGGAGGTCCTTTAGCAGTTTTCAAATCTGATGGTTTAACTCAATCAGATGATGCTTCTGATACACCTCTACCTGCGCGGAATTTTACTGTGTATCCCACAAGTGCAGGAAATAGTGGTACTGTGATTATGAATGGAGAGAGAATTGCTTTCTATGGAGGTACAGCTGTGCTTTTAAATCCTGGTTTTGATGCACAATTAGGTTCAATATTCTTAGCAGATATAGCTCCTTGTGCAAGTGTACTTACTGGGAACCCAGTAAATGGGGCTCAACAGAACCCTAGTACTGATAATGAGAATAATGAATTGAATGAAGAGGATGAGGGCAGTAAATAATGGCCTTATTTTCTGCTAAATATGATATAAATGAAAAGGAATTAGAGAAGCTCTTTGCTAGTTATTTAGTTGAGTAGACTGATTTAGAGGAAGGGACTGATATATAGATATCATCCCTTCCTTTTTCATTTTTATAGTGATGTAATTTCTTCATACCCCAACCAATGAGCACATGATAAAATTAACCCCTAGAGAGATGCAGGTACTCAACTTCATAGCCAATGAATATTCGAACAGACAAATAGCCGAGGAGCTCAGTATCACCAAGAGTTCTGTAGATAAGTACAGAAGAAATCTCTTGCTAAAATTTCAGAGTAAGAATTCTGCTGGGGTCATCCGAAAAGCCTTCGAGTTGGGTATCTTAAAAATATAGATATTTGACAATTTGATGAGTTTTTAACTTGTGACTTACATATATGTATTCTAATAAATTTAGTGACACATATTAATATGAGTTATTAACTTGGTTTTAATAAGTTCTCTAGTTGTCCTATGGATCAGCCTTTCATATAATATACCTCTTAATAAGCTTCTCTATTTATACCGCTCCTAATAATTGGCCCCGTATCATATCCTGTCTTTCTTTGTTGCAAATTGTTAGATATACCCCACGTAAAGGGATTAATGCCGATAGGTGATTTTCTGAGACTTGTTTTTCCTCTTTTTTGGTCGGATATCACATTTAGGATTACTCATTTGATCTTGCCTAATAATCAGATGGTCACCTGTTTATGCATGGAGGATTTGATTAATATAAAAATTGATAACCCTTCATTTGTCCATTCAAAACACTACTCCTTATGGGTTACTCATTACTAGTGGTAATGACTATTGGTCATTGTTGATGGTCCTTTTGTCCCTAGTTTTACAAGACCAAACAATCTAATAACTACTCCCCCGTAGTTATGACCTAATAACTTAAACCCAATTGAAAATTGAAAACAATCTATCATGCAACTACAAACCTTCAACCCAACAGGTCGCACCCTTGTGCACCTAACAGAAAGAGAAACCCAAATTCTTTATTTGATGGCTAATGAAAAATGTGCAGTAGAAATTGCACAGTCACTAGACATTAAAGAATCTACTGTAAAGTCACACAGAAAAAATCTGTACATCAAACTAGATGTAACCAAAAGTGCAGGCGCTGTCCGCAAAGGATTCGAATACGGCTATCTCAGATTTGGATAAGGAAAATCGACCTCATCTATCATATATCTTTTTTCGACTTCATTTTACAATTTTAAAAACCTCATAAAATGAGAAATTTGTACAATCTAAAAATTAGTCTGAGTGGGAATATCCTTCCACCTAAGATTTATCAGTTTATTGCAGCGGCCTGCTGTATGTTTTTTCTGATGTGTCTCTCGGCTTCTGATGTTTCTGCTCAAGTAGCATCATGTAGGGACATAACTCGTCAGGTAGATGCTACAGGTCCAATCACGATTACACCTTCTGATATAGATGATGGTGGATCTGGTTTTGGAACATTTTACATAAATGCAATAGGAACTCCTTCTGTAGATCTGACCTGTTCTGACCATCCATCTGTAACACTGACCTTAATAGTAGATGATGGAGTAAATACTCCAGCACAATGTACCTCAGTGGTAACACTGGAAGACAATGATAATCCTACAGCTATGTGTATTTCTAGCATTATTGCTGAAGTGGGAGATGTATTGATTCCCAGTGATATAGACAACGGTTCATCTGATGCCTGTAGTCCAGGAAGTGAGTCATTCGAGATTGAAGGAAGTGCTATGTATACTGTAACATGCACAGATGCTTCTTCTGGATCTATCAGTGTCGTTTTGGAAGTGTTTGACATAGATAATAATTCTAGTACTTGTAGTACTACTGTTATTGTCACTGATCAGGTAACGCCTTCACCCAATTGTTCGGATTTTACTCTAAATCTTTCTACAGGAAGTGCACCTTTTATTGCTGCGTCACTCATTGCCTCTTCTGTAGGTTCTTTTACTGATAATTGTAGTGCAAATGTGACTGAGTCTTTATCACAGAATTCATTTGGTTGCATTGACTTAGGAGACAATGTAGTAGACTACATCGTTACTGATTCTCATAATTCTGCTTCATGTACAGCAACTGTCACAGTGGTAGATGATGTAGCACCGACTATTATTTGTCAGACAGGACAGTTTACTTTGAATTTAGATGGTAACGGTGATGCAACTATTTCTACCACTGATATCATTGCTTCCAGTGGTGATAATTGTAGTGCCGTTACAGAATCTTTAGATATCATGGCTTTTGATTGTGATCATATAGGAACTAATATAGTCACTGCAACAGCTACAGAAGATGTAGGAGGTCTTAGTTCTTCATGCACAAGAACAGTTGTAGTAGTGGATGTAGATGTACCTGTCGCAAGTTGTAGCCCTACTGATATTACAGTTGAATTGGATGCAAGTGGCGAAGCTTCTATTACAGCGGCAGATGTAAACTCTGGTTCATCTGATAATTGTTCAGTAGTACTTACGGCTAACCCTAAAGACTTTACTTGTGCTAATGTAGGCATTCCAGTGACTGTGACCTTGACTGTAGATGATGGTTCTAATGCGGTGTCCACTTGTACCGCGAATGTAGTTGTCGAAGACATCAAAGTACCAGATGCTATTTGTGCTACTGCGGCTATTCCGGTAACTCTTTCTGGCCCAGATAATACAGCGGTGGTATCAGTTGCTGATGTGGATAATGATTCTGGCGATAATTGCGGTGTAGCGAAACTGAACCTAGATTTTATGATACCTTATATTTCAGAATTACATTATGATAACGCAGGTACTGATGCTGGAGAATTTATTGAAGTCTCTGGACTAGCAGATATAGATTTATCTGGCTACGCTTTAGCTCTATATTCTGAGACCGGTTATATGTACGATGAAATATTTCTGATAGGTACTTTGTCAGGAGGGGATTGTGGTAGCATTGCTTTTCCATATACAGGCCTTCAGAATGGGCCCAATGATGGCATTGCTCTAGTGGCTCCTTCCGGAGCAGTGCTAGAGTTTATCTCTTATGAAGGCACACTTACAGCAAATTCGGGACCTGCTAATGGAATGACTAGTACAGATATTGGTGTTAGTGAAGATGCTGTAACACCTATAGGAAGTTCGCTCTCTCTAGAAGACGGAGGCTGGGCCGTAACTCCGTCTAATTCTGAAGGTGCAGTTAATTCTGGGTTGACTTGTGTCTTGCCTTTTGATTGTAATACTTTAGGTGCTCAGATGGTAACTCTTACCGTGACTGATGCAAATGGTAATACTGATGACTGTACAGCGACTGTTACAGTTTTAGAGCAGACAGGCGCTATCTTGGCCAAGTGCCAAGATATTACACTTGATCTCAATACTGGCACAACTATAAGCCCTGCAGATATAGATGACGGATCAGTAGGAGACTGTAGTTTAGTTTTGAATAATGTAACTCCTAATAGCTTTGATTGTTCTAATCTCGGGGCTAACACAGTGACACTGGTGGTTACTGATGGCGGAGGTGCTAACACTTCTAGTTGTAATGCAGTAGTGACTGTGACTAATCCTGCGACTCCTCAGGCAACTTGCCTTACGGACCTAACTGTACAATTAGACGCAACAGGTAATGCTACTATCACTACAGAAGATATTGATAACGGTTCTTTCCTTGCATGGAATGGTGACTTAACCATGCCTGCAGCTTGCGGTTCTGTAGACTTAAGCTTGACTATTGGGTCTTATGATTGTACAGATGTGGGGAAGACTACAGTAATGGAGACACTTACCGCTACAGATCCTGTAACAACTATGACTGCTACCTGCATGACATTGATCACAGTAAAAGATATGAATAGTCCAACAGCACTATGTAAAGATGTCACTGTTTCAGTCTTAAATGGTCAAGCCTGTGTAACAGCAGCTATGGTGGATAATGGCAGTACTGATGAATGTAATGCACTGATTATGGGATTAGATAAGACTAATTTCAACTGTGGTGATATGCCTTCCTATACTGTAAAGATGACAGTGATAGATGGTAGTGGTAATGAAGATGACTGTACATCTGTGATTACCTTAGAAGATAATACTCCTCCTACAGCTAATTGCCTGCCTGATATTACTGTCTATGTAGATGAAGATGATGGTACTCCCAATGATGGATCTCGTGTGCTATCGGCTGCAGAACTTAATAATGGTTCGCATGATATGCAAGTAGCAGGTTTCTATGATGTCCAAGATAACCTAACCGGATCTTGTAATGAACCTTTAGTCAGTATAAGTGGAACTGGGACTGCAATTAGTAGTAGTGATTGGGTTAATGGACGGTGTGATGATGGATACTTTGGAATTACAACCGCTAACTCCTATAGTTTATATGGTACTGCCTATAATAAATTTTCTATAGGTACCAATGGAGGCATTGGAGTTGGTAGTACAAATATTGATCATTCTATAAGTAGTGGGAGTTTTGGTGTTACTAGTTATACATCTCCAGTCGCACCTGCGCTAGTTGTTTATAATTCTGACCTATATGCTTGTTCTACAAATACAACGGTATACTGGCAAGAGAGTGGAAATTGGCTCATAATTGAGTATAGTAATATAGGTGGCTGTTGTAGTTCAGTTTCAAACTCAACTGATGGTATTACTTTCCAGGTCAAATGGAATAGTGTCACTGACGAGATTATCTATTTGTACAGCGATACAGAAATGGAATCAAATCCATTTTACTCTAACTTTAACAGAGCTAATATAGGCCTCGATAATGCTGACGGTATAAATTTTGAAGGTTACAAATCAGATAGAACTAATGGGTCCACTATTACAGGACTTACCTGTGTGAGTTTCACTCCTATCCCAATCGGTACATTAGTAGATAACTGTACAGCTCCTGCAGACCTGATGTTTAGTATTCCTGCGACAACTTATACTTGTTCTGATCTCGGCACTTATACGGTAGAGTTAGAAGTCTCGGATAATTCTGGCAATACTTCAACTTGTACTACAAATGTCACTGTGGAGGATAATTCAGCACCGGATATTACTTGTAAGACAGGACCAATTGATATCTACTTGGATGCCTCTGGCAGCATGAGTCCGACTGAGAATGACCTACTAACTAGTTGGACTGACCCGTGTGGAATCCCTGCTGGCAACTTTAGTTTTTCACCTATTAGCGTCGGCTGTCTGGATATAAATGAGACTACAACAAATGATGTGCAAGTAACTATCACAGCTACAGACGCTAATGGAAACTCTGATACAGGATCTTCCTGCTCTGTTTATGTCAATGTGATAGATAATATTGCACCAACTTTGACATGCCAAGATATTACAAGGAGTGAAGATTATACAGTTCAGGCATCAGAATTCGCAGCAGTCTTTTCTGATGCTTGTGGAACTGATCAGGTAGCATTTGATAATGCCTTTACTGATTTTTCCGAGTACTATGATTGTAATTCTGTAGGTACCTATACTCTTACTATCTATGCAAATGATATATATGGAGCTGTGTCCAGTTGTACTGCACAGTTGACTATAGTCAGTTCAGGAAACCTGCAAGTAAATTGTACTCAGAACTCAAGTCCTCCGAATCTATTCATTGATAGCAATTCGGGCTTAGCAAATATACCCCCACCGTTAAATAACTGGGCAAGTTGGAGTGATCAGAATTGCGCAGGCTCTACCTTGAGTACATCTTTATCTCAGACAACTTTTGACTGTGATGACGAATATTTTTCTAATGGAAATACCTTCGCCACTGTAACTATTACAGTTACAGATAATGCTGGAAATAGTGCAACCGATCACTGCAACTTTAGAGTAAATGATGCTTCCATGCCGAGTTCTAGTAATTGTCCTACAAGTATTCCCATAGTGGATGTATCACTAGACCCTGTCACAATGACTGTACAACTTGATGCCGACGCTATAGCTACTGAAATCGGCTTTACCATGGACGCTAATGTCTGTGATGAACATCACTTTGGTTGGGCTGGTGCGGATGCTTCAGAGAACCAAGATCAATGCGATATTTCAACCATAGGCTATTTTCCACTTTCGAATGGCTCCCTACTAGGTAGTAGTGCCGCATCAATACACTATCAAACAATGAATTGTAGTGATGATGGAGTAATCTACGGAGCTAATCTTGTCCCTGTATCTAATTATTTAGGACCTGCAAAGGGAAATGTAATCTTCCCATCTGGTAATCTAGCATGCAATTATTATGAGAACCTTTGTGCAGTTTATATAAGAGTTACTAGTGAGGTTCCAGTTGCAGAATGTAAAAATTATACAGCATATTTAGAAAACAACGGTACAGTCACTGTTCCAGCTGCTATGATTGATAATGGCTCGACAGATGATTGCGGTAACCAGTTTTTTAGTCTTTCTAAAAACTCGTTTGACTGTAGTGAAATAGGAATGAACTTAGTCACTCTCACGGTATCTGATGGGACTGGAGCCAGTAGTTGCACAGCATATGTGACTGTAGAAGATAATGTAGATCCTAGTGCTATCTGCCAGAATGTGACAGTAGTACTAGATTCCGATGGTGAAGGGAATGTAACTGCAGCTGATTTCGATAATCTTTCCACAGATAATTGCGTAGGTCTTACCTTTAATGCAGTAGATTCCAGTGACCCTACTATTGATTATAATGATACTGATTTTACTTGCGCCAATCATGGTTTTTCGACTTCTGTAATCTTTGAGGTTACAGATGACAGTGGAAATACTGATTCTGCTACCTGTTCACTTACTGTACAAGACCAGTCACCACCTACTATAGTCTGTAAGACTAATTATTCAGTCCAATTAGAAGCTGTCAATGGACTTTACACATTAAGTGCTTCAGAATTAGATGGAGGTTCTGAGGACAATTGCGGCATAATGAGCTTTGCTAATTCAGCAACAACTTTTAGCTGCAATGATCTTGGGATCAATCAGGTTTTTGTTACAGTCACTGACAATTCTGGAATTACGAGTTCAGGGAGCTGTTCAGTAGAAGTTTTAGGTACAGATCCTATTGCAAACTGTCATCCCAATATCACCGTAGATATGGATCCGACTGGAAATGGATCTATAGCAGAAGATGAAGTAAATGATACAAGCACAGATCACTGTGACGTAATCTCAGGAGGACTAACATATGATACTGATATAACAGATTTTGGATGCTTAGACGGTGTGACTACTGTGACAATGACAGTCACAGATGCTGACGGTAATTCTGCTCAGTGTATGTCTGATGTAACAGTTAGAGACCTGATAGCACCTACTCCAATATGTGCTACAGGTGTCTCTGTGCAGCTAGATGCTGTGACAGGAACTTACTCTGGACTGACTGCAATGATGTTAGATGGTGGTAGCTCGGACAATTGTAGCTCTACACCATCTATTTCTCCAGTGACATTTGACTGTAGCCACATAGGTTCTCAGTCTGTACATTTGACTGTTACTGATCCGTCTAATAATACTCAGACCACTGTGGTTCCATGTATTGTAAATGTTCTTAACCCTGCTCCAGTAGCAAACTGTCAAGACAAGACTGTCTATCTTAATTCCTCAGGACCAGTGACTATTATTGCTGCTCAAGTAGATAACAGCACGACTCCATCCTATGATATTTGTGGTCAAAGCATTACGCTGGCATTATCAAAGTCAAGCTTTAATTGCGCTGATGCATTGAATGGGCCCGTAGCAGTAACACTTACTGCAGTTGATCCTTCAGGTAATTCTGACCAATGTACTGCTAATGTGACAGTAGAAACAGATATCACTGCGGTATGTCAGGATATTACTGTTTTCTTGGGGACTAATGATGATGTGACTGTTTCGGCAGTCGATATAGATAATGGATCTGCAACCTCTTGTGGCGTATTGAGTCTAGGAATCAGTTCCCCTGCAACCTTCAGTTGTGCTCAAGTAGGGCAGACTATTCCTATGACTTTATTTGCCAGTGATGGTATCAGCGGAGATGATTGTGTAGCAATGGTCACTATAGAAAGTGATCCTGATCTACCATGTCAGTGTATACCAGACTATAGAATAGCGACTGATAATCCTATTCCTAATCCAGTACTTGACGGCTATTATCCTGCAATCATAGACATAGAATGTGATGCAGTAGTGCCAGTTAATCGTCTTGTTGAATTTAAGGCAGGTAGTAGTATTTTGTTATTGCCAGGATTTGAAGTGAATAATAACACTGTCTTTTTAGCACATATAGGACCTTGTCCTTGATAGAATAAAGATTGAGTAGTTTTAAGAGTTTGATATGACTTATTAGAAGAGGTGGAAGACCTTATTCGGACCATAAGTGAGAGAAGGGATTATATGGGTAATCCCTTCTCCACTTATCTTTTAGACTTCAATCTTGTGAGCTTGATTTCTTGACACTTTAAAAAAGCAAGCGTGATAAGCTTAACCCCGAGAGAATTACAAGTCCTGAATTTTGTTGCTAATGAATACTCTAATTTGCAGATTGCTGAGAAACTTAATATCAGTAAAAGTTCAGTAGACAAGTATAGAAGAAACCTTCTTTGGAAGTTTAATTGTAAGAATTCAGCAGGAGTAATAAGAAAAGCTTTTGAGCTGGACATTTTGCCATTGAACCATAATCAGAGATAATAAAATTTAGGTGAAATTTCTTTTAAGGGCACTCATTATAGAATGGGAGCCCTTTTTCATGTAAAGGTATATGCTACTAGTGATTTGGGAGTTGTGACTGAAGCCATTAATCATTGTCTAAAGGAGGTGCTCATCCCCTGATAAAACAGACTCAGTGAGCGAATTATCAAAATTTTCCTATCTTTTGTGATTGTAATCCACATTTTTCTATAACCAACTACAATTTAAAATGGATAATAAGAACTTTAAAGAAGATGATTATCTATCCTTTAGTCACTACGAAGGCAAGCCAGCTTCTAAGGACTTGAAAGGGTTTTCATCGTTTGAGCATGAAGGTCAATTCTATTTTACCCTCCTCGATAGTGCTGGAAAAGCATTCATGAGAAGTGAAGGGTATTCCTCCACAAAAGCCAGAGACAATGGCATGGAGTCTGTGAATAAGAATAAGATTATGCCAGAAAGATGGTCTATCTCGGAGCAGATGAAACATTTCTTTCTTATTCTCAAAGCAGGCAATCACCAAGAAATTGCCAAGTCTAGATCATTCAAGACAAAGGCAGATGCTGAGGCGGCTTTAGCGTCGTTTATGTCAGGCAAACCAATCGGTGGTATGGCTGTAGCTGCTGCTGCTCTAGCGAGTAAAGGCAATACGTCTGGTTCAGATGTCCTAAAGGATGAGGAGAAAGAAGACGACTACCTACCATGTAAGGAGTACGAAGGGCATACTATCAATGACAAAGAGAACAATGTTGCACTTTTCAAGCATGAAAATGGGCAGTACTACTTTGCTTTATACAATAAGGATGGCAGCGTTAAGTTGAGAAGTGAAGGTTTTGAAACTGCTAAGAATAGAGACCAAGAACTTTCTGGTGTACTAAAGTATCACAATGATGATTCTATGTATACCATGCTAGAGAAAGGAAAGTACTTTATGATGGTCCTCAAGGATAAGAGTGGCAATGAAGTAGGAAGAAGCTGTCTGAATAAAACGGCTGCAAAAACTTCGAAAACTTCGAAAACTCCAAAAGTTACAAAAGCAGCAGCAGGAGTAGCCAGTGGCCTTGCGGCAGGAAGAGTCATAAGTGAGACTAGAAACGTCATCGGTGAGAAGCGTAATGTAATAGGAGAGACTAGAGGAGAAGGCGTAGAAAAAGGCAGAAAAGTAATCGGAGAGAAAAGGAATATCCTGAGCGAAAAGAAGAGTAAGATAAAGGAAGATGATTACCTAAAATGTGAAGCCTATAAAGGCCACAAAATAACAGATACAAAGAATAGAGTAGCCGAATTCAAAGGAAAAGATGGACAGCTCTACTTTGTCGTATATAATAAAGATGGTTCTGTAAGATTAAGGTCAGAAGGTTTTACGACCAAAGAGGGTAGAGCTGATGAGCTTAAGCATTGCATAGCTAATATGGAGAATGCTAAGAGGTATTCTACTATTAAGCGTGGCAAGTATTTTATAAATGTACTGAAAGACGGTACAGGAAGAGAAGTGGCGAGATCTTGTATGAGCAAAGAGGTGCAAGAAGTAGTTGCTTTCGTGCCTCCACCTGTAAAGATGGCGGAAAAAGTAGTCACTAAAAAGAAAGTAGTAAAGCCAGTAGCTGCTGCAGTAGTGGAAGAAACTGCCGCTGCTAGTGGATGTTGGAAATGGTGGTGGTTACCATTATTGTTACTGATACCACTATTACTGTTTTTCTGGAAAGGCTGTGGTACGACACCGCCACCTCCGCCTCCACCACCACCGCCAGCACCTGTAGTGAAGACACCACCACCTCCGCCACCACCACCGGCGCCGAAATGTGCTTGTGAGGATCTGACACATCCTATATTTAAGATACCAGCTGGTCCAGCACCTAAGACTACTACCGTATTAGGAAGAGCACCAGAATATGGAAATTCTCATTCTTTAGATCCACAAGGATTCTATAATAAGCTGAATGCTAAGTATAAGAGCTCAGCAGCAGAGAGAAGATTCTTAGATGGTATTTCTAAGCAATTAGGATTTGAAGGAGGATGGAAAGAGGTGACTCCAGGTATTATATCTGCAGTCAATGTCCCTCGAGGAGTTTCTGGAAATCTAGGAACTAAGACAACGCATAAAACAGTGTACAGAAAATTAGATCCAATAGATTCTAAAGATCTTAAAGCCTTTAGATTTGCTGGAAAGAATGCTTGTAACCTACACTTCATGAAGACGTGTGGAAATCACTTCTTCTATCAGCAGTGTGAGTAAAGTACTCTGCACACTAAATAAAAAGGGCTGCAAGTTTTCTTGCAGCCCTTTTTTTTATCTTCCCTACCAGAGTTAATTCTTAGTCGTCTTTAGAATCTTCTATTACTTGTCTCTAATTTAAGTGAGAAGCTATCTTAAGCAACAGGCATTGTTTATTAATAATTATTACTTACTGCTTAATCATTCGCATCGAGCTCTGACCATCTAGAGCTATAATGTATAGACCTTTATTCAGTTGAGAAACATCTACATAACTCATCCCTCCATTACCAGTAGTCGATAATACTCGCTGACCTGAGAGGTTAAAGATTTCTATATTGATTACTTTTCCAGAGTCCCACTTGATCTGTACACGGTCAGTCGTAGGGTTAGGATAGATCATGGAAATACTTTGCTCTGGAGTAGAAGTGCTCACTAATCTATCACACCAATCTTCTACTGGATCTAGTTCTATATACCCTTTAGCCTCTAGGTCCCTGCCTTCAAAAGCAGAATACTCTGGTGGATACCTGAATGCTCTAAAAGTTAAGTTGTTATTGATTTCTAGTATTTCACCCTGAGCAACTTCCATAGTTCCTCTTCTAGGGGTTATGTATTCCCATACGATCTTATTCTCAGGCGTTAATTCGAATGTATAGCCGAATCTTCCACTGCAGATCAGCATGTTTCCATTTGGTAATAATTGTGCACTAGACAATCCAGAAGAATTAAGTGCAAAGGTATCTGGATGAGTAATGGTATTTTCAAACTCATATGGAGGCCATGAGTCTTGGAACATTTCGTAATCCACTGTGTACATGTTCCATGCAGATTCAAAGACCTCTACAGTAGAGTATCCTCCTGGCTGTCTGTTGTTAAAGCAGATAACATTCCCATAGGCAGGATGTGATCGAGGGATAAATTGGTTAGTCCAGTGCGCATCATGCTGATAGAACAGAATTTGGTCTCCTGCATCAGAACGGTCATAGGTAGCTGGATTGCCTATTCTGTAGAGTAGGTCTCCACCATTATTAGAATTGCCACCACGGTCTGTCGCAGCCTGCGCAGTAGTGGTAGAGTGATCTATCACCCATATTTCATGGAAGGTAGGGACACTAATCATGATCTGATCCAATTCAGGGTTGTAATCCATGGCATTGGTATGCATCCAGTCAGAAGCACCTTCACTCGTATCCCAATTAACATCTACTTTTTCTGGATGCTCGCTGACGATACCATAGTTAGCTTTTGTGCTATCTATATCTTGTACTAGGTGATCCCATACATGCCATTCCCATACAATCTCATCTGTCTCTGGATTTACCTCTTGAATGAAGTCTGGCCATAGGATTATTTGATTGAGGAGAGCACTATCTCTGCCGGCTGCTATAGCTTCTGCATTTGTCTTTCTCTCCCATGCCAGCATGAGGACATTGCCATTAGGCATAATACGGAAGTCATGGTGAAGACGTGCTTCGGGGCTATTCATTTCATAAGACCACAATAGTTCATTGTCCCAACTACGTAATTCTATAATAGCTCCGCCACCACCAGCCCAGATAGAATCTCCTGCTATAGATGCATTTCTTTTCGTTTTTGCTAGGCGACCATCATCTAAGAGGTAGGCCGTATTACCTGGCCTGAAATCCGCTTCGTCTTCCCATTCATGGACTATTTCACCACAGTTGTTCAGTAGAAAAACGGAAGATTGATTATGAGGGTAGATTAAAGTGTAGCCTTGGTAAGATTGTGAGATGTCATAATTAAGCAATCCTAAAGTCACATCTTGTGCACTTAAACTTTGGCTGACTAAAAAACTAAAAAATATGATTAGATAATTTTTAATCATGGAATAAATATTGATTTTGAAATTGAATGATTTCTATTTAAGAGTCTTAAAACGTACAGTCCTGATGGCAACTGACTTATATCTAATATGTGGCTTTTGTTTATTCCAGCTTTAGAAATAAGTGCTTGACCGGCTAGGTTGTAAATTGTAGGACTTGCCTCAGTCTCTGAGTCTATGAATAAAAGAACGCCTTTGATCTGAATTGTTGTATTGAATTCTAGAGCTGTCTCTTCTGTTGAGGATACGCCACCAAGAACACAATCGTAATCGTTAGATGATTCTACTGTGAAACCTGGTGTAAGGTCTTTGCCTTCGAATGCTGGATGATCTACTGAGTATTTTTCTGCTCTGAAGATATATCTTGATCTCGGGATATTATACTGCCAGACAAGTTCACCTTGTGGCGTAAATTCTCTCATAGTGTCATCTCTACCTGTGGTGACAAAGATGTTACCATTCGGTAAGACTTTAGCTCCTGAGGTATAGCCTGAATAGAACTCTAGGTCTTCTCCAGAGAAGGTCGTGTCAGCATCCATAGGTCTGAAGGGACTAGCAGACGGTAGATTGTAGAATCCCTCGCCATCTACGTCTGGAGATATAATTTCAAACTGGGAATAAAGGTTGTCAAAAGTTTGACCGGGTCTATTCAGATTGTTATTAAAGATCATCAGCTTACCTTTATGCGGCCCATACTGTATCCAGTTAGGATTGTGTTGATAATAGAGCCTTCTGTCTGCCTCTGTGCCACGTCCGTAGTTTTCAGGATTACCCCATCTGTAGAGTATGTCTCCGCCTTGTCCATATCTCCCGCCTTTACTTGTCTTGGCCTCGGCAGTTGTGGTGGAGTGGTCTATAATTATGACTTCTCCCATCTTTCTGACACTAAGGGCAATCTGATCTAGCTCTGGATTATAGTCCATACCATTGATCATAAAGTACTCATCAAATTCCCAATCAAAATCAGAGACTCTATAGATATCTAACTTTCCTGGGTTGTCTTCTATAACTCCGTAGCTATCTAAGTTTTGTATTCTATCTTGTATAGCATGATCACTGATACGCCACTCCCATACCACTTCTCCAGTCTCTCCATCTAGCTCCACTACAGTATCATCGTACGAAGGAAACTGATTGGTAAAATCATAACCCAGATTGCTGAAAAAAGAAAATGATTCTTCATGTCTTGCCACGCAGAGGTAATTTCCATTCTTTAACTTTATCACTTCATACTTCAACATCAAGGAAGGAACATTGTGATTAAGTTCCTTGACAATATTTCCTTCCCAATCTACTTCATAGACAGTGTTATCCTGCATGAAATTTAAATTGCCATTATCTAGTAGTTTTGAATGTAGATCAGTAAAAGCAACATCAGACCACCTGTTGACAACAAAACCGCAGTTATCGACTAGGTAAGTTTCACTGAAATTTTCAAATAGGGTATAGGATTCTGTGGCTTTGTCAGTGTTCAGTTGGACACCAAATTGACCAAAGGTGAATGTGCTTATCAGTGTAAGAGTGAAGGTCAGGAAGTATCTCATGCTGAATGTATTCTAGATAATATTATGTTCTCAATATAGCCATTCTCTTATTTCTCCTCTTACGATGGGACGAAACTTTATAATTATTAGTTAAATACATGACTTAGGCATCAAAAAGCCCTTGGCATCTATCTTTAGAGTAGTATTTTGTTACTAACTTCCATGCACCTGTGAGAAACCTATTTTTCATATTAGCCCTTCTATCATCTACTCTCTTGTGGGGGCAGGTAGATTTTGGATGTTTAACCTTGGATTTTGAATCTATCCCGGGGGCTGTGCCTGCCAGTGGGCTGATTATTTCAGACCAGTATAAAGAGTCATTTGGAGTGACATTTGCCTTAGAGGGCGGTGGTCATCCAGTCTTGGCTGGAGTTGGGCCTCCTAGAGAAGCATTTGCAGGACCAAATATGGGTTCTGATAATCCACAAGCTGGTGTTGATATTGGTCGCTTTTTCTTGACTGATGATGGCAGGTTGATAGTTGGTCCAGCGCCACCTATTGTTCTCACCTTTGATATTCCAATCGATACTTTTGGTGGCTGCATATTAGATATGGATGGAAATGAAAGATTCGAGATAGAAGCGAGGAATGAAGCGGGTGAAATAGTTGTTTCAGAAACAATAGTAGCTGACCCTTCATGGGGAGATGGCGCTTTGACCTGTTGGGGTTTTAATCTACCAGGTTGTGAAGGTGTAATCAAGACTATAACCTACCGAGGGAGCAGAACAGACGGTGGAGGTTTTGGGCTAGGCATGGATTTTTTCAGTTTTTGTTATACGGCTGCCCCTCTTCAGGCTATTATAATTCCACAAACCTGTGATGCTTTCGGTTCTGTAGAGATTACTGATGAAGGTGCCGATGGCTATACCTTTTCATTCAATGGAGGACCTTTTGTCACAGAAGGCTACTGGGATAACCTCATAGCAGGCAGTTATGATATTTTAGTCAGAGACCCTGAAGGTTGTACTACTGAGATTCCTGCTTTTATAGTGGAGCTGGTCGAACCAGAGATTAGAGCAGTAGACCATGATGATACACAGTGTGGTCTAGACAATGGAGTAATTACTGTAGATGCAGGGGATACTCAGGGACCAATGTTTTCCTTAGACGGCATTACTTTCCAAGAATCCAATGTGTTTGATTCCTTGCCACCAGATATTTATACAGTCTATGTTCAAGATTCCTTTGGTTGCTTCTCTATTAATGGCGCCACTATTGATCCTAGTATTGGACCAGAAATTACTGGTGTAGAGGGAGTCGATGACTCCTGCGAAGAAAGTGTAGGTTCACTGACAATTAGTGGAGTAGGGGAAAATCTCACCTATTCCATTGACGGATTCCAATATGGGACAGATAACACTTTTGAAGAATTGCCAGCAGGAGATTATACAGTATGGATAAAAGACGATTCTGGTTGCGAAATAAGTGATACTCTAAGTCTAAACAGTACACCTCAGGCAAGAATAATATCTCTCAGTCCTAACCAAGCGACCTGTAATGATTCGAATGGCTCTATATCAGTCTTGGCATTTGGTGTAGGAGTTATAGAGTATTCAATAGATGCCGCAAATTACCAATCAGATAGTCTCATAAATAATCTTCCTAGAGGAGACTATACAGTCACGATCAAAGATGAAAATGGTTGTA
Organism: uncultured Saprospiraceae bacterium; assembly: GCA_937921825.1. GTDB lineage: Bacteria > Bacteroidota > Bacteroidia > Chitinophagales > Saprospiraceae > RFSX01. Next base: position 108,131 of record CAKZVK010000036.1, read on the forward strand.
CTGCTATGGCTAGTGTTACAGTGGAACAACCTCCTACTGGAGAAATCGAAGATCTAGATGTCACAGATACTACTTGCGCAGAAGAGAATGGTGTAGTGACCGTGATGCCTACTATAGCTGGTGGTGCACAATATTCTCTGGATGGGGTAACTTATCAGAGTTCCAATACTTTTGATTCTCTGCATGCGGGTGATTATATGATTTACTACCTCGATGCCAATGGCTGCGATGATGAGGGAATGATCTCTATTGCCCCTAGCCGACCGATAGAAATTACAGCTCTGAGCAGCACTATAGATTCCTGTGAGTATTCTCAAGGGACGATTACTGTAGAGGGAACTAGTGAAAACGGTGGCATTTCCTATAGTCTCAATGGTGCGACAGCAACTCCTAATGGGTTTTTTGAGAATCTAATGTGGGGAGCTTATGTGGTAGAACTTCAAGATGCTATAGGTTGTAGAGCAAGAGCAGAAGTAGACGTAGATAATACGCCAGGAATATTACTACCTAGTGTCAATGTCATAGATCCAGAATGCTATGAAGATAATGGAGCAGTAGAAATTTCATACGGAGGTGGGTTTGGAGACCTTACAGCAGTGCTTTTAGATTCATTAGGTCAGCCTAATGAGTTTGAAGGGTTGACACCTGGGCTGTATGAAATAATGATTACTGATGAACTGGGCTGCCTAGAGTCCAGAGCTGTAGAGGTGCCCTATCCTTACTGTCCGATTTATATACCTAATGTCATCTCTCACCAAGAGAATAGACCTGATGATAGATTCAGAATATTTACTAATCCAAGGTATCAGGCAGGAGTAATACGTTATAGTATCTATGACAGATGGGGTGAACTTGTCTTTCTAAGCGAAAACTTCAACATACATTCTGAGAATAAACTTTTCTGGGACGGAAGAATTAATGGCAAAGATGCTGAGCAAGATTCTTACACCTATCTCATAGAAGTTGCCCATCCTAATGGATTCATAGAATCTTTTGCAGGTTCTCTGATGTTATTACGATAATATTCTACTTCTAACTTACGGCGTCGTCTATCTTTCCCATTCTTACAAACTCTACTGAGAGTTTTGCTCCACCCATTTCTTTTATCACTGAAGTCTTTTTCATCATAAATGGTGCTGAAGAATTGGTAAACCATAAGTGCTGTGACTTATCATCTCCATCTATGGATTGTAGAAGGCATCGGAAGCAAGCTTCACCTTGCAACTGTTCTAGAGCTACAACTTCAAATTTATAAGTTTGAAATTTTTGATTTGTAGAGTCTAGGACTCGTAGAATCGTTTTGTAGTTTTCTTCTAAGGGTAGATGTGCAAGGTAGGTATCCAGTGCAGGACCATCCATGACAAAATCTTTATCAGGTGCTAGATTGATCTCTGAACTATTGCCTTGTACTTTCATCTTGCCAGTGACCTTATAGTCATTGACCTCATAGTTTATAGACATTGGTCCTTGCTCATAATTTCTTTGGAGCGGCTGGAAAGTAGCTCCAGTCACAGTGCTATCATCTTTCATAGAACCAGATTCTGATGAAGACTGATCTTCTATAGTGATGATATCTCCCTCAGACTTTATCGTTCTATAGACTTCAAAATTCATTACTTGTCCTTTCATGTCGAATGAGAGCCTGTAGATATAGGCACCTGGTAAGACAGCAGTTTTTACTTTCGGTAGTGCACTACTTAGCATTTCTTCCGTAACTACTGCAGGCATCGTCAGCTTTGAAATATCTACTGTCACCTTATCTAGTATGGTGCGATGATTGTCACTCAGGTTTTCTTGATATCTGCCACCAAGATGTGTCGCCAGAAATTTTTCCATCGCCGCAAGAAAAGCCAAGTTGTTTTCTGGATTAGCAAAGCCATGTCCTTCATCTGGAAAGTTTAAATACTTTACTGGCAATCCTAAATCTCTCATGGCGATCACAATTTGATCTGATTCGCTGGTTTTTACTCGAGGGTCATTATCTCCTTGCGCGACCATAAGAGGGGCCTTTATGTTTTGAGCATGAAAGAAGGGGGATTGTCGGCGTAATTGAGCTTTGCCTTCTTCCGTATTAGGGTCGCCCATACGCTTGTGGAACATGACCCTAGCTGACTCCCAGTAAGGTGGAATTGTTTCTAATAGTGTGAAGAGATTAGACGGTCCTACGATGGATACCCCAGCGGCATAGACTTCTGGTGTAAAAGTCAATCCCGCTAAGGTGGCATAGCCCCCATAGGATCCTCCTGCGATTGCAATTTTATCTGGGTCAGCGATACCTTTTTCTATGAGGTAGTTAGCTCCTGCGGTGAGGTCATCTTGCATTTTTTCTCCCCACTCATTGATGGCCGCATTGAGGAATTTTTTGCCATAGCCTGTAGACCCTCTAAAGTTTATTTGCAGAGTAGCATAGCCTCTATTGGCTAAGAACTGCGCAAAGCTATTGTAGCCCCAGTAATCTCTAGCCCACGGCCCTCCATGGATAAATAGAACAGCAGGAAGTTTGGATGGACTTTTGGTTTTAGGTAAAGTCAGATAAGCAGGTATCTCTAGACCATCTATGGATTTATATCTCACTGGTTCCATAGGTGCTAAGTAGTTCGTAGGAAGTGTTGGTCTTGGCGTATAAAGATATTCTATGCGCTTGTTCTCTCTGTAGAACAGATAAGCAGTACCTGGGTCAGTGTCATTATTGACGTAGAAGATAAATTTGCTTTCATCTTTGGTCATAGAGGTCACACTAATTTCTGCACCCGGAAATTCATTCTTGAGCAACTCATAAGCTGCTTGGTGCTTTTTGTCTCTCCAGTAGATTCTCTTTTTATCACCAACATAGATGGTTGCTATTAATTCCTGTGTCACTTCCGAAAAACTGACATTGGCGATATCTACTTGTTGATCAGGATCAGATTCAACCAGTGTCATTTTTTTATGTTCTAGATCATAGAGGTATAAACCTGTCAGATCTGGTTCGCCTACATTGGAAAGCATATACACTTGTCCATCCTTCCGAAACTTAATCGGGCTCAGAGATTCCTCTAGCGATGCGGATAGCAAGGCTTGCAAGCCCTCTTTTTTTACGGCCAGTATTTCTGAGCCACCATCTAGGGTAGACCGCGAGGCTAGTCGTAATTTTCCTTCGAGGTCAAAGTTGAAGCCACTGAGCTTCTCATCATTTTTGTAGAGCAGTTTTCTTTCTCCTGTTTCTATATTTATTTCGTAGCAGTCATGCCACGCTTTATCCCGGTCATTGATACCGACATAGATGACTTCGGGATTGACTCTAGGCAAGCTGTAGATAAGTGCTCTTATGGCGCCATAGTCAGAAAGATCTCTTGCCACAGGGATTTTGTTTTCAAAAGCTTCTTTAGGTGCTATGGCATAGAGATGAAAATTTTCATCGCCACCTTTGTCTTGGACATAGAGAATATACCTACTGTCTCTACTCCAGAAGTAACTGGTAACAGGACGTGACTGGTCATTGGTGACTGGAACAGCATTTTCAAAGGCACCATCAATAGTTTTAACCCATACATTTTTCATTCCGTCCAGCGGCTTGATGAATGAGATGTATTTTCCATCAGGACTTATTTGAGCTCCAGATATTTCTGGATTACCAAATAGGATCTCTCTGTCTATAAGTGGTGTAGTATATTCTGCCATGCGTATCTATGTATGAATGGCAAAGATACAAAAGCTAGCAGGAGCTCAAGACTATAAGAAGGATAGAACTTGAGAGTAATTTCTTGTAATGCTGGGACTTAATCGACTCTATTGCCGTAGGCTACAAAGTGTGGATTGAGCAGATCCTCTTTGTTGTACTGCATCGCTTGACCATCAGCAGCCTTGACGATAGTGCCACCTGCTTCCTCTACTATGATATGCGCTGCAGCGGTATCCCATTCCATAGTAGGAGCTAGTCTTGGATATACCTGTGCATCACCATTAGCGAGAATTAGGAATTTTAGTGAGCTGCCTTTGGATACCTTTAGGGGCTCGTCGTAACCATTGATGAAGTTTTGAGTTTCCTCATTGAGGTGAGATCGAGAGCATACTATAGAAAGGGCTTTTTCCTCAGAATGAAATAGGGTTGCATGCAGTTGCTCCTTTTTAGTCGCTGCAATTTTGAAGGCGCCTTGATCTTTGACAGCATAGTACATTTCATCTAGTACTGGAGCATAGACGACACCTGCTACAGATTTGTTCTTATAGATGAGCGCAATGTTGACCGTGAACTCTCCATTTCTTTTTATGAACTCCTTAGTGCCATCTAGTGGATCTACCATCCAGCAGAAATCGAAATCTTTTCTGGTAGCATAAGGAATCTCCTTATTCTCTTCAGAAATTATTGGGAATTTTATGTTGAGTTTTTCTAGGCCATCACAGATGATAGTATTGGCTTCTCTATCTGCTCTTGTCAGAGGGGAGTTGTCATCCTTAGTTTCGACATTGAAGTTATCTATGTCTTCGTAGATCTCTAGAATTTTATTTCCAGCAGCTTTTGCTATCGGCAATACCTCTTGGATTAAATGCCCTATTTCTTTAGTTGTCATTCTAGCGTTATTTAGAGGTGCAATAATAGCAATTTAGTAACTGGTCCAGACTTGATAAGGTGCAAAATGTAAGCGACTACCATTAATAAGGACAATGTCGGCAGCCATTCTTACAGCAATAGCCTCTTCTGAGGAGAAACCATTTGCTCATGACTAAAAGACCATTCTCCATATAATAGTCTATGTCTTGTGTAGGAACTTCTACAGGCCCTAATTTCTTTATGGCCTCTTGGTCTTCTGGATTGAGGCCAACTTTGGAGTGGTTAACTTCCTTTGCCAGGTTATTAATTAGGCAGCTGGGACAAAAACAATCACTTTGGTTTTCTAGAACTTTGAGCTTTGGAAAATCCATACACCAGCAGTTATTCGATGTAGTACATTGAAATTGGGTACCACAAGCTGTGCAAGTTTTGGTAGCCACTGCTATTTGATTTGTTTTAGAAACCCTGTTTGATATCCAGTCATTAGATAGCTTTTCACTTTGGGTACTGTATCCTGTGCTATTATTTCTCCACCAGTTTCGGAGAGTGCCTCATTAGAAAACACTTCTACTTGGATAGAGATACCCTCTGCTTCTTTAGAGTAATGAAAAGTTAGGTCACTGTTCATGACTTTAAATCTGGTAATGAAATGATTACCTCTCAGAAAGCCATCTAGTTTTATGCTATTATACTCATCGATGAGGTAGTGTCCTTTTTCTGCATCTTTCACTTCTAGACCATAGTAGCGGACATCTTCTTTGTTATATTTTAATACCCATGGATAGAGACCCATAGCATCTGGCTGATCTATAATCAGTTCCATATCTACTTTCATGGTATCTCCTTTCTCCTGACCCAAAATGTTGAGTTGGCCCTCATATATACCTATCCACTCTACAGGAAAGAGGTAGGTTTTGCTATCAGTAGGTAAGGATATCGAGGTCTTGCTGGTTTTACAAGCAAGAAAGGATATTAGTAGTATGATAAATACAAATCCTTCTTTGGCCATAAATATTTAATATTGTAGTCTAAATATTAGTAATTATTTTAATAGACTTTTTAGATTTCATTGATTTTTTTTTGCTTTGCTTGGTATAATTTGCTTTAGATCAATTTATGAGGCATTTGCCTCGCCGGCGGGCTTTCATTTTTGTCTTGAACCAAAAACGAAACAAAAAATTCAAGGCTTATTTCATTTTTTAACGGTTCTAAAAACTACAATTCCTAAACGGTCTTAAACTCGCCTTCGGCTCAAACACAAGCCCGTTATTAACGGAATTCTAGTCCTTATAACCTAAAATGAAAGAGGCCAGAGGCTAAGTTTCACTTCTCGTAGATTAAATTTTTCAGTGTTAACTAAGTGGGCGATTCGGAATTTTATTTTAGTCGATTACAAT
>CAKZVK010000037.1 GCA_937921825.1 uncultured Saprospiraceae bacterium
TCTTGGGATTCCAAGACGATAGCCATCTTCTCTGATTTAGTGTATCTCTTTTTGATAACTGACATTTGTTTGTGATTTTAATATTAAACAATTGATGCCAATTAACTTATCTTAATGTCTACTTATGTGGGGAAGTCTAAACTAGAATCTAAAAATAAAATTCTACTAATCATTTGCAGAAGTTGACCTAAGCTTTTGCATCCTTGGTATTGACTGTTCATACGAGCAATGAATTCGCTCTCAAGTTGATTTTTGCATATTTCTTTGTCTATTTTAAGTGCAAAAGTGAATGCTGTAACGAATAGTGTAAACTCTAGTTTTTTCTTTTGGTATTTAGGTTGTTTGTAATGCTGAATGGTTTTTTCAAGTAGACTGGCTATTATTTCATCACAGTTTATTGTTTTAGACTTTTTTAACCTTGATTTCATCCTAAGTAATAACTCGGTTGATTGATTAATTCTTAGGTGGTGGCGGCTCAATGATTCTATAAATAGATTTTGGTTAATCTCACTAAATGATTTGATAGTGTTTAACGCATCTCTTTTATAAATTTCATCAATAAAATCTTTAAGTTTAGTTGTCCTGTTTTGTCTAATAAACTGAATAATTAATTCTGGGTTTATGTTAACTTCTCTGCTATTTTGAACTGAGTTTATATGACTAAGTAATTTTGACAATTCTTTTTCAGAAATCCTATTCTTTAAGTTAAACTTTTGATTGTTTATAAGTCTGGAAACAAGTTTTAGATGATCAGTATTATTACTTCTATTTATTATTTTGAGAAAATGACCATCATTAATAAATGAAAGGATTTGATGTATTATTAACTCTTTCAAAGTATCATGCACGAAAAGCTCTTGAATTGAATGGATGATCTTGGTTAAACTTTTCTCTTTCTTGAGAGCTTTCAGAAAAACATCATTTTCGTATAATTCATTTGTTAATCTAATGGAGAATTCTTTATCTATGAATCTTAGTTCAGAGAGACACTTTACTATCGATGAAATGTTAGCTTTATTACAACTTTTACGAACTGCTTCCTTTACTTTTCTGTTTTCCCAAATTTTCAATGAAATTGAAGTGCCAAAGGTCTCATCTATCGATTGAAACTCTCTAAGACCTATTGATATTTTATCGGCTTCATTATGGATGGTCTTCTGAATTAAGTTTTCTAGATTTATATGCTTTAGTATCTCTGTAAGTAATATTTTAGAATCCACCGACTTGTTCAAATCAGAGAGAACCATCGAAATCTGATTAATGGCTCTTAGCTCATTGATTTTAGTGTACCACGTTGGGAAATCATAAATATTTAATAGTTTGTGAGTGCCATTCTCTTCTGTTGCTTTCAAGCTTATAGCATGAGCAACTTTCGTTACATGCTTATTACGATTTTGATTTTTTACAGATTTTGAATCAGTAAACTTGTCTATCCAATTCCAACCTTTGAGATGAATTAAATTATGCTTAATAAGATAGTCTCTATTATCATATAGCTTTAAAGGATTTTTCTCTAATATATTCTTTATCATTTCTTCAACATGTGTTGATAGTTCAGATTTGATATCACACTGGGAAAGTAGAGGTAGTAACGAATACCTTACATTTTGGTGAGAAATATGATTTATTATTAGAGTAAGATTTTTATTGTCAATAAGGCTATTGATTAGTGGAGGAAGAAATTCACTTTTTTTGTTTTCTAATTTCTGTATAATTTTAAATACATAATTGATTTCTCCTGACATACAATTGTTCACGTAGTCAAGGAAGTATTCTAATTCTTGTGAGAAGTTTTCGAATGAGTTTTCTTTTATTGCTTTATAAATTGAGGCAGCATATTGTTCGTGTTTAATCTTTAAGTATTTTGATAAATTATACTTGGACAGGATACCTTTTTCCAGGATTATTAACAATTCTGATTTATCTAGATAAATTGAATTTGCAGGCATATCTAATGAGCCTAGAAAGCTTGCAAGAAGTAAGGTTTTAGATTCGACAGATTGTAAATCTTGGTTGATGTAAAAATCTTCTAATATTTCGGTTTCAGTCAAATCTGAAAATGCTATTTCACCTTTCTTTGTTTTCCAATATGTCAAAGAATAATCCAGAACAAGAAGATTGTTCTGATATTTTTCAAAGATCTTTTTCTTATCTCCGATTTCCCATTTTCTATTGCGGTCAAATCGACTAATTCTATTCTCTATTATTCCGAGTATCTTTGATTTGCCTAGCTCTGAACTAGATAATGAAATCCTATGAAGAATTTCTTTTAATGTAAAATTTGAATTGAATGTTTCTCTTGTTACAAAGATTGCTTTAGTCCATTCTAATCTATCGATATAGGTTCTTATTCTAAGGAATAGCTTTAGATTGACGTGAATATCGTCCAAGATTAGAATAGAGTAATAGAAGCCAATTTGTTTAAGATCGCTAAATAGAGTTTCGTAATTAGAGTTTAGATCAGGATCGTTTAAGTTCAATTCAAATACATGATAACCATCACGGAGATGGTTTGCAAGACTTTTTGCTAGCGTTGACTTTCCTGTACATGGTGGCCCTGAAATTAAAAATTCTTTATTGCCTTGTTCAAATAATTTTTCAAATGAATTAAACCATGTTTTTTCAGTCGGAGTAAAATGTAAAGTATTGCTGTCTGAATTTAGTACTCGAGTGAATATTTTGATATCATAGAGTCCAGAACTTTGTTTGTTTATTTCAGCATTTAGGAATTCTTCTAAATAGTTTCTTGTGTCTTTAGATGTAAGTTGGGCAAAATCATTAACCAAAGAATCTGTTGATTTAATTTCTATGCTTTTATCTAATTCAGATTCAAGTTCTTTGATAATGTTTGACTCCTTTAAGTTTTTTACAGCACTGCTATCATTAATAAAAAAGCAGATAAATGATTCAATAGGTTTGCGATTAGATTCAGATTGTTTTAGAAAAGTTTGTAATGAATTTATTAGCTTATTTCTAGCTTCTGAAAGATATTTGGTAGTTAGAGCGGTGACTTGGATTCCTATTTTTTCCTGTTTTTCATATAGGTCAATTCCAGGGTAATTTTTGGATGTGTAGTTTAAGTTTTCAAGGTGTTTCCAGTTATATAAAAGATTGAACAGTCTTGAATAAAAGTTCTCCGCTTCAGAATACTGAGATTCAATATTTATTGTTGAATTAATCTCATTTATTAATGTATGGAAGGTTTTATTCATTTATCATTTTCTGCTTGCATGTAACTTACTTATTGACAGAACAATTCCCCTGTAGTACTACAGCATTATGTAATTAACGCCGGTTGGCCACAAATAAACATCTACTTATATTCTACATACAACTCTGGTAAGAGATACCAAGCTTTGCTAGATACATTTCTTCTTACCCTATTTAGATAAGAAGGCAGGTCCTCTTCAGAACAATCAAATCTGAATCCTACTCGGGTATAGGGACCATACTCTTCGACATAGACGTCATAGCCCTTACTCTCTAAAAGGCGTTCCATCTTATCGACGTTCTGGTATCTGGAGAAAGACCCTGTAATTATGATACATTCTTTCAGACCGTCTTCTGAGTTAACCGCTGTTACACTTTCACTAGACTCAGAGCTGCTATTATAAGTATCTGATTCCGCGTCGTCTGAAGACGAATGAGCATCGACTGCAGCGATATTCTGTTTATCAGCACCACCGTTGTATTTGTAATACATGCAAGAGAACCCTTTCCACAACAAAAACAATAAAAGTAGTAAGCCTAGCAGGCTAAGAAAAGGACCTAAACAGCCAAATTTTTCCTCTTTGGGAGGCACGGGAGTATAAGTGCTCTTACCTATGGGTTTGACATCAGAGATAGTCTTGGCTACAGAAGCTCGGCTAGAGCTGCTAGACTGAGCTAATTTTTCATTGAGACTCATAGTAGCAGTTTTTACTTGACTAGTAGAAGTAGGTTTAGTTGCCATACTTGGTTGGGGAGTCTTCTTTTCTATTGCAGGCACAGTAAGTTTTTCAGTACTCTTTACTGGTTGCGGTTTCACGATTGGTTTAGTCAAGGCTGGCGTGGCTGGTTTCGCTGGAGGTGTATAGACGACCTTCCCTCTTGGAGGTAAGTTCTTTATAGTTGGTTTTTGTGTAGGAGGATCATATACTGGGACTGTAGATTGAGTCTTTGCAGGCGTTGGTGTATTCGCCTTTTTAACTTCAGGAGCTGATAACTTCGAAGGGGCTAAAGGAAGAACCGCTTTCTTTTCTTCTATTTTGAGGGCTTTGGCTTTGTCGGCCTTTTTATTTTTGACCTTGGTTAGGGGAATTTCTGGCAGCCCTCCGTAATATCTAGACTTATAACTTTCTAGGGCTTTGACTTGCAGTTTACCTTTATCTCGTTTGATTTTGGCTATGCCTTCTATATTGACCTCACCATAGTTGGCTATCGAATTGAGTATGGACGTACTAAATTTTTTGATAGCCTTGTTGGCCTCCTTTTTAGACAAGTCATACTTCTTTGTAAGGTACTTTCTCAGTGGCTTGTTATCCGTTTGGACATCGTAGAAATTTAATTTGGCTGAGGGTGGAGCTATAGTCTCATTACTCTTAGATACCTTTGCAGAAAGATTTTCTAAGATCAAAGACCCGACTCCTATCAGGGTGACGGTTTCTCTTCTATCCAAAATTTCCTCTATTGCGCTAGCTATATTTATTTCCACTGTGGCTTTCTTATCTTCAAATTTAAAGAAGAATTTCTGAAATGCTTTATTTGCTCGAAATTAGAACTTATTTAGTCAGATTGAATTTACATTTAAGGAATATTAGTAATTGAACAATTGAGACTGATTGATGAAGAAACTTAATAGAAAAAAGAGCGAAAAACTATTCAAAGAGGCTAAAAAGATGTTTCCTGGAGGTGTGCACTCCCCTGTAAGGGCATTTAAGTCTGTAGAGGGCAGTCCCTTGTTTATAAAGAAGGGCAATGGCAGCAAGATCTACGATGTAGATAATAATGAATATCTAGACTTCTGCTGTAGCTGGGGACCCCTGATCTTAGGCCATAATAATAGCTATGTCAGAAAGAGCATTGCTAAAGCACTGACCCTCGGCACATCATTTGGCACACCATCACCGGCAGGCAACGAAATAGGTAAGTTGATCTTGGAGAATCATAGATATCTAGATATGATTAGGTTCGTGAGTAGCGGAACAGAAGCCGTGATGTCTGCTATCCGCCTCGCTAGAGGTTTTACTGGAAAATCTAAACTGATAAAATTCGATGGCTGCTATCATGGGCATGTCGATTCACTCCTTGTAAAGGCGGGCTCGGGCTTAGCCACTTTTGGCGTCTCTACCTCTGCAGGTGTTCCAGAATCCCTAGTAAAAGAAACACTGGTACTCCCACTGAATGATTTGGCGATAGTAGAAAAGACGCTTAAGAAAAATAAAGATGTCGCCGCAGTAATTATAGAACCCATTCCTGCCAATAATGGCTTATTACTGCAAGACAAAAAATATCTTAAAGGACTACGCAAACTGTGTACGAAATATAAAACACTACTGATCTTTGATGAGGTCATTTCTGGATTCAGAGTAGGCTTTGAAGGGGCAGCTGGGTATTATAAAATCAAACCAGACCTTATCACCTTCGGAAAGATTATCGGAGGTGGTATGCCCGTAGGAGCCTTCGGTGGACGTAAGGATATCATGAAGCATGTAGCGCCGCTCGGAGCTGTCTATCAGGCAGGGACACTATCTGCTAACCCTATAGCACTATCTGCTGGAATAGCGATGCTCAAAAGTGTCCTCAAAAAAGGATTCTACGAAGTACAAGAAAAAAAGACGACCTACTTCGTGTCTAAAATATTAAAGCATGCTCAGAAAAAGAACTATCCATTTAATATCCAGACTATAGGATCTATTTTTTGGTTTACCTTTTCTAAAAGTCGAATCACTACTGCTGACCAAATAGATGCATCTAAAATGAAAATATTCAGCAAGATGCATGGGGCCTTACTAAACAGAGGCGTCTACCTAGGTCCTTCTGGTTATGAGGTAGGCTTTATCTCTAGTGCTCATAGTTATAAAGACCTAGATGCAGCAATCAAAAAGATTACTAAAACAATGGATGAAATCTTTTAATGGCAAAATCATTAAAGAAATATAGCTTCATTCATTTTATCACTATTGCCTATCTCATAGCAGCATTCAGTTGGTGGGCCATTCTACTGTACAAGAAGAATGAAGAAAACTACCAGCTCAGAACTTCTATCGCTCAGTATGAAAATAGTACAGATACTGCACTGATAAATGAGAAGTATCAGAAGCAAAAGAATATGATTCTTTCGGAGGGTCTATTCTTTGGTCTGTCCATCTTGGTGGGTCTGATGCTGATCTTCAGAGCCTTCAGAAAGGAGTTAGAAATGAACCAAACCTTAAACGATTTTCTACTTAGTGTCACGCATGAGCTCAAAACCCCAATAGCTAGTCTAAAGCTCGTGAATCAAACACTGCGGAGACAAAACCTCAGTCCAGATAAGAAGATTGATCTCCTAGATACAGGATGGGAAGAATCGCTGAGACTAGAATCTCTAGTCAATAACATTCTGACTGCGGCTCAGATAGAACAAGAGTATACTTTCAATTTCGAGAAAGTAGATATCAACGAACTGATCACTCAGCGCAGTAATCGATTCAGCAAACTCTATCCACAGAGAAAAATAAGCTTTGGGAATACTTCTACTTTGATAATAGAGGCTGACAAGGAAGCCTTTATCAAGGTCATAGACAATCTGATCCATAATGCCATAAAGTACTCTAAGGAAGACGAAGCCATAGAGATAGAAACTAGCAAAAGCAGTAATGGAATCTCTTTGCAAGTAAAAGATACTGGCATAGGTATTCCTACTCATGAAAGCTCTAAAATCTGGGATAAGTTCTATCGTGTAGGCAATGAGAATACCCGAGACAATCAAGGAACTGGGTTAGGCTTATGGATCACGAAAGAAATTGTGACGGCGCATAAAGGTCTTATCGAGTATAAAAGAAACTCTCCTAAAGGATCTATTTTTTCACTGAGCTTGCCTACACCAAGATGAGAGTGCTCCTTATAGAAGACGAAGCCAATCTGAGCAAGCTGGTCAAGATGAATCTGGAGCTGGAGCATTATGAGGTAGATACTGCCGAGGATGGAGATCTAGCTATTCAGAAAATAGGCTCTGCACATTACGACATCATCATCCTGGATCTGATGCTTCCTAAAGTCAGCGGCATGGATATCCTTACACATCTAAAGCTCAACAATGTACAGACCCCTGTAATTATCACTTCTGCTAAGGATACTTCTACGGATAGAATCTTGGGACTCAAAGAAGGTGCAGATGACTACCTGGTTAAGCCCTTTGAGATAGAGGAGCTCCTACTTAGAATGGAAAAACTACTAGCCCGTACCTTAGCTCCCACAGAGACCATCAATGACAGCTATACCTTCGGTGCTAACACCATCAACTTTGTTACTTTCCAAGCCAGTAATGGCAGTGAGACCATAGATCTCAAGCAAAAGGAGGTACACATCATGAAGTACCTCATAAGCAAGAAAAACGAAGTAGTCTCTCGTCAGGATATCCTCAAGAATGTCTGGGGCTATGATGTGTTCCCTTCCACCAGAACTGTAGATAATTTCATCGCTAATCTGAGAAAGCACTTCGAGACTGATAATAAGAATCCTGTCTATATCAAATCCATCCGAGGTATCGGTTATAAGTTTGTGGATTAGAGAGTTTAGTTACGAACCTCAGTAAATGCCTATGCATTTAGACTTTAATCAGTTATAATTCTATCCAACTTCCCCTTTCACCCATCTTGGTACAAATATTGAATTAGTTTAATATAAGCTAAACAATATGACCTCTATAATTTTCTTTCTAGTCTTCACTTTGACCAACTTGGTTTCTCCACAAACAAGCACTCCTACCCATCCTAACCATGGAGTGGAAATAGAAATACTGAATGGTGACGAGATAGACTTCAATTTTGATATCGTCTACAAGGAACTAAGAAAGCAATTACATATCAAATCTGATGAAGCCGTAAGGTCTGTACGATTAATGGATGGTAAAAATGTAATCAAAGCCTTTAATGCTATCGGCTCTAACCTAGTGGTCTTACCTATGACTGACTTTACAGCTGGACAAACACATACTTTAGAGATCAAATTTATTGATGCGGAGGCAGTCTTGCTTGCAAAGATTACAACTGCTGAGTAAAGCGATCATTCTATCTAGGGAACAACTAGTTCCTCAATATTTTGAAGGTTGTCCGCCTATTGGCTTGATGCTCTGCTTCTGAGCAATTATCACATTGGCAAATTACCGCAGGGTGCATTTCTCCCATACCCAAAGGTCTCATTCGTTCTCTAGCGATACCAGAGGAAGTTAAATATTGTACTGCAGATTCTGCCCTCTTCTGAGACAGGGTCTGATTATATGCAACTTCTCCCCTACAATCCGTATGAGAGATCAATTGAATTTTTAAGCTGGGATTCAGTTCCAATAAATTCTTAAGTGTATCTAGACTAGGCTTAGCATCTTTTCTTATCTCCCATCTCTCGTAATCATAGTAGATACTCTGCAGTACTATTTCTTTATCGTATAGAATCTTATCTAGTGGTAACTCTACGTTTATCGTAGTATCCCCTGCTGGCGTTCCTACTAGTGCTGTAGAAGCCATCAACTTATTAGTGATATAGTCCTTCTTCTCAGCAGTCAGCAACACTTGGAGGTCTGGCTGGAGTTCTAAAGTATATCTGCCACTCTTATCAGTCTTGGCCTGTTGTGATTCTTTGAGATAACTGATGTCCAGCTTAGCATTGCTAATCGCTTTCTTGCCGATGATCTTTTTATTGGGGTCATTATCCTCATATTGAATTTCCACGACCCGTATAGAAAGATAAGTTTTGAATTCTTTAGCAGTGTCTTCGGCTACAGGATTTTCGTCTTCCTTTTCCTCCTTCACATATTTGGTAAAGAAGAATAGATCATCTCCTGTTCCAACATTCCGAGCAGAACTAAAATAACCTTGGAGTTCTACCTGCTTATTGCGCTTGTAAGTAGGATCTATGGCTAGACCAAAGTCATCTGCACCACTATTAATTGGAATACCCATATTTACAGGTTTACTCCATGCCCCTTGTGTACTGAGGACTGTATAGAATATATCATAGCCCCCATACCCTGGCAATGCATCAGAAGAAAAGAATAACGTATCCTTATAACTGGTAGGAAACTTTTCATTGCCCAGAGAATTTATGGATGACGGCATAAGCTCAGGTTCTGTCCATCCGCCATCTACCCTTTCTGAGTAATAGAGATCATAAGTACCGTCACTGCTTTCTGGTGCGGCAGAAAACACTAGGACACTATCATTTTCTATAAGGCAAGGATGCGCAAAATTTGTTTTCTCAGAGAAAAACATCAATGGCTCTGCCTCCATCCAAAACCCATTAGGTCTATGACTAAAGTATATCCGGCAGTACTGATCTCTTAAATCTATAGATTCACAACGTGTAAAAAAGATCTGATTACCATCCTTACTAAAGCAGGCCGTGCCTTCATTAGCACCTGTATTGATTATAGCATCAAAACTTCTGACTTGGCGTCCATTAATATTTGTGACATAGAGATCTGAAAAGGCATTACCTGTCCACTTGTAAGTATCAGAACCCTGACTTTCCTCTCTATCTGAAGTAAATACGATATGCTCGTCATCTAGGTAGGTAGGGCTATATTCCCCATACTTACTATTGACACTAAAGGTGCTGATATTATAGTCATCTAGATCTGATTTTCTTTGGATCGCTTGCTTACAGAGCTCGGCCTCCTGTCTCCATTTGTTTTGCCCCGTTTCGTTATAAAACTGGATAAACTCTTTGTGAGCATCTTCGTATTGCTCATTGCGCTTGTAGGCAAAAGCTAATTGCTCTTTGATTTCTGGCGCAGGTTTATGCTTGACCGCTTTCTGAAACCATCGTATCGCCTCATCTGGCTGATTGAGTATTCCATAGGATTTGCCTAAGTAAAAGGCTTTACGAAATTTTACTTCTTGACCTTTCGTTTGCTCATACTCTTTCTCTAGCATACCGACGGCAACAGAGTATTGCTTCAGCTGATAGGCCTCATCACCTGTCTTGACTTTCTTAGTGACTGTACAAGCCCAAGAGGTAATAAGAACAATAATAAGTACGAAATAACGCTTCTTCATTCTGACCTTCAATTTAAGTCAAACGTCAAATAAATGAAGGTTATTCTCTAACTATATTTATAAGATGTCAGGGTGGACAAGTATTTAGAATGTTCTCTTATACTGCTTTGCTGATGGAAAGGTAGAACTTCTAAGAAGCAAGCGTTGATTTCTATCCTATCACTGTTTATCGCACTTATTGATAATTCGCTCTTTGTAGAATTTTAGGAGCTTAGCGACCTCACAGTAATCTTCATTCAGCACGGAGATATCTGTCAATCTTGGTAAGTGCTCTGCAAAGTAGATTTCATTATTGGCCATCTCGAAGAGATTGCTTGCAAATGAGTGAGGATATGGAAATTTCTTATCGATCTCCAAGACTACATCTGCAATCTTCTGGATAAGATTAGTATAGTTCTGGTAGAATCCGTGATTATTCTCTTGGTCTATACTCTTAGTATGATAGGCCTTAGAGGATTCAGTGATCATGATTCTATGAAGTACCCTTTCGTTGACAAATTCTACAGAGGGATTTTCCTTTGTCGCATCTACAATGTTGTCAATAATCAAATCTAATTTCCGATTGGGGTCTTCTATATTCTTGGTATTGTAATCAATTAGATAAGATACCCAGTTCCAATACCACACCACTAAGAACAATAGTAACAAATGCTTATTCTCAAAATACCTGTAAAGGGAGGTTTCATTAGATTCCATGGCTTTTGCCAGTTTCTTGAAGGTAAAAGCCTCAAAACCAATCTCATTCATAAGAATAATACTATGACTGATGATCTTTTTTCCGAGCTTACTTTGTAATGGATCCTTGAGATAAAGACCTGCCGGGATAGGTAATTCTGATAGTATAACCATATTGGAGAGCAAAATTAGGACTTAATACTAATAATTTTATTGCATTTACTGAACATTTTGTATCTATCACTTGTTATAAGACATTTACTACTGTCACACTTGTGAGCATTACTAACATTTTGTATTATTGTTGAAAACATAGAAAATGAAATCATACATTCAGAATCTCAAAAATGATATACCAGCTTCGATAATAGTCTTTTTAGTTGCTGTACCTCTATGTTTAGGTATAGCACTAGCCTCAGGAGCTCCTCTTTTTTCAGGCATTATTGCTGGAATCGTCGGGGGTATAGTTTGTGGCGCTCTTAGTGGATCCCAATTAGGAGTAAGTGGCCCAGCTGCTGGTCTTGCTGTAATCGTCTTGACTGCAATCCAAGACTTGGGAGCTTTCGAAACTTTTCTATTAGCAGTAGTATTTGCAGGTGTATTCCAATTTATCCTTGGAGTACTGAAGGCAGGAATTATTGGTTATTACTTCCCTGATTCTGTTATAAAAGGTATGCTGGCTGGTATTGGAGTTATCATCTTTCTCAAGCAAATTCCTCACGCTTTTGGATATGATAAGACTTTTGAAGGCAGTTTAGCTTTTACTCAAAATGACGGTCACAATACTTTCTCACAGTTCTACTATATGCTAGAATCAATAACTCCTGCAGCGCTTATAATCTCTGTAAGTTCTCTAGCGATCTTGATACTGTGGGAGCAAAAATTCATGAAAAACATTTCTTTATTCAGATTGATACAAGGACCACTTGTGGTAGTAGCTCTAGGGATTATACTCAATATTGTATTTTCTGGCACCGACATGGCTCTGAAAATGGACCAGGTTGTTTCCATACCTGTAGCAGAGAGCTTTTCAGGCTTCATAAAGCTGTTTACTTTCCCTGATTTCTCTCAATGGAATAACCCACAGGTCTACACTGTGGCCATAACTCTTGCTATAGTAGCTTCTCTTGAAACTTTATTATGCTTGGAAGCGACTGATAAATTAGATCCTCTGAAGAGAGTCAGTCCTGCAAATCAAGAATTAAGAGCTCAAGGAGTAGGAAATCTTATATCAGGATTAATAGGAGGTCTTCCAGTAACACAAGTTATCGTAAGATCTTCTACCAATATACAATCAGGTGGAAAAACTAAAACATCTGCAATCCTTCATGGATTCATCTTATTAGGTAGTGCGATGCTTATTCCGACAGTACTGAATTTGATTCCATTATCTAGTCTTGCGGCTATTCTAATCTTAGTAGGTTACAAATTAGCTAAGCCTGCATTATTCAAGAAGATGTTCAAGACAGGATGGACCAATTTTATTCCTTTTGTGGTAACAATATTAGCCATTGTCTTTACAGACTTGCTAATGGGGATTGGCATCGGAATGGCTGTAGCAATTTTCTTTGTACTCTATGAAAATTACCAAAGGCCGTTCGTCTTCGAGAGAATGGAAAATCTGGACGGTACAGGAGAAATTACACTTACACTGCCTGAAGATGTAACCTTCCTCAATAAAGCTAATATTCAAAGAGCATTAACTATAATACCAAATAATAGCAAAGTCACAATAGATGCGTCTAAGTCTATCAATATTCATCATGATGTAATAGAGATTATAGAGGAGTTCGAGGTCAACGCCAAAGAAAGAAAAATAGAGGTTAACTTTATAGATCGAGAACAAAAGGGCATGGAAAGCTCCCCTATGAAGGTTTTAGAAAAAAGCCTTAAGGACAACAAATTAACACCAGCCTTGGCTAACTAATCAAGTAGCTTAAGCTAAAAAATAATCTTATATATAAAAAGAGGCGGTCTCATTAGGGATCGCCTCTTTTTGGTTTCTGATGTTATGAGTCTGACTGGTTTCAGAATTAGAATACTTATTCTGATCTTTTTATTCCCTCCTATTATGCAATTGCAAGTGAGCAATATTAAAATCACAGCATAATAAACGAATGGCCATAGCACTAGGCATTAGACTATTTGTAATAAAAAAAAGGCCAACAAACTAATGCTGGCCTCCATGCTATATTATTATTGATTATTATCTACTTACGAATGGGCTACTCCACTTTTCATCAGTCTCTAAGACCTTATCCGTTAGAGTTAGTAAGAAACTTTCTAGTTGTCTTTTCTCTTCGCCAGATAGATTAAGTCTTTGGTTCTTACCCGTTTCATCTCTTAGTCTACCATCGATATTATTTCCTGTAACACCTTCATCATAATGATCTATCACTTCCTGCAAGGTCTTAAATCTACCATCATGCATATATGGTGCAGTAGATCCAATATTTCTCAAAGTTGGAATCCTGACAGAAACTTGCTGTAACTGGCCAGGTAATAATTCTAGACCTATATTCACAAGAGTGGAAGTTCTAGATCCACCTGTATAGTATTTTGGAGGAACAGCTGCTGATACTACTGCATCTCCTATCGCCGTATGACAGCTATTACAATGTGTCTGGAAAAGCTCTAGACCTGCTTGCTCGTCAGTGGACATAACAGCGCTCGCTTTACCTACGTTATCAAACTTAGAGTCCACAGCGGTCATGGTACTTACAAATTCTGCAAGCGCTTCTCCTACATGCTTTACTTTGATATTGGCTTTAGAACTGCCATCTGATTGCGGTTCCATGTAATCAGGATATGCGGCAGCGATCAAATCTGTATAGTGATCTGCATTATTTATTCTTTGCATTAGATGCTCTTCATCCATACCCATCTCATTAGTATCAAAAGCTGGGGCTAATACTGCTCCTACAAAAGTCGTAGATCTGGAATCCCAAAAGAAAGTAGAATTGAAATGCGCATTGATCAGCGTCGGCGTATTCTTAAAGGTCTCACCACTTTGAAATCCATTACTGAAGGCCATGTTATCTCCAAAAGCGAATTCTTGTTGATGACAAGTAGCACAAGAGACATTCCCATTCAGCGAAAGAAGATTGTCATAGAAGAGCACTCTACCCAGTTTTACTTTGTCTATATCGAATTCTAGACTAAGCTCTTCGATATCATAGTTGTGCTCTAAATCACGAAGCTCTATAGGCTGCTGATGATCTATTTCTACAGTCGTACAGGCACAAATCAGTGCTAAAAAAAGGAATAAAGAAAGTTGTTTTGACAAATTCATAATTAATGATTTTAATTAAGTTGTTTCTAAAATAAGCCGAAAAGCTTAAAATTCCAAGCCAATAGTGGCAATAGGCCTCCATATGTATTCTGTAATTTGTATAGTTGTCTCTGATGGATCATTGACAACTTCTTCTCTAAACTGTCTTCCGATTCCCATCCCACCTTCAAAGAATATCCTTAACCATTTAGAGCCACTGTACAAAAACCCTAAGCTCATGCCCACACCGGCAAGGCTTTCTTTATTCAAAATCGGCGACGTATCATCCTCTAGATTTAAGCCATGTGCAACAAATGCTTTGAGATAGGGTCTAGGTTTGAGCTCATCCATGCCAAGGAAAACACTGACATAGGGACCCACTAAAATATGGGTCGGAAACTCCCCAGTCACATACCTCCCAAGAAGTCCAACTTGAGTACGTCCTTCTGTACGAAAGCCTAATCCTACACCAGGTTGTAGGCTGATGATATCAATATCTAGTATGAGGCCTTTGCCTTTATGAGATTTTAAATTATCAGTAGAGATCGCATCTTCGGCAATTACAGACTGCGCTGAAATTGTACATATCCACAAAGAGAAGAATGCAAAACAGAGGTAATGGAATGAATGGAACATACTACTATGATTGATATCGGTTCATAAAAAAAAGAAAAACTCTCTACTTCTAAAGATATCCAAACGTACTCCAATCGTTGGGTCAGACCTCCTTTTTATGATTTAATTTACTTTTAAAATGGAACTCGTTAATAATTAACTCAAGATGAAAACAAGAGTTATAACAGGAACGCAATAAGTGCACTCATCGTATAACCCGAACTACAATACCGAACTTTACATAAAAACC
>CAKZVK010000038.1 GCA_937921825.1 uncultured Saprospiraceae bacterium
ATCTACATGAAGTTGACGACAGATCAAGGTATTGCAGAACACAAGATGATCTTAGTGAAGTAAGCTGCTTAGAATAGGCAGAGAGAATGTAAGATACTGAGTAAGCTCAGTAAAGCAAAGAGTTTTCGTTAGCACTAAATAATGAAGAGGTCTCCTAGCACGGGAGACCTTCTTTTTTTTGTAAACCTAAGCTAGCAGTATTTTCTTTTAATTATTCAGGTCAAGATCAGGACTTTAGCACCTGCTGGTGTCCCCACAGGATTTGAGTTTTATTTATTAATAATTATCAATATGTTACATATTATAATTATTTATAATATGTTTGTGTAACAAAAGTTCCCTCCCCCCTAACAGATAAGATTATAACTAATCCACTATGCAGCGCATAGTGGTGGTTTATTAAGATGAATGGCTTGAAGAGGCCATCCCAAAACCTGAAGGTATGCTCTGTTTAGAGTATACCTTTTTTGAGCTTTAATTCAGACTATGACTAGGATTGGACTATTTATCGGCTTAGTGTTAATGTTATTGGCGCCTCTGGCTTCTTTTGCCTGTAATAAGGGTAACACAACTTGCGGGCATGCAAGAGTCTTAGATATTAATGATTTTAATGCAGAGCTCTGCCTTATGAGCTGTAACGAGGGAGGTACTAACGAGAATTATAGAAGTACTAATCAGGGTTGCGAAGGTTCTCCTTTCTATACAGTGTGGTATGAAATCCAATTACCTTCTTCTGATGGGTACCTCAGTTTAGAGATTAATTCTTCAGAGCTTAATACGCCGATGTTGACTCTGTATAGTGGATCGTGTTCTTCATTGACACTAGTGAGTTGTAATCAAGGTTATGATTATCGTACGAGCATAGAAAAGCAGAAGGTCAGTAACACTACCTATTATCTTGCAGTATCAGATGCTCAGAAAATTGAAGGCAGCTTTGAGTTATGTGTACTTTTAGATGAGAATAAAAACAAGTGTAATAAGAACAGTGCACTCACAGTAGTGGGTGCCTCCCAAGGCTCATCTTTAGAGGGTCCTTATAAGCCAGGTGAGCAAATAGATTTTTGTTACAATATTGATGGTTTTGAAAATGTAGGCTGTAACTACCTTCACACGGTCATTCCTATTTTTGGTAATGGCTGGGATCCAAGTTCTTTTGAGGCAGACGGTCAGCCTAAGCTGATAAGCCAACATTTAGAGGCGCAAGGAAGAACATCTTTTACTACTGCTAATCCAATATGCGAAGGCGAAGCAGGTGGAAAGTGGGACTGGTATGGAGAGAACACAGTATCCTATAATCTAAATAGCGAAAATCCCTTAGGACTGACTAGCAATGACTTCATTCCTCCATCTTGGGTATTTCTCAATTCCTTTGACCCTAGTTGTTTTGAAATGACAGATGCTTGCTGTACTAACCCTACCTCAGACCCCAATCTAGGATATGGTGATGATAACTATCCAGTCTGTGGACAAGGAAAAAACCTTAGTTGGACTATTTGCTTCAGTTTGATAGCAGCGATTAATCCAGACGAGAATAATCATGACTGTAGTTTGATGATGAAGACTACAGGAGACGGAGAGACAGGAGATCTAATAGGGAAGGATTGTAAATTTGATCAAGGGTCTTTACATCCTGCAAGTGTGGAAGTCTGTACTGCTCCTATTATAAGTATTTCTTCTGCTTCTCTGAAAGTCTGTCCTTCAGAGAGGTTTACAATAGAACTCGGTTCTGATCAGAATAACACGGCTTACTGGTCCGAAAGTTTAGGGGAAAATCAAATTTTAGAAAACAACACATATTCTTATCAGTATAGTGAACCTGGAACCTACACTATTAATTTTCAGGGATCAAATGGTTGTAAAAGTAATATCGTCACTTTGCAAGTAGAGGTTGTGGATGAGTTAGAAATTGCCCTAGAGCAGACACCAGCTATGGCCTGTGTAAATGAACCTGTAGATATACTTGTAAATTTACCAGCTGGCATAGATGCCTCACAGCTGGTATACAATTGGAATCAGGCAGGACTCTCAGGTCAGTCAGCCACTTCTGTTTCTGACCCTAACATAAGCTATGGTGTGGAAGTAAGTTACTTTGGATGTACAACGCTTGCAGAAATTTCTATTAATACTTTCGAGTCCTCAGAGGTACTGCTTAGAGGAGAAGAGAATGTCTGTGCAGGTGGCATCGCTCATTTGTATTTAGATTTTGTAGGAGAGGGTCCTTGGGAAGTAGTTCTTGAAGATGCCTACTCTAACCAGATGACTATAATTTCTGATCAAACCAATTTCATTCAAGAAGTGACAAGTGAAGATAATACCTATAAGATGGTGCAGGCGACAGATGCAAACGGTTGTATCATGTCGATGGTCGGCGAAGCAACGATAGAGCCTCTGGCTGAGTTTATTGTATCAGGTGGAGCCGACTTAAAATTAGGCTGTGCTATCCTAGAAGTAGAGCTAGAGGCCAGTATGGACGTGTCACTAGAAAATTATCTTATCCAATGGACTGCCGATGACAATCAAGCTATCGAGAATGATCAGACTATGCATCCTACGGTATCAGAACCAGGTATTTATAGCATAGAGATAACAGATATACTAAGTGGCTGTACTGGCACAGATACAGTGATAGTCAGTGAGCATGTGATGCTCTTAGATGTAGAGCTAACACAGACCCTCTTCGAGATAGAAGCTGGCGAGCTAATAAATCTCTCAGCTCAGGTGAGTATACCAGAATCAGAAATTCAATTGGTTCAATGGGAACATGATGGATCTATTGCTTGCGATACCTGTCTGGCAAGTATCGCTAAGCCTCTAGAAAGTACGACATTCCATCTGCATGTAGAAGATATGTTTGGCTGTGAACAGATAGTCACCGTGGAAGTGATTGTCAGAACTAGCTCAGAAGATACAGGGGAGGAAATACCTACTAATAAGTTTTACATACCCAATACCTTCAACCCAGCAGCAGAGAACGAGAATAACACTTTTCTCATTTTCGACAATGGCAGCATTGAATCTATTGAGTCATTTCAGATCTTTGACCGATGGGGCAACTTGGTCCATAATGTATCTGATCTTCCTATTTCTGACTATCAAGGCTGGGATGGGAGCTATAATTCATCAAGAGTCTCAGCTGGTGTTTTTGTCTATAAATTGAGCCTCAGTATGAAGAATGGTGAGAAGCTCCGGCTCTTTGATAATCTCACAGTTTTATACTAAAAAGTATTGCTGAAATAGTAGGACTCCAGAGACCCAATTGTTTTGTACATATGCCCATTTTGCAATGATTTAAGCAAATAGAGCAGATTCCTCCTATCTGGGGTTAAACAATAGTTAAACTACTAGGCTGAATGATACTAAATGTTGGAAAAAGGTCTTAATAAAGTATACTTTGCAATTCAAAATACGAGTACTATGATTTATAAATCCTTAATTCTATCTATCTGTTTATTTATCTCAGTGAATTCCCTAAATGCTCAAAGAGTAGCAGTAGTAGATATCAATAATATTTTAGAAAATCTATCTGATTATCAGGCCGCTCAGAATGAGATAGATGGTGTATCAGCTAAGTGGAGACAAGAGATCTCTCAAGAGTATGATAAGATTAAAAGTATGTATAATAAGTACCAAGCTGAGCAAGTATTGCTAAGTGAGGAGGTGAAAGTGGAAAGAGAGGATGAGATCATGGCAAAAGAGAAAGAGGTAAGAGATCTTCAAAAACGAAGATTCGGACCAGAGGGTGACTTGTTTAGAAAAAGACAGGAACTCGTGAGCCCTATTCAGGATCAAGTATTTACGGCAATCGAAGAGTATGCTAAGATCAAAGGGTATGATATCATCTTTGACAAAGCGGGAGCTGCTGGTCTTCTCTATGCAAACGATGAATTTGATAAAACCGAGGAAATCAAAAGAGAGCTCGGAATAAGATAAGTCCCCAAGAGAATTTTATAAGAAATGAAAACTATGAAGTATTCCCTAATTACAGTTATTGCACTTTTTGCAACCCTTACTTTAAGTGCTCAGAATTTTGGCTATGTCAATACACAGGAGCTGATACAATCTATCCCAGAAGTTAAAGAGGCAAATTCTAATATAGAAACCTTCAGGAATCAACTCCAGAAGAAGGGTCAGGATATGATCAAGAATCTACAGACCAAGTATGCAGGGCTAGAGCAGAAGAGAGAAAGAGGAGAATTATCTCCAAAACAAATAGAGGCAGAAGCCGAAAAATTAAGAGCAGAGGAGCAGCAAATAATGACTTTCGAGCAAGAGAGTCAGCAACAAATCCTGAAGAAAAGTGAAGACCTCTTACAACCTCTAAGAAATAAAATCCAAGCAGCTATAGACCAAGTAGCAGCAGAAAACGGATATACTTACATCTTTGATTACAGCACTGGCTTTGTACTCTATGGCGACCAAAGTGCAGATGTCAGTAATCTTGTAAGAGCCAAGCTAGGCATGTAAATATTCTCACTACTATTCACTTAAAATTGTCTCATTAAGGCAACAAAAAAATAAAATGATAAAATTACTGAACCTGATATTTATCTCTCTTTTTACTTGTACAATTATTAGTGCACAAGATAAAGTGGGAGATCTTATTCCTCTTGCTGGTGTTCCAGAATCTGTCGCTCTGGTAAAGCAAGCACAAGAATATTCTGATGCAGTTGTCAATGGAAATTTTGATGGTGTAGCTAAGCTTACACATGCAGACATTATCTCTATGGGTGGTGGATTGGATTATTTATTATCAGATCTCAAAACAGAAAGCGAATCACTGAATGCGCAAGGCTTAAAGTATACTTCTGCGGAGGTAGGAAGTCATCCAGAATTTTATAAGTCGGATGGTCAGTTGCAGACAGTTATTCCAGTCAGATATTACCTCACGATGAACTCTGAGAAAGTAGAGTCATGGTCTAATCTTTTTGCAGCATCTTCTGATGAGGGTGCAACATGGACTTTTGTCAATTTAGAAAAGTTTGATGAAGTCAGTCTGAGAGAATTTGTTAAGAACGTAAGTCCAGAACTAGTATATCCTCGCTAAGAATATATTATAATAAAAATATATATGATCCCTTTTTAATATATTTGAAGAGGGATTTTTTTATGCCCAGCCGCAGCCATTTGCTCTTTAATTTGGTTATTTAACAAAAGGAAGATGAGATTATTCAACATACTTTTTATATCCGGTCTATTTCTTACTCCAGTTATTGGACAAACGGAATTTGTTTTTGAGTCCTTTGGCGTAGGCCAGTTTGGAACCTTGAAGAACTGTGTAGTCGATATGAATGGTGATCAGCTGGATGATATAGTTGGTGTCAGAAGTGGGAGGTTAGACTTTTATTATCAGCAGGAAGATGGCACTTTTTCTCATAAAGTTCATAGGACGACTCCCACCTTATCTACCTTATGGAGTATCTGTGCTGCAGACATAGATGCTAATGGATACAATGATATCGCTCTAGGATATCAAGAGTATGTAACTTTTCTGTATGCAGATAATACGGGCACTACATATAGAGAGGAAAGAAAGACAGATAATATTTTCTCACAGAGAACTTCATTTGCTGACATAGATAGTGATGGAGATTTGGACGCTTTCGTCTGTCATGACGAGAATGAAAATCATCCATACAGAAATGATGGCTTAGGGAATCTAGAACTAGATTATAACCTTATAAAGACACCAGAAGAACTACCGGGTAACTACTGTGTGACCTGGGTGGACTATGATAATGATGGTGACACAGACATGCACCTGGCTAAATGTGTGATATGGGCCCCAGCAGGGCATCCCGGCAGAACGAATCTACTTTATAATAATGATGGTAATTCAAACTATACTGAAGTAGGTGCAGGGACTATTTTCGCTGACAATGATCAGTCTTGGGTTACTGTATGGGAAGATTTTGATAACGATGAGGATTTTGACGCAATCACCTTTAATCATGAAGTAAGCAACCAATACCTGAGGAATGATGGCTCTGGTGTTTTTCAGAAAGTAACGAGTCCAGTAGGTATTCCTAATGATGCCTTAGGCGCTACAGAAGTATTAGCTGCAGATTTTGATAATGATGGTAATATTGATATTCTCACGGATGATCCACCAGTTATTTACTATGGTAACGGGGACTTTACCTTTGATGCGGTTTCTGTTTCTTTTCCAGCCGGGGCACTGGGAGATTTTAATTCTGATGGCTTTATAGATGTGCTTAACGGTCGTATTATCCATTCTAATCAGGGTAATAATAATCACTGGATCAGAGTCAATACGATAGGCGCCGGGGCTAATAGAAATGCCTTAGGTGCTAGACTAGAATTATATGGTTCATGGGGAGTACAAATCAGAGAGGTAAGAGCAAGCCAGAGTTGGAGTCCGATGAGTACGCTTGCAACTCATTTTGGTATTGGGTCCGCTGCACAGATTGATAGCTTAGTCATAAACTGGCATAGTGGTGGAACCACAGTAATTATGGATCCCCCGATAGATACAGCTATAACAGTAGATGAGTCCAACTGTCCAGATAGAATAATAGAGTTACAGAATTCAGGAGATAATTATCTCTGCGAAGGAGAGGAAAGAACCTTGACTGCTCCAGATGGTTTCAGTACTTATCAATGGTCGAATGGCTCAGCTGGACAGAGTATAGTAGTTAGCAATTCTGGTAGTTATAATGTAACGGTGACTGATGCCAATGGCTGTAGTTCTATTTCTAGTGTCGAAGACTTTGGATCTGTCTCTGATTCTATACTAATCTATACGCCTTCTGGAACACTATATTGTGAAGGAGGAGGTGTCCTCCTGGAAGTAGACACAGATCAAGATGTCATCTGGTCTAACGGAAGTACGGAAAAGTTTATCTATGTATTTGAGGAGGGAATATATTCACTAGAAGTAACTAATGATTGCACTGGCTCCAATGCATATAGAGATAGCATAGAAGTAACCAGATACGTAGTAGAACCTCCTATGGTAATGGATACAACTATAGACCTTGCGGATCCTGTTAATGTCCTTAGTGTAGACGATAATCGAATTATTATTTGGTGGGATAATCAAGAGGGGTTTGGTTCTCCTGTATTCCTAGGTAGCCAGTTTTTTGTTTCTGACATAACGACTGACACGACCTTCTATCTCCAATCTTTTTCTGGGCTACCTAGTGGCGTAGAATGTTATTCGGAGAGGGTGCCGTTCAATATATTCGTTTCTAATTCATCCATTAATGAAATATTAGTCGAGGGTAGTGAGTTTCTGTGTGCTGATGAGGAAGTAACATTGACAGCCCCTAGTGGGTATTCATACTTATGGTCTACTGGAGAGACTTCGCAAAGTATTACTGTCTCAGGTTCTGCTGACTATGCAGTGACGATAACAGATAGCAATGGCAATGAAGAAATCTTAGATGCCGTAGAGATTTCTCAGCTAGATGTCCCTGCACCCGAAGTAGAGGATATAGTTGTAGAGGCCGGAGTCACATCCGTTGAAATAGAGTTAGGTCAGGAGAACCTTCTCTGGTGGGATGCTCCTATTGGAGGTAATTTGCTGCATCAAGGATCTACAAGAATCCATGATAACATTACTGCAGACTTCACCTATTATGTAGAAGCCGAGAGAGAATTACCTGATGGGAAACTATGCTATTCTGAGCGAGTACCACTGACGGTATTTTTTACCTCTAACGTAAGTAATTTTACTGACGGAATGAATCTTAGAATCTTCCCTAACCCTACTAACGGTATCGTCTCCTTGAGAATGGATAAGTCGCTACCTTATTCCTTGCAAGTTAGTAATATACAAGGGCAATTGATTACTTCCAGAACTGGGCTAGATAGTGCTACAGAAATAGATCTTCAAGACGAAACTCCTGGAGTCTATCTATTACAATTACAGTTTGCAGAACATCTAGTAACTAGAAAAATTGTATTAACCGATAGGTAATTACCTACTGAGGTACATACTTCTTTCTTTGTCCAGTTTTCTGAAGAAAGGATCATTAAGATCTTTTATAAATCTAATGGCTTCACCAGTGGATTTCATCTCAGGGCCTAATTGCTTATCGACATTCGGAAACTTACTGAATGAGAATACAGGTACTTTGATAGCGTAGCCATCAAGTTGCTTGTCTATGTCGAAGTCTTTAATCTTTTTATGACCTAACATCACCATGGTCGCTATCTTAAGAAAAGGTACTTTGTATGCTTTCGCAATAAATGGTGTCGTACGAGAAGCCCTAGGGTTTGCCTCTATGACATAGACTTTCTCATCTTTTATAGCAAACTGGATATTGATCAGTCCTTTAGTCTTTAAGGCCATAGCTAATTTCTTAGTATGCTCTTTCATTTGATTGACAACAGATTCTGATAATGAGTAGGTAGGCAATACAGCAGAACTATCTCCTGAATGCACACCTGCTGGTTCTATATGTTCCATAATACCCATAATAAGAACTTCATCTCCATCACAGATAGCATCTACTTCTGCTTCTTTAGCTCTTTCTAAAAACTGATCTATAAGTACCTGATTGTCTGGCATATGCTTAAAGATGCTCAGGACATGTCTTTCTAGCTCTTCGTCATTAATAACTATACGCATACGCTGACCGCCTAGTACATATGATGGTCTGACGAGTACTGGATAGGTCACTTCATTAGCAACTTCTAGTGCTTTTTCTATATCGTTACCGACACCATATCTTGGATAAGGGATGTCCAGTTCTTTGAGTAGATCAGAAAAACGACCTCTATCTTCTGCGAGGTCCATACTTTCGTAATCTGTTCCTATGATGTTATAACCAGCTTCTTTTATTTTCTTAGCCAATTTCAATGCTGTCTGACCCCCAAGTTGAATGATCACCCCTTCTGGCCTTTCTAGCTCTAAAATTTCTAGTAGATGCTCCCAATAAATAGGCTCAAAGTAGAGCTTATCAGCCACATCAAAATCTGTAGAAACAGTTTCAGGGTTACAGTTGATCATTATAGATTCATACCCCGCTTCCTTGATAGCTAGTAAGCCATGTACACAGCAGTAATCGAATTCGATTCCTTGTCCGATTCTGTTAGGGCCAGAACCTAGTACCACTATCTTCTTCTTGTCAGATGGGATACTTTCGTTTTCGCTATCAAAAGTAGAATAGAAATATGGTGTCTGTGCTTCGAATTCTGCCGCACAGGTGTCTACCATCTTGTAAGTTCTGATGACACCTAATTTTTTTCTGTACTTAGTAATAGCGTCCTCTTCTATTCTCATCAGCCAAGCAATCTGCGCATCAGAGTACCCATTTACCTTCAGTTCTCTAAGGAAGGACTCAGGTATGTCGTCAGGAATATTGTATTTCTGTAACTGATCTTCTAGGGTAACGAGTTTTTTGATTTGTTTGAGATACCAAAGATCTATTCTTGTCAGTTTGTGGACAGTCTTCAGAGGTACACCTAGTCTGATGGCATCTTTTACTCTATAGATTCTATCATCACTTGCCTTCTCCAGACGTTCTAGAATATCATCTGTTTTTATCCATTCTTTCTTATCTGCACCGAGTCCTGCTCTATTGTTTTCTTGAGACTGACATGCTTTCTGCAAGGCTTCTGTAAAGGTTCTACCTATCGCCATAACCTCTCCAACAGATTTCATCTGCAGACCAAGGGTATGATCAGAGCCATAGAATTTATCAAAATTCCATCTTGGCATTTTTACAATGACATAATCAAGTGTGGGCTCAAAGTATGCCGAGGTCGTCTTAGTAATTTGATTTTTAAGCTCATCTAGATTGTAACCTACAGCAAGCTTAGCAGCTATTTTGGCGATAGGGTAGCCAGTCGCTTTACTTGCTAGGGCTGACGATCTAGAAACTCTAGGATTTATTTCTATACAGATGAGGTCCTCTGTCTCAGGATTTATGGCAAATTGTACATTACATCCACCTGCAAAGTTACCCATAGACCTCATGAGTAAGATGGCTTCATTTCTCATTTTCTGATAAGCCGTATCACTTAGAGTCATGGCTGGCGCCACAGTAATGCTATCTCCAGTATGGATGCCCATAGGATCTAGGTTCTCTACTGTACAGATAATGACCACATTATTATTAGAATCCCTGAGGAGCTCTAGTTCATATTCTTTCCATCCCAGTACCGCTTTATCTATCATTACCTCATGAGAGGGTGAGGCATTTAGTCCTCTTCTGAGTGCAGCATCATAGTCTTCCTCATTCATAACAAATCCACCACCTGTTCCACCAAGGGTAAATGATGGTCTGATTACGAGAGGAAATCCGATTTCTTGCGCTGCAGACTTTCCTTCTAAAAATGAATTAGCTATTCTAGATGGGGCATGAGACATGCCTAGACTGATGACATGCTCTTTGAATCTTTCTCTATTTTCTGCGAGATCGATGGCTTCCAGGTCGACGCCTATTAATTTCACCTTGTATTTGTCCCACAAGCCATGTTTGCCAGCTTCTATTGCTAAGTTGAGAGCTGTTTGTCCTCCCATAGTCGCAAGTACGGCATCTATCTTTCTTTCTTTTAGGATAGTTTCTAGGCTACTGACCTCTAGCGGCATGAGATAGATATGATCCGCAGTAACGGGATCAGTCATTATAGTAGCCGGATTTGAGTTGATGAGACTGACTTCGATACCTTCCTCTCTGAGAGATCGAGAGGCTTGGGTTCCAGAATAGTCGAATTCGCAAGCTTGACCTATAATTATAGGTCCACTTCCAATAATGAGTACTGATTTGATAGACTGGTCTAAAGGCATATCACAGTGGGTCTTATTTTTTTTGAAACTGACGGCAAATATACTTTAATTGCCTAAAGTCCCTTAAAATATGACTTACTGTGTTAGGGCTTTGGTAAGAAAATGGATTTTATTCCAATAATGTTATAGTCCCTATACTCTCAAATGAATTGCCAAAGATATCTGTATAGAAAATAGCGTAGGTGTAGACGCCTTGGACATGGTTTCCAAATTTGTTTTTACCATCCCATCCCTGCTCAGTATTAGGGTCAAAATTCTCTCTGTCATACATTAAGTCACCCCATCTACTGTAGATCTTAAAGGATTCTATCTCTTCTACAGCAATATTCGTTCTTATTGCAAAGTATCTGTTTTCGTCATCAGAGGCTGAAGGCTGGAATATAGTGGGAATGTAGACACTTGCACTAGGTATGAATTCTATGAATGACATACAGACATCAGTATTGCCACAATTGTCTACAATTATAAACTCTACATCTTGAGTATAACTTTCAATACAGTCTACATTAATGTCGTCTATTTCAAAATCAGACGTAACCTCAAATTCATCTTCTGACTCTACAGTCCAGTTGCTCAGGAACTCTTGGATTTCTGTTAGTACAGTCCCAGAATTACATTTCACAATGATCGGTGCTGGACAGAAAATTGTGACATCTAGATTGTTTTCGAACGAAATATTGGCTGTACAATTATCATTTACATTACCACAAAGGTCTATGGCTGTGAAAATCACATCCTGCTCGGAACCACAATCAAATGCACCCAGTTCTAGGGCATAGTCGTTAGAAACTTCTGCAGTGTTACACTGATCTATTGCCGAGAAACTACTCAGCCAATTATCAATATTTTGATCTAAGCTAGCAAGCGCTATGTCGAATACAACAGATTGAGGACATACTGTAATTTCTGGTCTCAGATTATCTATTTGTATTATAGATCGTTCACAATTGGAAGTGCTACCACAGTCATCTGTAGCAGTGAACGTAATGATCTTAGTCGCCTCACAATCTTGATCTAAAGTAGTGGAGGTGTAATCCGAAGCTACATCTACAGTTTTGGCATTATTATCTATCGAAGTAAAGCCCTCTATCCAATCGAGAATCATTTGTTCATTGCCAGGAGCACCACATTCTATTTCTATATCAGCACCACAATTTATTTCTGGAGCTGCCTTATTGACGGAGAGAGTAGTAGTACAAGTGTCTCGCATACCACAAGCATCTTCTGCATAAAATTCAATATTTATCTCCTCATCAGAGTTACATAGCACAGTAGGAACGATAACACCATTCTGTATACTTCCTATGGCCATACTGCAGTTATCTGTTGGCGTATA
This sequence comes from uncultured Saprospiraceae bacterium, assembly GCA_937921825.1. Classification (GTDB taxonomy): domain Bacteria; phylum Bacteroidota; class Bacteroidia; order Chitinophagales; family Saprospiraceae; genus RFSX01. The sequence continues at coordinate 12,093 of CAKZVK010000038.1, forward strand.
ACTATCTATCCAGTCCTGCATCATCTGTGGGCCTACAGGATCAGTAGAGTTCACTATGAGAGGATCTGGGCATTGTGCAACTGGAGGAGAGGTGTCCTCTACGATGATACTTCTTCTACAGCTATCTTGTATATTACAGTTGTCTTGTATCTCAAAAAGAATAGAGATTTCTCCGGAGCAATTTATGTCATCGACCGCATCTCTGTCAAAAGAGAATACAGGTTGTAGTGGATCTCCATTGGCATCTTGGCCACTTACCTCGGCTAGCCATAAAGTGATAATCATATCATTATCTGGGTCACCACATTCTATAACTTGATTGGTCGGGCATGAGATACTTGGTACTGCTGTAGTCCCTATTGTGAGTATAGAATTACACGTGTTCTGATTTCCACAATCATCTTCTACTGTAAAAGTAATGGCTTGATCCACGGATGCTTCGCAAGGAGGCAAAGCACTAATAGAAGAGTAGCTGTTTGTGTAGCTAAGATCAACTGAACAATTATCTTCTCCAGAAATTAATGCTAGCCAATTCGAAATATCACTATCAAAGTTAGGATCTTCTAGTACGAAGGCTGTATCCCTAGGGCAGAGCGGAGTCGGCTGTTGCGTATCAACGACAGTCAGCGTCAGACTACACGTTTGTGCCTGTCCACATAGATCTGATAATTCAAATATGACAGGTATGGTAGAATTACATTGCATTAGAGCTGGATCAGCTAAGTCCAAGTTTGGATCCGTGGGGAATTCATTTAAGAAGACATCCACTGCAGTGACTTGTGACATCCATAATCTTATCTCATCTATCACATCTGGGGCACCACATTCTACTTGCAGGTTGTTTGCGCCTGGGTCACAATAATTAAAAGTAGTAGAGATGTTGTTTTGTATATCTATGCTTGCGCTACATGGCGTAATCCATCCACATTCGTCTGTTACAGAAATATTGATATTGTAACTTATTTCATCACAATCAAAGCCTGCGAGTTGGTTCTCATCAAAATCTGAAGTAATAGTATAACCATTACATTCATCTACTGGAATTAATTCTAACCACGTCAAGAATTTTGGAATCTTGACTGTATCTCCAGCTAATAAGTTGAGCGGTTGCGTAGGACAATCTACTACCGGTGCTGTAGAATCTGAGATGATAATATTTTTAGAGCAGCTACTAGGTTGCATACAACCATCCTCCACATTAAAAGATACTGGCAAGGTTTGCATGCAGTTTATCTGAATAGAATCTAGCACAAAGTCATTGCTCAGATCAAGACTTAGGTCCATACCATCATTATCCGTGGCTGTTGTTTCGGCCAGCCAAGCTTGAATTAAGCTAGGGTTATTACTGTCCTCGCATTCTAATCTTAGGTCACTGACAGGGCAGGTTACTGTAGGTACATCATTGTTAAAAGATATAATGGCTAGGCAAGGTCTCTCTTGGTTACACATATCTATAGCTGTGAATGTCACTGTTATGTCATCAGTGGCATCACAAGAAATAATATCATCAACAGGTGGATCAGTAAAAAGTGTAGGAGTAGTACAACCATTATCATCGAAGGTTACCGACGCTAACCAATCAGCAATTTCCTGATCAGCGTTCAGGCTGGTAGTATTTATAGTCAGATTGCCTGGGCATTGTATCTGTGGTCGTTGTGTATCTTGAATGGTGATTGAAGTCGTACAAGTTTTAGATCTGTCACAGATCATATCTTCCACAGTAAAGACTACCTCAGTGGTTTCTAGACAGTTGATAAGATTTATAGAGGTGAAATCAATAGAGGCCGTACTAGGCAGGTCGGCTCCTGCAAAGTTTGTACTTATTACTTTATTGCTCCAGCTTTCTATACTATCTAACATGCCATCAGATCCACATTCTAGCACTAATGAAGTAGGGCAAGTAATAAATGGCTCCTTCTCAGATACGATAGTTAAGGTGCTGGTACACGGTGGACTACTCTGCATACAATTATCCTGCGCCCAAAACTGAATATCGACGGAGATCGTATCCATGCTACAGTCTTGTTGGAACAGTATAGAGGAGTAGGTGTTCTGCACAGTCGCTTCACAATTGTCTTGAGCAACGGCACTGCCTATCCATGCTGTAATATCTGGTTGAATGATATCAAATTCTCCTGAGAAAGTAGCAGAAGTAGGACAGGTAATGGTAGGCGGTATTTCATCTCTGATTTCTAGGATAGCCGTTCTTTCTACGGGTGCTCCACATGGATTATCAAAAAAGAAGGTGACTTCTATGACGTCATTACAAGACATTAATCTTGGGTCAAGGAAATCTAGATCGTTTTGGACATTTGGGAATGGAACATTGAGACTACTCAATCCAGTGACACCTCCTGTCCATTGGGATAGTACTACAGTATTTACTGGAGCTTCACATTGGATTACTGTATCATTTGGAAAATTGATAAAGTCATAAGTTACATTGTCTATAATCGATAGATTAGCTGAGCAAGTAGTTGGTTCACTGCAGGTGTCATCCGCGATAAAGGTGATCAGCGTATCAATGTTTCCGCAATTAAATGCTAATAAGTTCGAGTCAAAATTATTCGTATTCAGAAAATCTGGCTTGCAGTTATCTGAAGCTTGGAAGCTATTCACCCAATTACTTACCGCAGATATGAGCATAGGGTCATCTGCATTGACTGTAGTGTCGGGTGGGCAATTAATTAGTGTCGGTCTCTGTGTATCATCTATTCTTATTACTGACTGAGCAGTAATGAAATTATTACAATCATCGAATACTGTAAAAGTGATGTCATAAGAAGAAGCACAGTTAGAAACGCCTAATACATTAAAGTCAAAGTCAAATTGAATTTGGGTAATAGGAATTGTAAATCCTTGAAAATCCTTTGCTCTTAAAAGTACTTTCCAATCATTGACCTTGAGCTCATTGTCAGGATCACCACATTCTAGAAAAAGGGTATCAGGGACATCAGTTATTTCTGGGATGCTATTGTTTACTAAGTCTAAGGTAAAGGAGCAGTTAGAGCTATTTACAGCGCATTCCTCTTCTGCAACCATATTAATAGTCAGAGGGGTAGGGTTACATTCTCTTCTTATGGAATCCAGTACTGCTGCATCGAAATCATTGGTGACTGTCGGTTCGTCACAGCCGAAGAAAAGATCATACTCTCCTATGATCGAATCTATCTTTGCACCTAGGTCCGGATCACTAACATCTACGCTGGGGAGGTGCACCGGACAGGTAAGAACAGACTGTACAGGGTCAGTAACACAAAATGTACTGATGGCACGATCTATGTCATCTCTACCTATCCCTACACATTTGTTATGACAAGGTCCTGTGAGTACGAGTAGCGGCCGCACATGTTGTTCAGCTCCACAGCCTTGACCACCTGCACAGTTTTTTCTATTGGCAAGAACAGGATTACTGTCTGGCTCATAGGAAATGGATACATTATTGTTACAGTCAAGAAATTCGCTGAAACTCAGTTTGT
>CAKZVK010000039.1 GCA_937921825.1 uncultured Saprospiraceae bacterium
ATAGAAGTGATCTAAGGCTACGTTTTCGGAGTCCTCCGTCTCTGCTGTAAGTGTACCCATGAGGCTGGCAGCAGCTGGTGTTTCCCCATCACTCTTTAATGGCGAGGGGTTGAGCATGTTCTTAAGGCCATTGGTATAGACCCTTTGTGCATCTAATTCAGATTCTATCTCTTGGAGTTTAGTTGTGAGCTCAACATAGGTTTTGTTATTGGTCACGTCGGCATAGCCGGGCACTAAATATCTGAGAGGTGTAAAAGAGATCAGCGCAGCTGAAAGTAGGCCTATCAGAAGGAATATAAACGTGAGGCCAAGGAGAATACCTAATGGAGATACCTTGGTAGATCGTACTTCACCCAATGTATCGTCATCGATGACAACAATTCTATACCTATCGGTAAGTTTTTCTTGAAATGATTTCTTCTTATCTAATGTTTCAGCCATTTAGGCAAAGAATTTCTAACAGCAAAGCTAAGTAGCGAATTATAATTAAGCTGTGTTTTTTAGTCAATTATTGCCTCATATTCGGCTGCTTTTTAGATAGTATATAATCAATTTGCATAAATAATTGATAATCAATGGAATACGTGATTTCCGTTCCTTATTTTTGTTCTCTTAGAAGTATTATTCCTTCATTTCACTTTTCTTTGCAACTACTCTAGATCGCCCTTAGTTTATAATTGGGCTTTTCGAACATAATAATTGAAATAAACTAGGGTCCTAAAGCGTTTAAAACCAATAATTTACCTACTCAACGACCTAGTCTGAATGTAGCTGATCCAGTCTGATTTCAGAGCCATCCAAACATTACAAAAATTGACATTGAAGAAGATATATCGATTATCATATTTATGCTTTCTAGTTCTCATCACCTTTAGTTGTTCTACAACAAGGAAGAAAAGCGAGGTGAAAGGTATCAAGAAGTTGTACCATAATACGACCTCTAAGTATAATGGATACTGGAATGCACAAGAACTCATCTCCCTGACCATGATGGAGATGAAGGACATGCAGCAGACTAACTATAACAAGATTCTCCCTGTCTACGATTACTTAGATCTGGATAATCCTAAGGCTATCGCCCCTAGTATGGATAAGGCCATAGAAAAGGTAATCACGGTAGCGACCATTCATGAAGAAGGCAATTATGTAGATGACTGTTATGTCCTGATGGGTAAGGCCCAGTATCTAAAGCAAGACTATGCCTCCGCTGAGGAAACTTTTCAGTTTTTTGAAGAAGAGTTCGACCCTAAGAATCCTTACGGACGAGAGTACCAAAAAGCCAAACTCAAAAAGAAGTCTTCTAAGGAGGCAAAAAAAGAGTTAACTAAGAAAAGGAAAGAGCAGGATAAGGAAAGAGACGAAAAGAAAAAAACACAAGAAGAAAAACGAAAGGCAGAACAAAAAGCCAGAGAAGCAGAACAAAAAGCTAGGAAGAAGAAAGCAAAGGAAAGAAGAAAAAAAGGACGATCTAGAACATCAACTAAGAGTAGTAATGATAGCTCTACTAAAAGATTGACCAAAGAAGAAAGAGAAGCTCAGCGAGCCAAGGAGAAAGAAGCCGAAGATCAGAAAGCAGAAGAGGAAAAGTATGCTGCTGAAAAGGAGAAACTGAAAAAGGAAGAGGCAGAAAAGAAAGAAAGAGAAAGTAGACCCCAAGGTGAAGGTGGTATCTGGAAAAACAAGACGGCTTTCTATGAGGGCCTATATTGGTTAGCTAGAACCTATATGGAAACTGAAAGATTTTCTTCTGCAAAGAATATCTTAGAAAGATTAGAAACGACTGATCCTCTGGCCAGCGAAATACAAAATGAACTTCCCGCAGCAAGAGCACATCTCTTTATGAAATCTGGAGATACTGACCTAGCACTCGTCTCTCTATCAGAAGCCATAGAAAGTACCAAGGACAAAAATCTTAAGGCTCGTTACGCATTTATAAGAGCTCAGATATATGAGCAAAAAGGAAATACTACTCTAGCTTATGAAGAATATTCTAAGTCTAAGAAGTTCAGCCCTAACTATGAAATGCAATTCAATGCAGCACTGAATGAACTCAAGCTGTCTTATAGAACGGGTCAGACGTCTAAGGAAGAGGCGCTTAAAAGACTAGATAGAATGGGTAAGGAAGCAAAGAACTTCGACTTCCTAGATCAAATATATTTTACAACAGCCCAGGTCAAGTTAGACGCTGGAGATGTGGATGAAGCCATTGCTGATTTTAATCAAGCAATATCTTCTTCTGGTGGCAGTAAAAGTGTCAAGCTAGAAGCATACTATAAGCTAGCAGAGCTGCTTTATGAACAAGGTCTCTATAAAGATGCTAAGACTAATTATGATGCTACCGTAAAAGTAATGCCACTTACGGATGTCCGTTATAAAAAGGTAAAGAGGCTAGCAGATGGTCTTACAGATGTCTCTAAGAATATTGGGATCCTAGAGTTACAAGATAGTCTGATGCGACTAAGTGCTCTATCACCTGCTGAGCTCCGAGAGTTAGCGATAGAAACCATAGAAGAGCGAAAAGAAGCTGGAGTAGAAACCAGTACTGAACCGAGTAGACCGAAAAATGTATTTTCTGGCAATGGTAGAACCAGCGGGCTCGGAAGATCAAATTTCTTTGCTTATAACCCTATAGCGGCTAACCAGGGTAAAGTAGAATTCAAAAAGAAATGGGGCGATAGAAATCTAGAAGACAACTGGCGAAGATCATTGAGATCGGATGCTTCTATCTCAGAGGCTACAGGACTTCCAGATGAGGAGGAAGAAGTAGAGGAAGTAACTGAACAGGAGATCAGTGAATATCTAAGAAATGTACCTACCTCTGAGGTGCAGAAAAAAGCCTCACATCTCAAAATCCAAAATGCGCTTTTTGAACTCGGTGTTTTATTCAGAGAAAGATTAAGAAACTATGAGAAGTCTGTAGCAACTCTAGAAAGATTGGTGAATGATTACCCAGACTTTCCTAAGAGAGATGAGGCATTATTCTACCTCTATCTATCATGGCAAGATCTCAACGAAAATATTCAAGCCAATATAGTAAAGAACAAATTGATCTCTGAGTATCCAGATTCCAAGTTTACCATGCTAGCCAAAGATCCTGGCTATGCGGAATCCATGAAGAACAACGAAACGAATATAGATGCCTACTATGCTCGGACCTATAAATTGTTTGAAAATGGTAAGTATCAGGCAGTCCTTGAGCGAGCTAAAGAAAAGGGAAACTTGTTCAAAGATGATAATAAGTATGATGCGAAGTTTGATCTACTAATCGCTATGAGTAATGGAAATCTGGAAGGCAAGGAACGATATATCAAAGACCTCCAGGCACTGACCAGAAGGCATAAGAATACACCAGAAGAAGTTCGTGCTAAGGAGATCTTAAGATTCTTGAAGGGAGACGAAGAGGCCTTTAATGAAATACTTTATGAAGAGGGTAGAGACAACTTCTCCGTGGATGATGACGTATTGCACTATGCTTTTGCAGTTGTCTATAATAAGGATCAGAAGCAGATACAGAATATAAAGATTGCAATCTCAGATTATAATAAGAAATACCATAGAATGGATAATCTGAAGATCAGTAATATCTCTTTGAATCCAGAAAGTAAATCTCAGATAATTCTTATCAGATCTTTTCCTAGAAAGGCGCCAGCAATGGATTATCTCAAAGGGGTATTGAAGAATGAAACTGAATTCAGTACACGACAGAATATTGATAATCCTGAGAAAGTACAGTTTGACCTTTTCATAGGTAATCAAAAGAACTATAGAGAAGTAGTGAAGCAGAGATCTGTACAGCAGTATAGAGCCTTCTTTGATGAGCACTATAAAGTGAATTAAAAAAAGAAAGTGTTCAAGGCAACGGCTTCGGAAGTATAGTAGTATAATAAATAGTAATGCTGATCAATTTTGTAATACTGTAAACTTCCAGATATGCTTAAGTACTTATTTATAATCTCTTTTGCCCTTTCTATCCTAACGTCTTGCGGTGATCCAGATTCAGAATCACTCATGTGTACGGAGGTGGATTATGATACTGCATTTTCTATCCAAGCTGATAATTCCTACTGTTTTCCTGATGGGGTTGTTCTATCAGTCACAGCCCTGAATAATGAATTTTGTCCTTGTGATGCCATTTGTTTCTGGGAAGGGCAAATGACCATAGATATGCAATGGGACTTTCCCGGAGAAGAACTGCTGGACTATAGATACCAAGCTGCCCCTACTGCCCAAGCCCAAAATGAACCCTTACCTGATGGTACTGAAATATCTACGGATCAAGATGATATCATTTTCGAAGAGGAGTGCAGCGACTCTAATCCTAGTCCAGAGATAATAGAAACGATAATTGTGGTGAGGAAATAACTCCAAACCATGACCATAGTGGGGCTTTCTGATTCAATCATGTAGGATCGAGGTTACAAACCGCTACCATCGTGGGCAAGTGATTGTGGAGAAGAGTTGTAGGGTAGATTAGCCAGCGCTACCCCTAACCCCTGAAGGGGAAACCTTCCCTCATCGAATTATAATTGTTTGTTATCCTACATTTAAAAATGAGAGTTTGGCGGCGGTACTCCCTTTAGCGAGTTAGAGGGTAGCAGAGCATAAGCCTGAATACTTGTCCACTACAGCTACCTCTCTTTGTAAGAGAGGTCAAAATCTTTGAAAAAGATTTTGGGTGGGTTGACAAGGCGTAGGCACAGCCAATGCAAGCCAAGACCATCGTGGGTCATTTATAGTTTGTTATCTCTCGGAAATTCGTTTAGCTAAAAATTCTTTCGGACTCATTACAGGTATTTTTGAATTTTTGAAGTCTTTTAAGTTTCTTGTTATAATTGAATTGACTTGTGATTCCAATGCGGTATAATATTGAATACCGTCTTCAAAGTCTTTGAATTTTGGGTCATTTAAAGCCAGCTCAAGAATTTTATCATTAAGTGCAAATGATTCAACGAGGACTTTGAATTTACCAATAATCGGCCGTGTATTTTTAAGCTTCATCACATCACTTAAAATGTAATGTGTATTGACCAGACTCAGTGCTGAGATCTTTATTTCGATTTGTTTGGAATCTGCTAACGAAAAAAGTTTAAGACTTTCTTGATAGAAAGGCTTTCTTTTCGCCAGCAAATCAATAATTACATTTGTATCAATAAAAATTTTCACTAGTTGGTCTTGCTTTCTAGATATTTTGTTCTAGACTTTTTGTAATCAAACCCATCTGGCAACTCCCCAACTCCACACAGACTTTCAACTAAGGGAGTTATTTTGATATTTGTTTTTTCTTGTTCAGCATTGGTGATTGATTGAAAGTAAGCTTCAATCATCTTAGAAAGACTTGTGCCATTTCGCTTGGCATACTTTTTAGCTTGCTCAATTATTTTTTTGTTTAAGCTTAATGTCAATTTCTTATCCATTGAATTAATTTACGTATAAATATACTAATTGTATACGTGTTAATCAAGGTCTATCCTACATATTCTAGGATTCACATTTTGTAAAAGGTTACAGCTACCTCTCTTTCTAAGAGAGGTCAGAATCTTTGGAAAAGATTTTGGGTGAGTTGAACTACCGTAAGCTGCTTATGTGTCTATCGTATAGCATCGATGCTACAAGCATCGACGAGCAGTAGAAATACCTAGATAAGCTTAGCCATTAATAAGTTTGTATAGGATAAGCATATTGGATTAAGGTTGCAAAACACGACCATCGTGGGTTGCAATCGTGAGGTATGTCATTAGCGTTACTTGCATCAATGCACAGGGAAAGATTGAATTCATTAACTTTAGCATTAGTTATGAACAAAGTGACCCTCCTATTATTCCTTAGCTATATTCTTGTCTTATCGCCTAGCTATTGTCAAGACAAGCGCGATTATTATTGGCCTTTTGGTAGCGATCAGGATCTTAGTAT
>CAKZVK010000040.1 GCA_937921825.1 uncultured Saprospiraceae bacterium
TCCGACCTGCTCTTCATTTAAAAACGGGGAGCTAGGCATAGCTATGCCAAAAGCATCAGTAATGGTTACTTCAGGAGCAAAATTAGCGCAACCAGAATAGTCCCCTTCTAGAATCATATCTGCTGTCACTTCCGTCTCCCCCTCTACGAATACCTCTGTAAAGTCATTGCAGGCTAAAGGGCACTGTGCAGATAATAGGCTTCCTGTAAAAGCCAAAATCACAAAGGTCAGGATCGATTTCATCGCCGCCATTTTTTTAATAATTGATAGAAAATTGTTCATGGTATTTCTCTTTTATACTCAAATATGACTCTGAATCAAAGAATATAAAATTACAAATTGGCATATTTGTAGAGAATTTACTTATCATCAATTTAACTATATAACTGATTTACAAAGGATTATGAAATAATTAGTAATGAAAAAAACTAAACTTCTTCTTATAATCCAGTCCTTAAGTTCTAAAGAAAAAGCCTATTTACAGCAATTCGTCTCATCAGAACTCTACTGTAAGGATAAAGCCTATCCGAAAGCCATCTCTCTACTCTGCAAGTATACTAGCGAAACAGCACAAATAGACAAGCAAGCCTTGTTCAATTGCCTCTATCCAAATGAGGCCTACGATGATACCAAACTACGTCTAGCTCAGAGCAGTCTTTTCAAGATCATAGAAAAGTTTCTCAAGGTGCATTACTCACTTGTAGATACTGAGCTCAATCGTAATGCGGATATCTTTCTTTTGAAATATTACAGGTTGAACAAACTCGATAAACTATACAAAGCGCAGTCTACGAAGATTAAAAATCTATACAATAACAAACCTACCTGGAATGCCCAGCTGCTCCAGAGTAAACTCGATACAGAAATAGAAATCTATCAGTATGATAGTGCTGTCAAAAGACGTCAAGCCCTCAACATCCAGGACATCCTAGACACCATAGACCTGATGTACTATGCTAATAAGCTGAAGTTCGCCTGTATGGCTCTTTCTCATCAGACGGTATTCAAGCAAGAATACCAATTAGACAACCTCAAATGGGTACTCGCAGATATCAATTCTAAGAAACTCTCAGACATTCCACTTGTCGGCGCCTACTACCATGCATATCACATGATAAGGGAGCCAGAAAATGATCTCATATTCGAGTACTTTGATTCCTACCTAAAGGACAACGAAAGCCAGCTTTCTCTAGAAGACTTACAGACGCTATACCTCTTTGCACTGAATCAATGTATCAGAAAACTGAATAATGGACAGAAGTCATATGGTCTCAAAGGACTAGCCCTCTATGAGAGAGCCTTAGAAAATGGTGCACTCCTAATAGACGGGCATCTCTCTAGATTTACCTTCAGGAATATTGCCATGATGGCTATCCGATCTAATGACTTAGACTGGGCAGAACGCTTCACTCATAAGTACGCGGACCAGTTAATGAAGGCAGATAAAAACAGCGCCTATAATTTCAATCTGGCTCTTATCTACTATTATAAAGATCAGTTCCAAGATGCTCTGATGTACATCCAAGATGCAGACTTCAAAGACCACCTCATACATCTCGCCGCCAAAACTTTACAGGCAAAAATCTATTACGAACTCGAGGCCGAGCAGTCTCTCTACTCCCTCTTAGACTCCGTGGACATCTATCTCATCAGAAACAAGATCATCGGTTACCATAGACACAACTATCGTAATATCATAAAGTACTTCAAGAAACTGAGCCGGATAAACCCTTACGATAGAGAGAAGAAAGAAAAACTGAGAGTGAGTATCACCGAAGAAGAAATTCTGACGGAGAAGAAATGGTTGTTAGAGAAGTTAGGAGGTTAGTATTTTATTTGGTTATAATGTTTACATAGTAACTTTGCTACCCAGCATATTCTGGTTTTTCATGTTACTTTTTCATTGCCAAAAAGTAACCAAAACGCTAGCCAAATAGAAGGCAGCTACACTAGGGCCGCTCCCGCCACCCACTCCAATTTGGCTAGGCTCGGCTTCTTGCTGCCCACTTACGCTACAGCTTACGTCCTTCTTTTCCATATCGACGTTAGGAGATATCTTATGATTGAATGCATCCGTAATCAAGCAAATCCTTCAATCTTATAAATCATGATATAGACACAAAAAAAGCCGCACAATGTGCGGCTCCTATTTATTTAAATCAATTATATTTCTTTCTACAAACTCACAGAGTTGTTTACATCACCAACCTTAACGGCTTTGATAGATGTGTTAGTTAGTGGAAATTGGTCAGCAGCATATCTTACATCAGTATCAGCGCCTATTCCAGTGAAATTCAGTCCATCACTTTTGAAAAATCTCCATGATCCAGCAGGTAGTTCAGTAGTTATACCTAAGATCAATTGTCTCATAAGTATCATGTCTTTGACATTCACCTTGTTATCACCATTTACATCTGCCGCTATGGTTTTGCAAGCATCTTGGAATGGAACGAGACCTAGAATATGTCTTTGTGTAAGTACTAAATCTAGTGTAGATACCCCATTAAGAACATCAGCGTCTTTTACTATATCAAGAGCATAAGTATAACTAGGATCTTGGGGATAGGTCGCCGCCATACAATTAAGATAGCCGGTGAGATCTCCTTCTGTGTACGGACACGGACTATTATCTAGTGGCGCTAGATTAGTAGGGTCTACAGTAAGAATAAGGTTTTCAATGGGTACTGCTCTGCCATTACAAGAAGTAAGGTCAGAAGACTGTGCTATCGTCATCAGTGGAAGAGCTAAAACTAAAAGAAAGAAGATGTTCATACGATTCATAACTTGAATATTTATAACCCAAAGATGAACTAAGATACTAATTTAAAAAATTACAAAATTAGATTTTTGTAGCAGAATGGTAAATCTAAAATCTACAATAACAACTGATAATCAAATATTTATG
>CAKZVK010000041.1 GCA_937921825.1 uncultured Saprospiraceae bacterium
GTAGGCCTCTAGCCCATGTAACCACTTCACCATACTCTTGTAGACAAAGCTGAGCCACTGTCGTGAGTTCTGAGATATCATTTTCATCCAACTCAATAAGAGCAATTTGTTTGACCAATGTTTTATAGGTTTCAGTATAAATGGGTACATTTTCTACAGGTGTGCCACAAGGAGCTAGATCAGGATAATAGACAATACTGCTACCTCCTAGCTGATTATATTGTGCTAATGCCACAGATCTAAAATCACTAGATTCACTTGCCATCTCTCCTGTCTCAGAAGTAGTACTCATTGCTAATCTTAATTCAGCCTCCATACTTATAAGTTCTGAAGGAAGACAATCTATACAATCAGGTAATTGCCTCGGTCCGTGGGTAGCAAAATAGCGACCTAGCAACTGACGTAATCTAGCATAGTATAGATTAGGGTTTAGTTGGGCTTCTGCTATAAGATCACAAAGCTCAGGAGGGGTCATCGGTGTCAGATCAGAACCTGAATCTTCATCACAAGTTTGTGTAGAGGTCCCATCTGCAGTCTGAAATAAATTATCCAAATCGTTAAGTGGATTAACAAACAATGAAGGGAGAACCGCTAAACTCTTGTTTGAATTTTGAACAACGAATAATTGTATTCGATGCGGAGGAAGGGTTACCCCTTTAGGGGCTAGGGGTAGTGTAGGCTAATCAAACCCACGACTCACTCCACCACCGTTATCCTCTTTGTATAAACTACTCGTTCTTTATTCTGCTTAGGTATAAACTCTACAGAATAAATTCCTGATGCTAGATCTGAGATATCAATGCGTTCATCATATAGGACTTTCGCTTGATTATAAACCATCTGGCCTTGCATATCTAAGATATAGATCTGACCCTGCTTACCCTCAGGAAGCTCTACAGTCACATACTCGCTGGCGGGACTGGGATATACGCTGAGGTCTCTACGCCACCAGACAGTTTCACCGGCAATGCTGGTGATACTGGGGTCACATTTTTCTTCTTCGTCTACGCGGAAACGAGGGAAGTTGGGGAAGGAGCCGACATTGGTTCTAGTAGGGAGGACAAGACTATTCTGAACAAAATCGCATGCCGCTCCTTTTTCATTGGGTTTATGAATGACATTCATTCTGGTGGAACTACCCTTACTTCTTATGTATATTCTACAATCTGGACCTAAGGCTGCAATACCGAATTGAGCAGTTGGTGGATCTGCTCCATTAATCCTTGAAGCAATAACCTCCAGTCCGCTTTCTAATGGAATAGCATGCGTATCTAATTGCCATAGAGTATCCCATTTAGCGAGGTAAAGGAATCTTGAATTTGGACTCCATTCACAAGTTGAGAATATTCCTTCCTCTGGCCTACGCCAAGGGATATGTTCTTCGTTGTTTAATGTCGCATCTGATCTGTCAAAGTCATAGAGATAGAGACCATCAAACTGATTAAAGTACGCATACCTAGTACCGTCTGGAGAAAAACGGGCATGACCTGCTGAACTTGACTTTCTTTCATCCCAAGTAGGGCCGTCAAGGCGATGAAATAACTCCAAACCATTTTCCGTAAGACTAAACACAACATAGCCTGATGGAAAAACGGGGTTCATTATCCACCAATCTTGATTGTTTGGTTGTGATATTGGAGTTAAGTAACTTGAGAGTATCGAATCTTGAAAAAAGTTAACATTCTTTTCAGTGACATCGCCCATCCCATTATCAAGATTCATGTCAACATATGAATAGTGAATTGAATCTATTGAAAACCTCCCTATGGTTTGACCGGCATTATAAGTAGTTGGTTTATGTATTATATAATAACCTTTATTAAAATTTGGGTCCTTTAATATTGTAATTTCTTGTGGGCCAGGGTAACCTCTTATGCAGTCCCCTCCCCAAAAGTCATTAAAAAAAGAGCCGACATTAATGTCTTCGCCATTAGGCATTATTTCATGATTTCTGTTGGCCACTGCACAGCCATTGGTATAGAAAAGTAGCTTGCCGTCTTTGTCGCATACAGAAGCATTCATCTGGTCAAAAACAAGATCCCCATTTCTAATACCGGGTTCAAATGGCTTATCCCTAAAATTAAACTCTAGGCCAGGAAATTCAGGGTCTAGTGTAGTCGTATAACCTAGTGGCCAATAATAGTCTTGTTTATTCTGAGCAATAAGATTTGTCATTCCTACTGCCCACAGAGCTATAGTAAACAAATACTGGGGTAGTTTATTCATAGTTTTCAAAGTAAAAGAACAGTATGGTCACCATATGACCATACTATTCTAAAATTAATGCAAATTATCGTTGTATGATAAATGAGCTTGTCTTAAAGACACCATTTTCATTATTATATACTAAGTAATACATCCCATTTTCTAGGTAAGCAGTTTCGATTCTAGTTAGCTTCTCAGACCTATTTTGCTTAGATAAGACTCTACCTGATATATCAGTAATAGTAAAAGTACCCTCAGAATCAGTTGCAGATGAAATCCTAACATCTATATAATTTTCAGCTGGAACTGGCGAAATATTGAGAAGAAGTTCTTCAGTTACCTGACGAGATCTACCTTCGGTTTCTGCTTGCTCACAGTCTCCCATATCAAAGTCTCTGACATCATAAAGATTAAGTAGGCCTCTAGCCCATGTAACCACTTCACCATACTCTTGTAGACAAAGCTGAGCCACTGTCGTGAGTTCTGAGATATCATTTTCATCCAACTCAATAAGAGCAATTTGTTTGACCAATGTTTTATAGGTTTCAGTATAAA
>CAKZVK010000042.1 GCA_937921825.1 uncultured Saprospiraceae bacterium
GCCTCTTCATCCTCCTCTTCATCTCCGTTACATTCTTTAAATACTTCTTCCAATAATTTCTCCTCATTGTAGTCTAAATTAAGACCATATGTATTAGCAAACTTACTAATTCTGTTAGAACATTCAGGTAGAGGCGGACATGCTAAAGTGTTGCCTATATCATTCATAAATCCTACTGGATCTTGACGAAGATATAGAGCCCAGCCTATTTCAGTTTCGATTTCTCCGTTGCGTGGTGGATATAGTTGTGGTACATTATCTTCTAGGCATTTCTCCCAGAAATTTTCCCATAATTCACAGAATTCAGCATCTGGGTGCTCATAATCATCATTTACCGTATCAATGTCCTCATCATCAAACTTATCATAACCATCACAAGCCATTAATCGCATAATTTCAGGTTTACACAAGTAACTTGCTCCTCCGTTACTATTATATGTAAAGAGATCTTGTATCGGTCCACTTAGTCCACTACCTAAATCCAACCATGTCCATGAATTTCCAATGGAAATAGTTCTTCCCCATTGGTAGTATTGATTCCAAGAGTTAGGCCCAACATCTAGATCTCCGCCTTTTTTAATATTAGTAAAAACACCAGTAATCCAAGACCAAAATTTCTTGAGTAATCCGTCTTTATTATTTCCAAACTTAGGACATTCTACACGATTAAAAAGACTCCTGATCCAAGAAAGAATTCCTCTTTGCTCTAGAGCACCATGTTCTTGGTTTTCATACTCACACTTTAATCTGCAAACTAAATAGTCAAATACCTCTAAGAACTCTTGCTGAGTTAAAATAGTCTCTTCAGAAATTTTAAACTCAGTACTGAGGTAATTCATATATTTCAATTTAACACATGCAATACCGTCAAAATATGTACTAATTCAATTTTTACTAATTTTATGCTTAAATAAAGCTATGCAAAAGTATCTTTCGGCATCTGCCTGCTTCCTATTTACTATCACAAAGGACCCTTGGATCTTTAAGCCAATCTAAAAACAAGATGATATCAAAATTATACATCCCGTTAATTATATGTGTTTTCACTAATATGTTATCCTCTCAAAACACTTTATCTGTCAAAGACCAAAAGAAAGACTTCAAGCAACTTATAGACCTACTCGAAGCACATCCAACCCCTTATCTATGGACATCAGAAGACAGCATAAACAGAAGAATAAGTTTCATAAAGCAGCAACTGGATGTAGAGAGAACAAATATCGAATTCTATAAACTCGTGGCTCCTCTCGTTTCTTCTCTAAAAGATGGGCATAGCTCCATCTTAATGCCACAACAATACCTCAAAGACAAGAAAAAAGAGCATGGTGTTTTTCCTTATGAAGTCTACCTTTCTAACGATGATATATTATATGCTCTTAAGCCACTAGGAACTGACTCATCCCTGCCACTAGGCTCAAAAATCACAAAGATAAATGACCTAGCGATCCCCGATATTCTAGAAAGTATCGACCCCTTGGTTTCCTATGAGCGGAAAGCTTTTAGAAATGCTGTGATCCAAGAAAGATTCGACAGCTACCTTACCTTACAGTTTGGCTACTTTGACTCATTGGAACTTACCTATGCTACATCTAAAGATACAGCAATAGTGACAGTGGAAAATATGCCACACAAGGAATGGAAGAGAGCATACAGAGACCTAGAATCTGAGAAGAACGATAGGATGATGAAAGGTACCCCATATAGTTATACTAAGCTAGAAGAGGGACTGGGCTTGCTCAACATCCACGGTTTCCTTACGAAATCAATAAATAAGTACGACTTATTTCTCCGTAAGACTTTCAAAAAAATAAAAGAGGATCAAATCCAATATCTGATAATAGATCTGAGAGGGAACTATGGTGGCTCTCCAATAATATCCTCCCGCTTATTGCATTATATTACTGAAAAGCAGTTCAAAAATTTTGCAATGACGAAGTTTAAAATTTCTAAATGGTTTAGAAATTACATCAAAGAAAACTTCGAATTCTTTAAATACAATTACATAGCCGTACAAATTCCTGATGGCATGATGGATATCAATGCTGCACTCAGAAATGAAATAGGGAGCTACAAGACAGAGGAAGCCATTCTTATAGAAGAACCCAAAAAGAAGGAAAATGAATTTACGGGTAAGGTTTTAGTACTTACTGATAGACGTTCCTTTTCGATGGCTTCTTCTTTTGCTAGTACTGTGCAATGTTTCCAACTTGGACATATTATAGGAGAAGAGACCGGAGGCACAAAAGTATTCAGCGCAAATGCTTTTCCTGAAATCTTGAGTAATTCTAGATTAACCACCAGTATGTCAACTACACAAATCTTTGCTAGCTGCTACTACGATAAAGAAGGAGGAGTAAGGCCTGACTTTCCTGTAGAACCTACAATACTGGATATTAAAAATAACTCTGACCCAAGTATGAACTTTGCTCGTCTGCTAGTCAGAAAACTCAGGATAGCTGAAGTAGAAGCAAAAGACTGATCGGTCTGTAAAAATTGATTTTGATTTTCAAATCTTAAGGTAATCAGGCGATGACTTGTTCTATTGCATAAGTTACTAAAGAATAAACGTCTCAACTTTTTATATCCCTCTACTTTAAGAAGCTGGATCTGGCACCAATCCATGAATGGCATTAATCCGTTTTATGGTTGCACGATCTAGCTCAATATCTATAGTCGCAATATTCTCTTTAAGTTGCTCCATCTTCGTTGCTCCTATAATATTACTTGTCACGAAGTCTTGTTGGTTAACCCAAGCTATAGATAACTGAGCAAGACTGAGACCGATAGATTTTGCGATATCATAATACTGCTTGGTAGCTAGTATGCAATTGTCAGAGTTATACCGCTGATAATTCACTTTGAATTTATTCAGGCGACATTCTGAGGTGTCTGTTCCTTCCAGATATTTATTTGTCAGTCTTCCACAAGCTACAGGAGAGTATCCCAATAAGCCACACTTCTCTCTTATCGATATTTCTGCTAATCCGACTTCGTAAGATCTATTAAGTAGATTATAAGGATTCTGGATGGATGCAATTCTAGGTAAATCAAAATGGTCTGAAAGCTTCAGATAATTTAGGGCACCCCATGGAGTTTCATTTGAGATACCTATATATTTTATTTTGCCTGCTTCTACAAACTCATGCAATACTTCGAGACGCATTTTGAAATTATCCTCCCATCCATTCTTATGGACATACCCTCTCTTACCAAAAAAATTAGCACCCCGTTCTGGCCAGTGAATTTGATAAAGGTCTATATAGTCAGTTTGTAATCTTTTGAGACTTCCTTCTACGGCCTCTATTATCCCCTCTCGTGAATACACTTTTACATCTCGAATATGTTTTGTATAGGGGCCTGGTCCTGCTACTTTAGAACCTATGACAACTTTGTCTCTGTTTTTTCGAGCGGTAAGCCAGGTTCCTATTATCTCTTCTGTGCTGCCATAGGTTTCTGATCTTGCCGGAGTTGAATACAATTCAGCAGTATCAAAAAAATTAACTCCTTGATCTAAGGCGTAATCCATCTGCTCCCAGCCCTCGGCTTCAGTATTCTGTTCTCCATAGGTCATCGTACCTAAGCAGATGACACTTACATCTATATCTGTCTGGCCTAGTTTTCTATATTTCATTATGAATTAGGATAAAAACCTAAAACTTTAGTATTGACCAAAGCAGGTTTATTTTAGTTTAATAGAACAAAGATAGGTTTGAATAGGAACTAAATGAGGAAGATGTAAAAATACTTAGAAAGAAGTTAGTGCTCATTGAGAATCTCAATCGCCAAGTATAATATACTCCGGCGTTACTTCTATCACATCAAAATCTCGATTTAAAATCTGTATGACTCTAGAGTCAGCTTTATAGTAGATATTAGGACTGAAGCCTTGATATCCACTAGTAGTCAAAGGGGACATAACAAAAGTGTTTTCATTTGACATCCCACAATACAAAATTCTAAAAGACTTTTTCATTAGTCCTTTCTTAATTTTCATTATGGTACCTACATATATTTGGTACTCCATATTTCAAAGTTCGAGATTATAAATTCTCAATCAAATTAAATATAAATTGTGAACATACACAGCAAATCCAAGTGACCAATTAAGCTATGAGATTTTTCTACTTACAACATGTAGGCAAAATGTAAATGGTGCTTTTATGCAAGAAGCTACTAGGAAGTTTTCCGAGCAGCTATCTTATACTCCAAATTTCCTAATCAATACCGGCAAGATCGTCAGATCCGCAACCAAGGCAGAAAGCAAAGTCACAGAGATCAGCATGCCTATCACTACGGAAGGTTGGTTACTTGAAAATAACAACACTAGAAAGCCGAAGAATAAAATGATGGTCGTAAATATTATAGCCTTCCCACATTCCAAAAATGTCTTGTGTAAAGCTTTTTCTACATCACCGTCAAACTGATCTTTTGCCAGCTTATACTTACTGAGAAAATGTATAGTGTCATCAACCGCTATCCCGAAAATGATCGCAAAGACAATGGATATGCCTGCCTCTAGAGCTACATTAGAATATCCAATAAGAGCGGCAGCAAACAAGAGCGGTATTAGATTCGGGACTAACGCTAGAAATAACATCTTCCATGATCTAAATAAAAAGCCCATCAGCAAACTTACAATCAGCAAGGCAATCAATAATCCTTGCAACAAACTATCCTTTACAAATTCGGAATTCTTATCTAATAGAAGACCTGTCCCCGTCTGTCTAAACTGTATTACTTCTGGATTGATATTAGTTGCTAGCCAGGCATCTACTTTAGCACTCATCTTCTTTATGTTCTTTGCCCCTACATCTTTTACTTTTGAAGAGACTCGAGTCTTTCTTTTATCTTTACTGACCAGCACATCTGTGCCTGTAGATGGTAAGGATGCAAACATGCGTTTGACTTTTCTATAATCTTTTCTGTCAGGCATTTTGTACTCCGAGGCCTGGCTGCTATGCATCATTTGATTGATGCTTTTGGTGAGGGTGCCTAGAGAAAAAGCTGTCTGTATTTCTGGTTGTGATTTTAGATAATCTTCGGCTTTTACTAACTGCTCTATGACTTCATAATCATAAATTCTATAATCCTCTTGTATCGTACCTGCTAACTCTAGAGGACGGAAGCCGGCATACTCTTTTTCAAAATAGAGAAAGTCCTCACTGATCTTTGCTCCTTCGGGAAGATTGGTGTAGAGGTCATAATTCGTATGCACCTTAGAAATACCAATTGCAAATAGGAAGAGACAGATGACAGAGCAGATGCTGATCAACTTACTTTTGTCAATAGAGAAATGATATGCCTTATTAAGGATACCCGACCATCTATCTTTCTTTTTGTCTGAGCTTATCATTTGCTCTTTAGAAAATAGAGACAAG
>CAKZVK010000043.1 GCA_937921825.1 uncultured Saprospiraceae bacterium
TTTTGGTTTGCACAGCAAGGGTCTATCTATGTCTTTGTCGCCTTGATATTCATCTATGTCCGACTGATGAATAAGCTCGATGCGAAATATAATGTAGACGAAAAGTAAACCCAAGCTCACACAGAAAATCTGATACAATGGACATCAAAACATGGACTTATATTATAGTTGGTTTGACCTTCGCACTGTACATAGGCATAGCCATATGGGCAAGAGCTGGCTCGACTAAAGAATTCTATGTCGCTGGTGGAGGGGTATCTCCCCTAGCTAATGGCTTGGCTACCGCAGCAGATTGGATGTCCGCAGCCTCTTACCTGTCTATGGCAGGACTTATTTCATTTATGGGTTTTGGAGGTGCACAGTATCTCATGGGTTGGACTGGTGGTTATGTGTTACTCGCTTTGTTATTGGCGCCCTATCTTAGGAAGTTCGGAAAATTCACGGTGCCTGATTTCATTGGGGAACGCTACTATTCTAAGACTGCGAGAATGGTCGCTCTACTTTGTGCTATCCTTGTCTCCTTTACTTATGTCGTCGGACAGATGAAAGGCGTAGGCGTCGCCTTTGCTAGATTCTTAGAAGTGCCTTTTACGACAGGTATACTTATAGGCATTGCTATAGTGTTCTTCTATGCCGTACTCGGTGGCATGAAAGGCATCACTTATACACAGGTGGCACAGTACTGCGTACTCATCTTTGCCTTTACGGTTCCTGCAATATTTATCTCATTACAAATGGTGGGCAATCCGATTCCACAATTGGGCTTCGGCGGGCAACTGGAGGATGGCACTTACTTACTAGACAAACTAAATATGCTCAGCGTGGACTTGGGTTTTGCCGAGTACACTTCTATGGGTATGGATGACAGGGTCAATATGTTCTTTGTCACAGCAGCGCTGATGTTTGGTACTGCGGGATTACCCCATGTGATTGTTAGATTTTTTACGGTGCCCAAGGTTCGAGATGCGAGAAAGTCCGCAGGCTATGCTCTACTCTTTATTGCTATTCTCTATACAACAGCACCAGCTGTTGCGACCTTTGCCAGAACCAACCTGATTCAGACCGTTAGTAATCAGCCCTATGCAGAAATGCCTAGTTGGTTCAGCAAATGGGAAAAATCAACCTTGATAAAATTTGAGGATAAAAACCAAGATGGACTAATACAGTATGTTGCAGACCTTGCACAAAATGAACTGACTATAGATAGAGACATCATGGTCTTAGCCAATCCAGAGATCGCAAATCTACCAGCTTGGGTTATTGCTCTCGTTATTGCTGGAGGTCTCGCTGCAGCCTTATCTACGGCGGCTGGCTTATTGTTGGTCATTGCCACTTCAGTCTCACATGATCTACTCAAGAAAAACCTTATGCCTGCCATTTCTGAAAAGGGAGAATTACTAGCTGCTAGAATTGCCATCGCTATCGCCGTGGTAGGTGCAGGCTTCTTTGGCATGAATCCGCCAGGGTTTGTTGCGCAAGTTGTCGCCCTGGCCTTTGGCCTGGCGGCTGCATCATTCTTCCCTGCTATCATTATGGGCATCTTTGACAAACGGATGAACAAAGAAGGGGCTATCGCTGGCATGATCGTCGGCATCCTCTTTACCCTAGTGTATATTTGGTATTTCAAACCCCAACTGGGCGGCCCTGGTAAGCCTGAGGGCTATTGGTTTGGAATCAAGCCAGAGGGTATAGGCATCCTCGGTATGATCCTTAATCTGATCATCGCCTTAGTGGTCAGTCGTGCGACTACTGCACCACCTCAAGAGATACAAGAGTTGGTCGAGGATATAAGAATTCCTAGAGGAGCAGCTTCACCAGGAGCTGTTCATTAAATGCTCGCGGATGCTATGAAAGAGTTATATTTAAACGAATAAAAAGATTAGCATCTAATGACAACTCAAATCAAAGACCTCGCACATTATAAAGAACTCTATAAGCAAAGTGTAGAAAACCCTGAGCAATTCTGGGACAAAGAAGCCCAAACTTTTACTTGGTTTGAACAGTATGACAAAGTCTGTGAATGGAACTTCACCGAACCTAAGGTCAAATGGTTTATCAATGGGAAGATGAATATCAGCTATGATTGCCTAGATAGACATCTGCCAGACAAAGCTGATCAAGTGGCTATCCTTTGGGAACCCAATGAACCCACTGATCAAGCGACCAGCTACACCTATCAAGAATTACATGACGAGGTCTGTAAATGTGCTAATGCCCTTAAAAATTTCGGCATAGGTAAAGGAGACAGGGTCATCATCTATATGCCTATGTTGGCAGAGCTGGCCATAGTGTTATTGGCTTGCTCTAGAATCGGTGCCGTACATTCTGTTGTCTACTGTGGATTTTCTGCTCAAGCGATAGCCGATAGAACAGATGATGCGCAAGCCAAGATGATAATCTGCTCTGACTATAATAAGCGAGGTCATAAAAACATTCCCGTAAAAGCCGTAGTGGATGAAGCCATGAACATCGGATGCAACAGTGTGGAAACAGTACTTGTGCACAAGAATACTGGAGGAGAGGTGAACTGGAGTGATGATGTAGACAGATGGTGGCATGACGAAGTGCCGAATCAGTCTCCCTTCTGTGCTGCGGAAGAAATGGACGCTGAAGACCTGCACTTTATTCTATACACTTCGGGCTCTACAGGCAAACCAAAAGGTGTCGTGCATACCTGTGGCGGCTATATGGTCTATTCTTGTTTTACTTTTAGAAATGTCTTTCAATATAAACCTGGAGATATCTACTGGTGCTCTGCAGATATTGGATGGATTACAGGGCACAGCTATATAGTTTACGGCCCACTGCTTGCTGGAGCATCGTCCTTGATGTTTGAAGGGGTACCCACTTATCCTGACGCAGGTCGCTTCTGGGAGGTCTGTGAGAAATACAAAGTAAACCAATTCTATACAGCACCTACCGCTATACGTGCCCTAATGGCACATGGAGACAGCTTTCCTGCCAAGTACGACTTGTCTTCTATAAAAGTACTCGGCTCAGTAGGCGAACCGATAAATGAAGAAGCATGGCACTGGTATAATGATAAAGTAGGAAAAGGGAAAGCCCCAATCGTAGATACCTATTTCCAAACTGAGAATGGTGGAATCATGATCACGCCATTTCCAGGGATTACCGACACCAAGCCCACCTATGCTTCCTACCCAATGCCCGGCATACAGCCCATACTGGTAGATAAAGATGGAAAAGAAATTAAAGAAAATAACGTAGAAGGCCTACTATGCATCAAGCATCCATGGCCCTCTATACTCAGAACAACTTACGGAGACCACGAGAGATGCAGACAGACCTATTTTTCGACATTCAAAAATTTATATTTTACGGGTGATGGTGCACGACGGGATGAAGAAGGCCGACTTAGAATCATAGGACGTGTAGATGATGTCATCAATGTATCTGGTCATAGAATGGGTACAGCAGAGGTAGAAAACGCCATAAACGAGCATCCTAGTGTCATAGAATCCGCAGTAGTCGGTTACCCTCATCCTATCAAGGGACAAGGTATCTACGCTTATGTCATATCTGTAGACAAGGAACTGAATGATGAGTTCAGAAAAGAAATCAACGCTGTCGTCGCCAGAGAAATAGGACCTATAGCAAAGCCCGATGTTATCCAGTTTGTTACTGGCTTACCAAAAACCAGATCTGGTAAAATAATGAGACGAGTACTCAGAAAGATAGCAAGCAATGAAGCTGATAAAATTGGTGACCTTACAACTTTGCGTAATCCAGAGGTTGTAGAGAGTATAAAGCAAGGAGTGCTGGTTTGAGAATCAGGTCTTGGTGTAGTACAGGTACAACTAGTTAGGTATGATCGGAACTGAGATATAGAATACATAGACTGTAAGAATATTTTAAAAACAGAACAAGATATTATTGGGTTAAAAAGAAATTCAAACAAGAAACATGTCTAAGATTTTAAAAACATTAGTCATAAGCTTGCTAGCCATTCCTTCACTATTTGTTTGCTATTCTCTTATCCTCGATCAGGTGAATAAACAATACAGATATGGGGATTTGATTGATGTGGTATTAATTGAAAAGGGAACTTCAGACGGTGTAAGTGGCGGATTTGAAAACTATTATGAG
Source organism: uncultured Saprospiraceae bacterium (assembly GCA_937921825.1). Lineage (GTDB taxonomy): Bacteria > Bacteroidota > Bacteroidia > Chitinophagales > Saprospiraceae > RFSX01. The sequence continues at coordinate 4,108 of CAKZVK010000043.1, forward strand.
TTTACTTTTAAAAACAATGCGCATCCTAAGTATAATGAAATAATGACTTCTACGATTCAAATGGATGAAAAAGGAAACCAACTTGGAAAATTTATCCTCGGTTCCGCAATTAATGACACTGTAGTCCTAAAAACTTACAATAAAAATTGTGGGAAAGTCATAGAATGGAAGGATAAGAACATCGCCATTGAAAAGCCATTTGCGCTAATAATAATTTTACTTGAACTATTATTCTGGGGGTTAATTAGTTTCTTTTGTATAAGAGCATTAGTAAGGCTTTGGTACTAGAATGCTATATCTACTAAAATGAAGAGATTCCTAAAACGTACCTATCTATATGTCTTTGCACTAGTTGTACTCACGATAGTACTTTCATATACAAATATCGGAAACATAGAACTTGATGACAAAACCGAAAACCAGACTTATCTTGAGCTTGGAGAGAATAAGATTCGCTACAAACAACTAGGATCAGGTCAGGACATTCTATTCATACATGGCACCCCAGGCTCCTTAGAAGATTGGTCATCATTAACATCCAAGCTCTCTGAGAACTATAGAGTAACAGCTTTCGACCGTCTTGGACATGGATACTCAACTAACAAGAAATATCAATACAACTTGCCCGACAATGCCCAACTTGTCAGGGAACTTATAAGCGAACTTGAATTAAATCAACCTATGATCGTAGGCCATTCCTATGGCGGCTCTACCGTTGCTCAATTATTAACAAAGCATTACAATGACGAGCTTGACTACATGATTATTGATTCACCTCTTTATGATTATAAGTCTTCTTTAATCTATAAATTACTTTCATTACCTGTACTAGGAAAAGCAATAGGACTTATTGCAAACTATACTGTAGCTGCAGTGTTGATCGAGAGTGGTATTAAGTCTTCAATCTTAACTACGAAAGGTCCATTGTTAGATGACATCATCCAAGAAAGAAAAAACATTTGGCTGCAACCTAAGGTTCTACATTCCAAGGCCAAAGAATCTGTAAATTACCGCCATGACTTGAGGTCCATTTCAGATAACTACGAATCCATAAAAGCAAACGTTGTCATAGTTACAGGTGATGACCCTGAGATAACTTTCAAATCAGATGCTATTAAATTTAGTGAAGAAGTAACTACAGACACCTTAGTCGTACTTTCTAATACAGGGCACTACATACAGTTCGATAAAGAAGAGGCTATACTAGAATTAATTGATAACGTGATGAATGAAAATTAAAACACCAATACTTGCAACTCTGCTCTTAGTTAGTTGTCAGACTAATGAGGTTAAAATCAAATCCAAACAAAAAAATCTAAGCCATGAGGTTCAAGTAGATACTACAGCAATAACTCAGAGGTATATTATGGCCAACGACACTTTCTACTTGGTTAAAAGAAATTACCCTCACATGACTACGCCATTTTATGAATACGTCTATAGAACTTATGAGCCCAAAGAATATCTGCGCCTCATTCCTAAAGTTAAAAATGAATATTACTCGCAACTAGAGCCTGAGTCTTTAAAGATTGAGTTAGGTGACATACCCAGCCAGTGGACAGAAGTAATTTATTTCGGGAATGAATATTACCTCAAGTCACCCTCTGACCTTTGCTGGCTGGATCAAAAGATAATTACCAATTCAGGCTTGATCTCTATGACCTGTGATGGACCCTTCCGCAATAAATTATCAAAAGTGATCAAGCTCAATGACAACCAATATGAGTTGCACTTTGGCTTAGACGAAAAACACCTCTCGAAAATCGAAATCACCGTAATTGACAGAGAACGCGGGATTACTATTTGGAAAACAGACAAAAACAAGTATAAGCTATATGCAGATATAAATAAATTTAAATCGATACCTATAGCTAGAGCGGATTGCAATGGGAATAAATGCCGCAATGAATTAGAATCAGAATACATAGATCTAGCAAGTGTTGTCAAAAAGGCGTTCTGATTAGACATGCAAAGATATTACAGATATGTTAATTTACTAAGCTTAGACATAGCGCGGCGAAATATCAATAAACAGAATTACAATACAACTCACCGCCTGAGGAACATTTCGCTTCTCTGAAGCTTGCAACTACGACTAATTTCTTAGCTACACATATTAGGCTCCTACGGAGCTATAAAATAAAAACAAACTACATCCACAGGAAGAACAACTACAAACTACATGCAGACATAATACATGCACATATCAACCTCTAATCTAAGAACATATAGCATTAGCCACAGCGTGGTGAAATATCAATAAAAGAAAACTCAGATACCACAGCGTGGCAAATATCAATAAAACAAAACTCAGATAAAAGACACAGCTCCAGAGGAGTGACATATGAGTCACAGCATGAAGAACATTTCACTTCTCTGAAGCTAGCTCTTCTATCCTACTTCTTTGCTATACATATGTAGGCTCCTACTGAGCTATAAAATAAAAACAAACTACATCCTCAGGAAGAAAAACTACTAACTACATGCAGACATAATACATACACATTACATCATACGATCTAAGAATATATAGCATCAGCCACTGCGTGGCGAAATATCAATAAAAGAAAGCTACTACAAACCTAAGCTCCAGAGGAGCGACATATGAGTCACAGCATGAAGAACATTTCGCTTCTCTGAAGCTAGCTCTTCTATCCTATTTCTTTGCTATACATATGTGGGCTCCTACGGAGCTATAAAATAAAAACAAACTACATCCTCAGGAAGAAAAACTACAAACTACATGCAGACATAATAAAGACACATTGCAACCTCTGATCTATGAACATATAGCATCAGCCACAGAGTGGCGAAATATCAATAAAACAAAACTCAGATAAGGGACACAGCTCCAGTAGAGCGATATAGAACCAGCACCATATCCTTACAAATAATGAGATCAGCCACAGCGTGGCAAAATATCAATAAAAGAAAAAAATTACTACAATTCCTTAGCTCCAGAGGAGCGATATAGAACCAGCACCATATCCTTGCAAATAATGAGATCAGCCACAGAGTGGCGAAATATCAATAAAACAAAACTCAGATAAAAGACACAGCTCCAGAGGAGCGACATATGAGTCACAGCATGAAGAACATTTCGCTTCTCTGAAGCTAGCTCTTCTATCCTATTTCTTTGCTATACATATGTAGGCTCCTACGGAGCTATAAAACCAGAGGCAAGTATTAACTACGACAAACCCAGAAAGTTATCTAGCCACATCTTAGGATGAGTTCCACATTATTCATATCTTAAGTTACTTAGAATTCAACTTTATAAAACAGAAAATGAAAACCATCCTTCTTCTTTTAGTTCTCCTACCCTTCTCACTAATGAGCCAAAAGTCCTTTGCGCCACTACATGCGGAATGGAACTATGAAGGGCATGACTTATACTGTCATGGCAACCACATTAATTATGTGGTGGAGAAAGAAGAAATGATCGACGATAAAGACTGCTCTGTAATTTTTGCCTATAGCTCTAGCGACCTCAATCCAAATTTCGACAAAGGTCCTGACAGTCTTATAGTCTGGGAAGATGATAACAAAGTCTACTTCTTAGAAGACACTACTTTCTATCTCCTTTTTAATTTTGATAATGAAATAGGAGATACAATCACCTATTACGAACCATTTAACAAATATCACTTTAGCTCACAACCATATGACAATACAGCAACTAGTCCGAATAGGCATCAAGTGATTATCTCAAATATTTCAATGATACAGCTAGGAACACAAGAATTCAGAGAATATGAAAAGATATACCTCAGTGACAATGGGCAGTGTATAGACCAGTATCCCTTTATTGAAAATATTGGATCTACCTCACAAATTCTCACAGGAGATAAAGCCTGCTATCTGGCTGATGGCTGTTTCGGTGGCTTACAATGTTACAGTAATGGCGTCATCGATTACAAAACAGACAAATACTTTGATACACCAAACCCAAGCTGTGATCTCTTAGATTCGACTGAGGAGTTAATAAGTTACTCTAACTTGACTCTATTCCCCAATCCAGCAAGTACTGAACTACAGCTTAGAGCAGAAGAGCAAATACTACAAGCAGACCTTATCAACTTCAATGGTCATACTGTAAAGACCTTCCATAACACGAAGCATCTTCCAATTGAAGAATTAGATCCAGGTCTCTACTTTCTAAGAATACTCCTAGAAGAGGGGTACGCTACAATCAAGTTTGTGAAAGAATAATAAGAGCTGGCACTAAAGTGATAAGGACTAAAAAATCACTCTAACGAGAAACAAGTCCTAAAGACTCTTCATTTTGATAAGAAAATACAAAGAGGAAGACGTCTGATAGAATCCTAACCTACAAGACCTCTACAGCCCCTAATCAGGCCCTCTACAACCCCAAATTAACTTTGTCAGCTATTAGCAAATACTCAGTAAGACAGGGCCAATTATGTACGATACTAGCTAATCTTGTTTGTGCGGAATACTATTTGGAATTACGCTAGGTAATAAAGTTAAAGTCAAAATATGCAAACCCAAACGAAAACTTTCAGTCTATCCTTCGGACAGCTTATTAGCAAGTTGTGCCTTATCAGTATGCTATTTATCGGATTATCACAATCCAGTATAGCACAGGATAGCTGTGATCATCTCTTACTTGATTACAGTGCCAGCACTACTTATTATTCAATAGGTGTAAAGAATCCTAGCCAAGAAGAGACAAAGTGGTATCTCGAAATTACTAAAGCGCCATATAAACTAGATGAAAACCTATTTAAGAATGCTGAAGGCATCAAATTATCTGTGGAGCTCAGAGAGAATGCCAATGGGACCTTTGACTATGTGATAACACCAGATCAGACCATTCAGAGCAATCAGTCACTGAGCTTTATCTATGACGGTGTGCCAGATGGCTCAATTGGAGGCTATAAAGAAAAAACAAATCTTGTATGCTCTGCTGCTACTCTGGATAGATGTAATCATCTAGAATTGGATTACAATGTCAGTTCTTTATACTATGCACTAGCGATCAACAATACGAGACTAGAGGAATCTAAGTGGTATCTAGAAATTTTTGAAGCAACCTATAAACTAGATGAAAATCTATTCAAGAATTCAAATGGTGTAAAATTATCAGTAGAGCTTACTGAAAATGCAAATGGGACGTTTGACTATCTAATCACACCAGATCAGACAATCAAGGGATATCAATACCTGAATTTTATCTATGACGGTGTACCAGAGAGTTCTAACGGAAACTACAGAGCAAGAACGAATCTTGTATGCTCATATAACTATTCTGCGCTATGTGAGAACTTGAAATTCAACTATTTTAATGAATCTCAATACTCATTTGGATTTAGTGTACAGAATGAAAACAGTGTTGCCTACCATCCATATGAGATTCATATCGATAATGCGACTTATAAATTGGATCCTGACCAACTAAAGCATGATGGTTTTGACTTTCTAGCAGTAGACAACGGGGACAATACTTTTGATTACTACTTCCTAGCGCAGGAGCCTATAGAAGCGAATTCAAGTTCGCCAGAAGTAAGAAGCAGTCAAGATCATGGTACAGATATAAAATCTAGTGGTCAATATATTCTTTGTGATGATGACATAGTCAGCTCTGGTCTTAATGGTGGTCTTGAAAGCCATGGAGGACTAGCCAGTAAGATAGCACTGAGAAACTTCAAAAGAGCCCTCAGTATCAATACTGCTCCAGCTGTCAAAATAGATAACACTATAATTTCAGAACTAGCACCTACACATATACTAGCAGGTGATGAGCTAGTAGAATCCTCTCCTACTGACTTAGTGGATATCACTATAGCAGATGCGATCTGGGCTGGAGACTACTCTATCAATGGCAGCAGATATGCCTCCATCTTTGGGAGTAAAACAAATACGACAGTCTATGATCATACTAAGGCTATCTGCGATCGTGTAAAAGGGTCAGAACTAGTCGCTGTAGAAGTGATAAAAATAAAAGGCTACGAACTGATATTGAGTACCATTCGCCGTCCAAATAATATGACGGAGCATGCGATATCATTTTCACTAGCGTATGAAGAACATGGTGATTTTACGATGGCTAGCCACTGGGCGATAGATGAGTATCCTGAGAGCACGAACTTCCTAAACTATCAAGTATGGACAAACTCCAAAGCCAAAAGCATAGCAGCAGTACAGCACATTATCAATAACGTTACCAATGAGAAAGGACATACTATTAAGGCCGCTGTAGAATCACCTACAGCACCAAAGCTATTTGCTAGACGTGCTCAGTACAGACTAGGCGCTTTCTATTTAGAGCTGAATAATGCCTTGACTATACCTACTACTGTCCAGATCTCTGGTGCTTGTATGAGCAAAGAAGTAGACGGAGAGGTATTGCCTTATAACGAAGAGATAGAAGTAGTACCAGGACAGACAAGTCTTAAACTGGAACTACCTTTTGGAAATATCTTCGATGGACAAGTTAGCATCATCACTGAGGACAATCAGAAAGATGTGATCTATCTAGCAGATGGTGCATGGGGTCTTGAATACAATGAATTCAATACTTCTGTTACACAGCTGGAGATTATCCCAGAAAATAGAACTGAGGAAAATGACGAGTACCTTGTAGAAAGAGGTATTTCTGTAGCAGGGAATACAGAGACTTATATTTCTATATTCAAACAATTGATTCCTGGTGGACTAGCAGTAGACCTTTCAGAATACAATACGATGTCTTTTGACTCTCAGAGAGAAGGCGTCTTCGAGGTTACCTTACTTACTGCTGATAATACTGATCCAACTAAAAACTTCAGCCATACTCTAAAGGCTGAAGCTGGAAAATCTGTAGATATTCCATTTACAGTATTCAGTAACGCAGACAGAGGACAGATAGACCAAAGTCAGATCACTACGATCTACATTGCATTCAAGGAAGCGAATAATGAAGGTGGCGTCTTTGACTTTAGTATCGAAAATATTCGATTTAGAAACAAGGAAGAATCAGAACAGTATGTCAGACATGATAAGCTCAATATCTACCCTAACCCTGCCGAAGGTGCTGTAAACCTAACGCATACTTTCACAGGAAAATCGGAAGCAGAAATCACTGTCTATGACACTAAAGGTGTCGTAGTCAAAAGAATGACGACAACTGTCTACAAAGGACTCCATACTATACCTATCAGATTCAATAACAATGAGGAAGGCTTACACTTCATCTCACTGAAGACTCCTGAAGGATACTACAGCAATGCAGTCTTACTGAAATAAAACATACAATAGACCTCGTCTATACGCAGATACAATCCCTTTGCAGGCTTAATGACTTAACAGCTTAGCACTATGAAAGACCCTTACAATTGTAGGGGTCTTTTCGTATTGATGCCCACCTGTTAACAGAGCGCTTAGCCAAGGCTACAGACAAGAAAATTATATACTTTTGACTCCTAACAAAATTCAGAAAAATGAACTTCAAAGTAATAATTGCAAGCCTGCTAGCCCTACTAACCTTCGCTAACTGTAACAATGATCCAGTCGTATGTGAGCTAGGCGATTATATAGGCACCTACAAAGGCAGCAAGCTAGGAGCACTATGCATCAATGATGACAGCTACACCTTCACTGTATCAGCAGGAGCAGAATCTGATGAGATTCTCGTAGATGGAAACGTAATGCAATTTGATGGCTGCGATATCAACTCTGATGGCACTTTTCTAGGTCTAGGAGAAGAATATGAAGGCTATCTAGCAGGAGATTCTATAGTCGTCATACAGACTGCAGGAACTGGTATAGCGACAGTAGGTTGCACATGGCGAGGACTTCGACAATAGATTCTATTGGCAGTATAGTAAATCCCACAAAAAGCTTAGCTTCAGGCTGTAAAAGAACACCATGCGCTTACTAGTTTTAGTTTCAATAATACTGCTCTCTTCTTGTCAAAATAACAGCGAAAGTAAGGAAGACAAAAATTCTAATAAATCCTCAGCCACCGAGACAGCTAAGGTAATTCCGTATACTGCTTCTACTATCTTCTTAGACGCCAAAGCCTCAGAAAGGATATGGACGACGACACCTTGGCAACCTATGGATCAGGTGTGGCTGGGTGAGACGCCTAGTCCTGATGATTTTCAGGGTCGGTATAAGCTGAGCTGGAATGAAGACTACCTCTATGTCCTAGCTGAGACGATAGATGACAAGCTCATAGATACACATGCAGACCCTCTTGAAAGATACTGGGATGATGATTGTCTGGAGGTTTTCATAGATGAAAATAGGTCTAAAGGCAATCATCAATACAATCATAATGCCTTTGCATATCACATAGCTCTAGATGGACAAGTGTTAGATATAGGCACAGACAGCAGTGCCCATACCTACCATCATGTAAAGTCCAAAAGAGTGACTACTGGCAACAAGTCAGTCTGGGAATTGGCTATCAGTTTATATCCCGACACTTACGTAGACAACACCAGAGGACAAGCCCTAAAGTTATCAAAAGGCAAAAAAATGGGATTTGCAATAGCCTATTGTGATAATGATGATAGTGTAGAAAGAGAAAACTTCATAGGCTCAGTCGCAGTAGAAGGAGAAGATAAAAATAGAGGTTGGATAGATGCAGGTATTTTTGAAGCCGTCATCCTCAATTAGAAGCAACTATGAAAGTAACTATCTACTGCGCCTCTAGTGCTCAGATCCATCAGAAATATTTCTATGCGACGGAGCTATTGGCGACTACCCTAGCAGCTAATAAGATTAAGGTTGTCTTCGGAGGAGGGGCAGAAGGACTGATGGGTCATCTAGCAAATACCGTCGTAGAGCAAGGCGGTGAGATCCAAGGTATCATGCCCCATTTTATGAAAGAGATAGAGTGGGCCCATCCCAAAGTAATGGATTTCATCTTCACTGACACGATGTCAGAACGCAAGACCTTACTTTACAGGGATACTGATGCCATTATTGCTCTGCCTGGCGGGACAGGGACACTTGAAGAATTATTTGAAGTGATCACCCTGAAGAGACTAGGAGAATTTACTAGGCCTATAGTGATACTTAATACTGATAATTACTACGGTCCACTCCAAGAGATGCTGGAAAGATGCGTCGATGAAAAATTTATGAATCCACAGCACTTAGACATGTGGTCTTTTGTAGACCATCCCTCAGAAGTATTGCCAGCTATAGAGAACATGCCTGACTGGTCTGCAGATGCACTGAACTATGCAACTCTAAAGCAGTCGTGAGTACTGTAAAATTTGACATAAAAGCTCTAACACCTTTCCCTAAACTAGAAACAAAAAGGCTCTATCTCCGCAATCTAGATTTGACAGATGCCCCTACTGTTTTCAAACAGCGGTCCGATCCAAGAGTATTAAAATACCTAGATCGAGCTGCTATCACAGAACTCAAGCAAGCAGAAGAATTCATTACCCAAAAGCTTGATCTCTGGCAAAACAACAAAGCCATCTCCTGGGCAATAGATCTTAAAGGAACGACAGATACGGCTATAGGTGACATGGCACTCTGGCGCATAATAGAAAGTGACCATAGGGCTGAGATTGGTTATACTCTCCTACCAGCTTTCTGGGGCAAAGGTTATATGTTAGAAGCTGCCCGTGCTATCGTGGATTGGGGTTTTACGACCTTAGGCTTACATAGCATTATCGCAGATATCAATCCTGAGAATAACGCCTCTCGCAAACTGCTACATAAGTTAGGCTTTCAGAAAGAAGGTTACTTCAGAGAAAACTATCACTTCGATGGTCAGTATCTGGACAGTGAAATCTACGGTTTACTGGAGCGAGATTTTAGGGCGACTTTGTAGAAGAAAATTTAGTTTATTCCTATCAAAGAGTTGTATCGGGTTGAATTAGTATGTCTGCCGGAATGGATAGAACAGCACTTACCTTACTACTGACATTACTACTCATTGGTCTCTTTCTTCATCGAAATTCAGCTACTCTGCTATTTAGACCAATGACTTCAGCTAAGCCATTTTGGCTCATTTCCATTTGTTCCATTCTTAATCTGATGGCCTCAATTGGGTCTGAGTCTGGAAACTCTCCAATAATAATATGTCCTACAACTCTAATAAACAAACAAAATTATAGCTGTCAACACAATCAACAGCAAGGCCTGATATCTATAATTTTTATACCACGGATAGGCTTTGAGACTCTCTGTCTCACTGGTATAGTTATCAGTAGTCCATACGACTTGTGCCAGTTCACTTTCAGACTTCCTTGTACCGAAGCTACTTCCTACGAAGGAGATAATGCAACAGATCAAGAAATGAATAAAGGCGACATAGAGGAAGTTAGGCAAGACCATTTGAGAGCCAACCAGCTTCAATCCTATCAGCCAGACAGTGATAGAAAATCCAACGACTATTGAGGCTACGGCACCTGCAGTATTTGTTCGTCTAAAAAATAAACCCATTACAAAAAGAGAAACTACCGGAGGGCAGAACCATGCTAGGGTATTCTGAAGATAATCCCACAACTTCTCAAACTGCCCTATCTGAGGCGCCCAGAAAATAGCGATGATCATGACTATAAAGGTGATTATTCGGCCTACTTTCATGAGCTCTTTAGACGTCATATTGGGCTTCGCTTTCTGCACAAAATCCATGGTCACTAGTGTAGACACAGAATTCAATCCGGAATCCAAGCTCGACATCATAGCCGCAATAAGCCCTGCCAGCACTATTCCTAATAAGCCCGTAGGTAGTAGGTCAAAAAGCATAGTCGGATAGATCATATCCATCTCTTGCATATCTGGATACAGCACTCTTGCCATCGCTCCAGGGAAAATCATTATAAAGAGTATAGACAACTTCAAGAAGCCCGCAAAGATGGCGCCCCATTGTCCTTGTCTAATATTCTTAGAAGCCAAGGTTCTCTGAGTGATGTATTGATTCGTGCCCCAAAAGTAAAAGCCTATCAATAGGACTCCTGTAAAGACCGAAGGCCAAGGCATGGACGGATCATCTATGGGTTTCATAACATCAAAATGCTCGGGTTCTGTGATAGCATACACTGCATCCCAACCCCCTATTTCGACATAGGCCATGTAAGTAATCAATGCACTGCCTAGAATCAAGATAATAGCTTGTACGGCATCAGTATACATCACTGAACTTAAGCCACCTGTTATCGTATATACACCTGCAATAAGGGCCAGTCCGACTATAATTACTGAGAGCGACAATTGGGGAAATATCAAGTTTATCACCAGACCGCCAGCATACAAGGTCGCAGCGATATCTACAAGTATATTAAGCACGATGGCTATGGCAGAGGCATAAGCTCTGACAAAATAGGAATAGCGCTTTTCTAGATATTCTGGTATCGTAAAGATCTTATTCTTCAGGTAGAAAGGGAGAAAGAATACGGCAAACAAGATTAATATTAAGACCGCCATCCATTCATAACTGTAGACAGAAAAGCCATCCTTATAACCCGCTCCTGCCAGTCCCACGAGGCTATTACTGGACATGTTAGAGGCAAAGAGAGAAAACCCAATTATAGGCCAGGTAAGATTCCTACCAGCTAAAAAGTAGTCTTCGGCATCCTCATGTTTCTTACCGAAATAGAAGCCTAGTAAGACTATGGCAACTAAGTAGACTGCAATGATAGAAAGGTCCAAAAAGGCCAGATTGAATTCCATGGATTATAGTTTACCTCAAGATAAAGAAATACCCCTATTATCCCGACATGACCGCCATAATCTCATGCTAGAATATGAAATTATAAGCATCTTAGCAGTATGAGAATATTGATCTTCTTTTGTTTCATTTCAGTCTATACATATGGTCAAGTAACGAGCTGGCAATCACCCGTTATAGCGGAAAATACTTGCCGATACTTTGAAGGAACTCAAGAACCTCCCAGTGACTGGTATGAGAAAGATTTTTCTGACAACAACTGGAAGCAAGGCCCTGGTGGTATAGGCTATGGAGACAATGATGATGGCACGACGACTGCAGAGATTCAATCCGTTTATCTTCGATACAGCTTTGCTATAGCAGATAAAGACGAGGTCACTCAAGCCATACTAAGTGCGGACTATGATGATGGATTCATCGCCTATCTTAATGGTACTGAGATTTTCAGAGGGAATATTAATATAACACGACCCCGATGGAATGATCTCGCTAATGAAGCCCATGAAGCTAACCTCCACTTGGGGCAACTGCCTGAGGAATTTGTATTCAATGACAACCAACTCAATCTACTAGAAGAAGGAGAAAACGTTCTGGCTTTCCATGTATTGAATTATATCAATAGCTCTGACCTCAGTTCTAATTTCTTTCTCCATTTTGAACTATCAGAAACCAACATGAGCTATGCTCCGACGCCAGAATGGTTTATTCCTCCCATTGGTGACTTCATCACCCCACTGCCTATAATGAAAATAGAGGCTGGCAGGTTTATCCCTGACGAACCCAAAGTGCCTGCTGTACTCTCTATCATAAACAATGATCAAGGATTACTGAATAATAGCACCAGTACCATTTACGAACTGGAGACGAATATTGCCATCGAAAGAAGAGGACAGACTTCGCTCTTTCTGTTTCCGAAAAATGGCTTTGGATTTGAAACCAAGGATACAGAGGGCATGGATATGGATACTACTATCTTAGGGCTCCCCTCTGAGGAAGACTGGATACTGCATGGCCCCTACTCTGACAAGACCCTAATGCGTAATGTCCTTGCCTACGACCTGTCGAACCAAATGAATAAATACAATAGTCGTACCCGTTATGTAGAGCTAATAACAGATGGAGAGTATCAAGGCATTTATGTTCTGATGGAAAGAATCAAGAGAGACAAGAACCGTGTAGACATAGCTAAGCTGACTACAGAGGACCTATCCGGTGACGAGCTGACAGGCGGCTATGTTTTCAAGATAGACAAGGATACTCCTGATTGGTATTCAAATTACAACATTCAAGATAGAGCTGAGTTTCTTGCTTTCCAATATGTAAGTCCTTCTAGAAACAACATACAACCTGAGCAGGGGGAATATTTACAATTGTACATAGACAGTTTTGAACGAGCCCTAAATGCTGTAGACTACAGCTATGGAGGCAAACGATATAATGAGTACATAGACTTAGAATCTTTTGCTGACCACTTCCTAATCAAAGAACTGGCTAAAGATGTAGATGCTTACAGAATCAGTTCCTACTACTATAAAGACAAAGACAGCAAAGGTGGAAAGATTCATGCTGGGCCTGTTTGGGATTTCAATATTGCTTTTGGTAATGTCAATTATTGTGAGGGCAATACCCGCAGTGGATGGATGTATGAAGTTAACTGTGATGCAGGTATTCCCTTCTGGTGGTCTAGAATGATGACTGATTCAGAATTTAGAAATGTCTTACAGTGTAGATGGAAGGAGCTATCCAATACTGTCTTAAATCAAGACAACATCTTCAATAAGATAGATGAGTATCTGGCCATACTAGAACCTGCCATAGAACGAAACTTTAGGAAGTGGCCCATACTCGATTCCTATATCTGGCCCAATGATGCCGTTAGAGGATCTTACGAAGGAGAAATTACAGCTCTAAAGCAATTTATAGAAAGCAGACTATATTGGATGAATTTGGCGATCGATGATGAATGCCAATCCGTATCTACGCAAGAAGTAAACAAACTAGTACTTAGTTGCAACCCTAACCCTTTTTTGAATAGAATCACAATAGAGCTTCATGAGTTAATCTCAGAGCCCATAGAAGCAACTCTGTATTCTGCCTTAGGCCAAAGAATATATAAGGAAGTTCTTCCGCCGAATGAGCTAAGCCACACAATTGAACTAGGAGATATTTCTAACGGACTTTACTATCTAGAGCTAAAGACTAAGGATAGAAACTGGAGTCAGGTTCTTGTAAAGTAATTACTCTTTTGTCTTCAATTCTGAAATAATATACTGACCTAGTAGCTCGCCTTGCTTTACACCTTCTGCTATAGCTGGCATATAATGTATACCGCCATACAATCTAGAAATGGCTGCTTCCGCACTAGCTTGCTTGAAGGACTTAAACTTCCTCACTGGCAGGCCATATTTTAATTCCACATCATCAGTATAGGCAAAGTCCTCTCCTATCAAATGAGTCAGCACCTGAGCCGAGGCTGTAGAAATTACACTGTGCCCACTGGTGTGCTCTGGAAATGGAGGAGTCTGAAGCAAGGGCTTCCATTCCTCATCGATGTATTCATTAATGACTGTCTCTGGCCGTATCAACTTCGATCTGTACTTTTCATCCCAGCAACTGATAAAGGCATCGAATAGTGCCACAGACACCAACATAGTCGTCTCCACAGAAGACATCAAGTCGTGCTTGGACGCCTCGGAAGCAATATTAGCGATACCCATCCAATGACCTCCAGGCGTAATCTTCTTGGTCGCAAACATCATATGCCCAGTCTGATTCATCACATAAGGATTACAATCCCAAAAACTAGCGATAAGCCTTTCTTCTTCACTCAGCTTCTTACCTGTCTCATATACTTCTAAGGTCTCCTTATAGAACTTACTCCCTTTCTTCATATCAAAGGCCGTAGGAGCTACTGGCCTAAATTGATTTGCAGTCTTGATGACCAATGGTCTAATGTTTCGCCAACTCGGCTCTATGCCCTCCATGTATGCTGGTGGTGTCGGTTTCCATTCTGCTGGATTGTCTGTAATTGTATATTTAGGATCAGATCTGGTTTGCTTATAGTTGTCCTTATCTGCCCAGGCGAGGATATGATCTGCTACTTGCTTTCCGTAGTCAAGTGATTTCTGAGACTGTGCCAGAGACAAGCCTAAGGAATCAAGCACAGACAGCATATCAGCCCTAGCATCCGTAATTTTTATCTCTGAGAAGATAAGCGCTTGACTTACTGCATAAAAAGCCTCCAAAGCTGCTAGTTCATAGTACAGGCCTGCTGAATCAGTGGGAGTAGGAACAGCGGTCAGACCATTTAACTGACCAGCCATGCTTCTATACCCATCCCTATCTTGCTGGAGTACTTCATATGCTGCTACCATAGGATATACATATATTCTACTTGCTACAGGAGGAGAAAAAATATCATGGACTATAACATCAGTTAGCTGATCTAGAGCGGTATGAAATCGGGCCGTATCAGACAGTAGTTCTTTAGCTTCACCATCAGATAATTTATTGCTCTTACAAGCGACTAGACTTGCAATAAGCAAAACATAAAACATTATTTTCTTCATCATAATTTGCGATATAATCGAGCTTCCCAAGGTAGTAATACTTGGGCCATTTTATTCTCTAAGTTTTGAATCTCCAAGCGATACTCTGAGAGGTCAATATTACAACTTTCTACTAGATCAGAATGATTAAGTACGATCACAAGATCCGCTTCCTTATCCTTTCTTCTGTACACAAAGAGCTTATCAGACTCAGTAGCTATTGGTTCATAGGCCCCATATATTAGTGTTTTTGTTTGCTTTCTGTAGGCTAAGAATTTCTGATAGAAATAGTAAATGGAATTCTTATCCGCAAGTACTTTCTCAGAATTGATCTCTATATAATTAGGATTAGCTTTTATCCATGGAGTCCCCGTTGTGAATCCTGCATGCTCACTATCATCCCATTGCATAGGTGTCCGCACATTATCCCGACCATTCTCATGTACAAGTTCTAGAAAAGCCTCAGGGGACAGCCCTCTCTCTGTGAATTCTTTATAGTAGTTATGGGTTTCTATATCTCTATAGTCCTCTATACTATCAAAGTGTACATTAGACATACCTAATTCTGACCCTTGGTAGATGCATGGTGTTCCTCTTAAAGTCAGTACCATCATCGCTAAGAGCTTAGCACTTTCTAGTCTATATTCTTTATCATTACCAAATCGAGAAACCAGTCTGGGAAAATCGTGGTTATCTAGAAAGACACTAATCCAACCTGACCGACCCATCGCCGCATCCCAATCATTGATTAAGTCTTTTACATCTTGCCAGCTATAAGGAACTGGATCAAACTTCCCTAGGGGCCCATGACCTAAGAACATATGATCCAAATGAAAGATCATATTCAGCTCCCCTCTATCGTGCCCGACATAATTCAGTCCGACTTCCTTTGATATTCCTGGGCCCTCACCTACTGTCATGATATCATAATGCTTGAGCACTTTTTCATACATCTCATTGATATACTGGTGCACCTTAGGGCCATTGGAGTATATTTTTTCTATAGTTTCATTAAGAGCCTCATAGGGAGAGTCCGCAAAATCTAATCGTTTAGATATCAAAGGAATCACATCCATTCTGAAACCATCTATACCTTTGTCTAACCAAAATTTTACTATCTCATAGATGCCCTCTCGGACTTTAGGATTCTCCCAGTTGAGATCGGGTTGCTTCTTAGTGAATAGATGTAAGTAATACTCTTCCGTCGTCGCATCGTATTCCCAAGCACTCCCTCCAAAGAAGGACTTCCAGTTATTAGGTGGACCGCCATTCTTTCCTGGCTTCCAAAAATAGTAATCACGGTAGGGATTATACTTAGACTGACGAGAGGCCTCGAACCACTTATGCTCGTCAGAACTATGATTAAACACAACATCCATAATCAATCGCATACCCCGCTCATGCAGCCCTGCTAACAGTTCATCAAAATCCGCCATCGTTCCGAACTCAGGATGGATCTTATAATAGTCGCTGATATCGTAGCCATTGTCATCATTAGGAGATTCGTAGATAGGACTGAGCCAGATAATATCTACACCTAAATCTGCGAGGTAATCCAACTTAGATATGATACCACGGAGGTCTCCTATCCCATCACCATTACTATCCTTAAAACTTCGAGGATAGATCTGATAAATGACTTCCTCTTTCCACCATGCTTTTGTAAATGTTGCCATACGTATAAATTAAGCGACTTCTTTTCCTGTACTAGCAGTCCATATTTCATACCACTGTTCATCAGTAATCTCAATATGCAGAGCATTAATAACTTCCGACAACCTCTCTGCTTTTGAAGTACCCAAAACAGGAGAGATTATACTCGGGTGATGCAATAGAAATAGATAAGCCATCTGAGCTAAGGTCCAATCATAATCACCACAGACAGATTGCAATCTCATTATTCGTTCTGTATCCGCTAAGCTCTCTTGCTGCGTAAACATCTGAGCACCTGCTAAAGGAGACCAGGCTTGGGGTTTTATCTTGTGTAGTTGAAGATGATCTAGAGTACCATCCGATAAGCTCTCAAGACATAAAGGAGACAACTCCAATTGATTTGTAACTAAAGGGAAATGGCTATGTAACAAGGCAAACTGATGAGTTGTAAAATTTGAAACACCAAAGTCCAACACTTTTCCAGCAGCCTTCAGTTCCGTAAATGCTTCTGCGACTTCAGCAGCCTGCATCAAAGCACTAGGTCTGTGAATTAATAAAAGATCAATGTAGTCTGTATGCAAATTTTTAAGTGATTGTTCTACCGACTGAATGATATAAGCCTTAGACTGATCATAAGACTTAATCTTATTCAGAGGTCTATTAGCACTGAGCATTCTTATACCACACTTCGTTATCAGCTGTATGTCTTCTCTAGAGACGTCCATCTCTTTAAAAGCTACACCGAACTCAGCTTCCGTGGTATAGTCTCCATAGATATCTGCATGATCAAAGGTTGTTATTCCATGTTCTATGCAGGCAGCTATCATAGCTTGATACTGGGAACTAGAGAACTGTGCACCCCACTGGCCCCAGCGCATTACGCCAGCTATGATACGACTATAGTTTTGACTGGCCTCAGTGTATTTTATCTTCATTCTAGTCATTGCTATCTATGTAATTTTTTAGCGCAAGATAGACACCATTACTCCACCCAAAACCATCTTGGACTGGATACTCTCCGCCTCCAGCATCGAGGGTCATATCTTCCACATTGTACTTCTCTACAAACTTACCAGTGGATTTATAGACACGTTCATTGAGGCCTATCCACCGTTCTGCGATTTCCTTAGATAGAGTTTTATGACCATAATTATCTAGACCTATCACCGTCAGCCATTGTAAGGGTGCCCAGCCATTAGGGGCATCCCACTGCTGTCCAGAATTTATAGTTGTTGTTACCACACCTCCTGGTCTGAGCAATTGTTCTTTTATATTCTGGGAGACTTTTTGTGCTTGTGCATTTGTCGCCAGATTAAAATACAATGGCAATACAGTAGCTGCATGTAATTGCTCTACCTGCTCTTGCTTCACATAATCATAGTCTACAAAATGACCTGAGCTTTCATTCCAAAAATACTTTTGTATCAACTGTCGTCTCGATTCCGCTCTATCACTATAGAACTCCATAAGCTCATTCTTTCCCTCCAAGGCTACAGTCTTAGCCAGCAACACCTCTAACGAATAGAGCAGGCAATTAAGATCTACAGGTAAAATATCTCCACATCGGATAGAACCTAAATCATTCTGATCTTCTAACCACCTAGAACTAAAGTCCCATCCAGACTCACAGGCGGCTCTGATATGTTTAAATAAATCCTTGCTCTCCCTATCGCTCTTTGCGACCAAGTGACTGTCGTCAGCATACATCTCTTCTCTAGGTGCAGGGTTCTGATCAAAGTACTTATTCAAGAAACCATCTTCCAACTCTACCTTGTGTCCAGCATATTCAGATTCATCCATCCAAAATTCATACTCCATTATCATAGCAGACTTGTACTTAGTCAGCACAGACAGGCCATTGATACTGCTTAGATGCTCTACCATCTGAGCAAAAAACGGTGGCTGAGAACGACCTAAAAAGTAAGTGCGGTTTCCATTTGGTATAAAACCATATTTCTCTATCAACCAAGCAAAGTTATCCACCATACTTTCTACTAGCTCCACCCTATTATGAATAGTCAGGCCCAGCATCGTAAAGTAACTATCCCAATAATATATTTCATTGAAACGGCCACCGGGTACTACATAAGCATGTGGTAGAGGGACTAAAGAAGAACCTTCGATATCAGTATCTGCAGTTCTCTCTAGCACTTCCCAAAGACTATAGATATGTTGCTCAGCAGATTTAGTGAGATCAGATTGGAAAGTAGAATCCTGAGGTTTTTGAAGACGGAAGTGATTATTGAAAAATGAATTCAAATCAAAATTTGGGGCATCCTTTTCCTTCTTATACTCTTCAAGAATTACCTTAGGACTATGCAAAGGAATTGCATCTGAAATCTGTTTGCCATCTTTCCATATACCACTCAGATGTAATTCTTCAAAGAGCCGCCCATATATCTTTAGTAAGGTATTAGCCTGCATTCTCTGGAGCGACATTTCTGGTTAATCGTTCTAAAACCAAACATGCTACAAACAACATGACAAGTGGTATAATCGTATAGCTAAAAGCAGAATCTGCACCGACATTCTTAAACAGGAAACCAATCGCTCTTGATCCAAGGGTACCTCCTATCGCAGAAAATATGATAATCAATCCTGACATAGGACTATGCAATCTTTTCGGCAAGGCACTCAAGACTACAGAATTTATTAAGGGATAGATCGGTGCTAAAAACAAACCGACCATAGGAAAAGCATAACCATAAAAAGGGATGTCTAACAGGGATTGTACATTCTCAACTTTAGAAGTTATCGCTTTGGGCAATACAAATAAGACCATGACTATGGCCATGAGAATACAGATAGACAAGATCCACAGCCAAGATATTTTCTTGACCAATTGTCCTGCCAGTAGACGACCTACGCCTAAGGATATAAAAAGGATACTGGTCATCATGATGGCCAAGTTCTCAGGTAAATCTAATACCCGCTCATTGAAAGTAGGCAACCAGGTCATGATACCTTGCTCTACCATTACAAATAGAAAAGCGGCAAAAACAAAGACAACCACTAACAACTTGGCCATTAGTTTTACCATCTGCATAAAGTCATCTGCAAGATTTGCCCCAGGTATCTCTTCTACCTCATCGACTTTTGCCGAGTAAAGGAAGACAAAGGAGAGTATAGAAAGTAGTGAAAGCAAAAGATATACATTGACCCAGCTTTCAGGATTGCTCTCACTATTGAACATCGGAAATAGAAAATAACCAAAGGTAATTCCGAACATAAAAAATCCCTCTATAGAACTCATCAGACTATTGTGCTCTTGCTGTGTATTCGTAAGGAGGCCTATGGTAGAGTACACAGATACTTTTATCAAAGCAAATGAAACTCCAACAGCTAGAAACAACAACTTAGCTGAACCAAAACTATTACCGACATACATACCGATGCAAGCAAAAGAAACTATAGCCAATCCAATTAACATTGCTTTCCTGTACCCTATCCTAGGCAGAAATGAGGCAACCAGAAAGGAGACAATTGCAATCGGCATATCTTTAAACAATTCCAGGATACTCGCCTGTACTTCATCTACACCATAGAGCTTTTGAGATTTCAGAATCACGATGCCTACACTATTGAGTAGGATGGCAAACACAAAGTAGTTGAGATACAGGGATATTTTCAGTCTATTACTTTCCATCTCTATTCTATTATAGTTATGGTTCCTGTGAATGTTTCAGTCAATCCATCTAAGAAAGTCAGCTTAGCATACCACACATATACACCATAACTCAAGTTCCTCCGCAGTGTTCTAGATCGCATCACATTAGTCGCAATGTCAGCGTCGTTATTCTCATAGATGATACTGCCATACCGATCATACACAATGAACTCCTCTATTACTGTATAGTCAGGCGTCTGAATAAAGAATTCACTATTAACGCCTATTTCTGACTCGGATATAATATTGGGCAGATACAATCTTCGTGTATTATCTACTTCGATTTTTAGTTCTATAGAATCCTTACAAACTTCATTATTGGCATAGAGCCAATAGTTGGTATCGAGGTAAGGATTGGCATAAGGTTCCAAACAAGTCTGGCAAGACAGAGTTGTATCACGAGGATCTGTCCAGTTATAGGCTAACGAGTCACCTTCATTGTATATCTGTGGTAGCAATTGAATACTATCTCCAAGGGGAATAATTTCTATAAGTCTATCGAATGATAATTCAATATCTGCACCGGGCATAACGTCAAAAAAAACATAGGATACCTCACAGCCCGTAAATATTTGCAACTCATAGACACCGGGCTTATCCACCGTATTAAGATCTTCTGTAGTACCATCATACCAGAGAAAATCAAAACCGTACAGAGAACCATCAAGGGTCAAAGTTTCATTTTTGCAAAGTGTCAATTCGATAAAGGAGGAATCTGCTTCAACTCCCAATACCAACAAGGTCGTACTATCTTCCGGTAAAGTCGCTGGATCATCAGATACTCTAAAGGAACCTAAGTTAGGCGGAAAGTTCTTTATGTACGCCTGATCGAGATAGACATCTGGTTGTATATTACCGACTTCTACTAAAAACTGAATGGTATCAATGCCTAGAGGAATCTTCATATCCTCTATATTCAAATATCTTCCTTCACTCTTATCGTCTCCATCAAAAGGGTCAGATAATAGATCCAAATAAACTAACCCTTCCTGTAAAGTGTCCGAGAAAGTAATGCCCTCATGAGCTGAACCTGTATCATTATTCAAAATGAAATTATAGATAACCTCACTGCATGGATAAGTAGTGTCTGGTTCTATGGTATGATCTAGATTTATAGTGTAAGGGCAAGAAGCAATGGTGACATCATAGACAACTACGACTGACTGACAACCTGATTGTGCTTCTAATTCATAGATACCTGTTTCATACACTTGGACTTGTGCAGCATCAGATCCGTCAAACCAATCAAATTCTACTCCATATAAAGAACCGTCAAGTATCGCATCTGCAGTGACACAGAAAAAGAAATCTTGAAATACGGTGTCGCCACTTATAAACTTTACCTCTAGTCGAGTAGCATCATTAAATTTGACTGTTTCTGGATAATCGGAAACCTTTGTACCATTATCACCTAGATAGGATGGTAGCCCAGAAACGGTAAATTGATGGAAATAATCATCTGCAGGTACATTACCTACCTCTACGGTAAAGCTTAATTCTTGTACTCCTTGTTGCAACGTAAGATCTGATACCACAAAACTTTCATCCTTAAATTCTGTATCACCATCTAAAGGATTACTCAATAGATCATCAAAAGTAAATCTAGCAGGCATTAGTGATTCTAACCGCAGGTTGTCTATTCTTCCACCAGTAGCATTGGCTATTCTGTAGGTATACTCTACACTGTTGCAAGGAAAAGTAAAACGTGGATTCACCGAACTGTATAGGCCTATACTAAATGGACAGCTGGCAAAGTCTTTCATATAAGCTTCAGGTCCTGTAGAAACCTTGACATTCTCACCTGTATTGGTATTAATCTTAAACAAGGCGCTAGCCACCCCTAGCTGAGTAGAACCAAAAGCAAAGACTTCTCCAAAAGCATTACAATAAGCCCCTTGAAAATTATCTAGAGATTCTGGAATCCCATATCCCCTAAAGGCATAATTATTTGGATTAAAAGAAACCACTCTGGAGTCCACAGTATTTACACCATAGAGCAAGCCATTTATAGGATTGACAGAAAGGTCAGTGACATTTATTCCTGCAGGCATGGCAAGATTAAAGACATTGGCACCAGGAGTATCAAAATCAACAATTTCAATCTGCTGACCAACTTCATTTGTAGAACCAATAAATACCATCCGATTACCCGTAACATCAAAGCCAAAGGAAAAATGATCCAAGTTGGGCAATAGGTCTACAGTGGCCACAAAAGTTTCTACCCCATTAGCATCTATACTGTATAAGGCTTTATCTGCAGAGCTGAGACCATAAAGTAGTCTATCATTGAATCTATAAGCTATAGCATCTATTGTATTCTGAAGAGAAACAAATGGACTGAGCTGAATCGCATTATTACTCGGGTTGATATTGAGGTAAACAATTTCATTGACCTCTTCATTCAACATCCATACTTGGCTAGAACAATCAAAAGGCTGTTGGCCCGTAATACTATTTACGAAAAATAGCTGCAGCATTAGACAACTCCATATGGCTACTAGCGTTCTCACTTACTATCTACCTTGAATAATTTTCGTTCAGTCCCGACACCTGATATGTTTATACTTTTCCAGCCAGCGGGGATACCTGACTCAACTTGGCGAATACCCTCATCTGTAATATCAAGACCTCCAAATCCCGAAAGTACTGCTTGCAACATCGCTCCTGCCCCCGTAGCAAAATAAGGGTTAGTACCACCCGCCGCTTCACTAATTACACCAAAAGGAGGCACCTCATTTCTTTTATAACTATACTCAAATACCTCTGCAGCTTTCTCTGCCTTTCCTAATCGATTATACAAGATAGACAATATACCCGCCCCCATTGCAGGGCCTGTCGGAGACATACGAGGTTCGTAGTAAGCGAGATCTTTTTCGATTTGTGCATCGTCACTATAGAGCTTAAGAGGATAGGCTAGCAGGTTCACATCTGCTTGTTTTATTTCTTCTCCTTCGTAGGTCGCATGCTCCCTGGTTACTCCATTATCAAACTCCAAAATAGGAATGTTGTCAGCTACTTGAGTCCAATCAGGATCTGGTTTCATATTTAATTCTTTTGCGGCTTGTGTAGCGTATCTTAGGGATAAAATAGCGACCGCATTAGTAAAGGCGTTATTGTCTACATTTTCTGCCCATTCATCAGCAGCGACTACATTATTGATATCATATCTACCTGGCCCATTCCGCTCTACTCTACTTGCCCAGAAGTTAGCAATTTCACTAAGTACTGGATAGCCTCTTGCTTCCAACCACTCTTTATCCTTGGTCACCTGGTAATATTTCCAATAAGCCCAACCAATGCATCCAGTGATATGATGTTCAAAAGGACCAGTAAGTGCCCAGACTGGAGTATCCTCAGAACCATCCTCAGCTGACTCCCACGGAAACATAGCGCCCTTATAGCCGTGTGCAAAAGCATTCTGCTTAGCTGCTCCTAGTCTTTCATACCTGTAGTCTAGTAAGGACCGAGCAATCCCAGGTTGTAACATTAATAAAGGAGGATACATCCATAACTCAGTATCCCAAAAGACATGACCATTATATCCTAAGCCAGATAGTCCCATAGGTGATAAAGAATAACTTGTGCCAGCTCTTGCAAAAGAATACAAATGATAGATGGCAAATCGGATATCTCTGGTTATTGCTTCACTTCCTTCTACCGTGACGTTACTTTCCCACAGTTTATCCCAAGCCTCATGATGTCTTCTCAAGAGCCTGTCTTTACCTTCTAACATCGCATAGATGCTAAGTCGCTCTGCTTCATTGTGTGGATCTTCATATTGCTCAGAAGAACAGGTAGATGCTACCACAGTAAAGCTATAAGTTTCTCCTGCCTTTAAGCGCTTATGGAATTTAGTGAGATGCATATTATAATCCCAGTCTTCATGAATGAGGTTTGGTTCTTGACCATGAGATTCATTGAAAATAAAACTATTGCTGGCGGCAACCTTTATTCTACCAGAAGGGCTTAGTGCTACAGAAGTCATTAAAGGAATCTTAACATGGGGTCTATCTATTTCGGAGTAATAATTTCGGACATCATTAAGGTGTACTGGAGCTTCTATAACTGACATAGGAGTGATTTCGATATCTGATATCGCAGTTATTTTCACTTCTATCATAGAACTGTAGGGTAAGTGCCTCAGTGCCCTCAAAGATGTTGTGACCTCAGCTTTATCAGGTACCTCGAAACTTGTCTCTAAGGTAGCGGTCTTCATATTTAACGTCTGCTGATAATTTTCAGTATCCTTTGCTGATATCCTTCTCTGATCTATATCGAGATTCATATTGAGATGGTTAAAGGACTTAAGAATATTAGAAACCCGACCTCGCTGATAGTAATCATAAGTGCCATTTAGTATGACATCACTCACTTTCATCGGCTCAGCGGAGGAGACAATACCTATTACTCCATTGGCTAGGGTTACACCAAAATAACTGTTAGGATCGATACTATCAGCTTGCACTGTCCAGGCATCCTGAGCTAAACAATTCAAACTCATCAAGCATCCTATAATGATTATTAGCCTCCTAAGCATTTAGATTAATTTATCTTATACAATAAGGGTTTACGTGAATTCTGCAGGGCAAGTATATTGGTGCGCCCATTGTTTTCAACGAGTTTTAGCTCTCTTACCACCCCGTTTAGTCTTAGCCCTGATTGTGTATTATCTACAAGAGTATAATCACCATTCTCATTCATTAGCAACTTTCCTTTGCAAGCATCTAGCCTCGAGAACTGCGGTAGAAGAAAATGGTTATTACCACCTAGTACTAGGTCTTGATCTCCGTCTCTATCTACATCGATTTTTGCTATGGCATTAATACATGACAGCTGTAAGTCCATTGATAATGGCTGAAGTGTAAAGTTACCTGCGCCATCATTAACTGCTATCATTGACTGTAGACAATTAATTTGTTTGATGACAGAGGACTCTATTTTTTCCTTCGGAAAGAGATCTTGCAAAGCTTTCTTTGCATACTCAGAATGCATAAGGTTTTCTTTCTTCAATCCTGGCAACTGATCCACTATATCTCTTTTGACGACTACTGGAATATCTCGGTTATTTGACCTTGTCGTGATTAATTTTTCTACGGAACCATTGTTGTCAAAATCATTGATCCATAGAAACAATGGATTTAGGGTATCTGCTTTAAGATAAAAGTTATCTCCTATATTTCCTAGCAAGATATCTTGATCTCCGTCTTGATCTATATCATCTGTCGCCAGCGTTTGCCACCAACCAGCATACTTAGAAAGCTCAGACTCTATAATATTAAACTTTACTCCATCAAAGGATAATATCTTCGGAGCCATCCACTCTCCTACTAGAATGAGTTCTTTGCCTCTCTGTGGTAAGACGTCAGCCCATAGTGCATCTGTTATCATACCTGCTAGAGACAACTCAGGTATCAGTTGCTGTGTGACATCTAGAAATTGCCCTTTACCATTATTATTGTAGATATGGCTACCTGGACTGAGACCATACTCTCCAGGAACAGAACGACTACCTACAAAGAGGTCTAAGTCTCCATCACCATCATAGTCATGTGGCCTGACACAGGCAGTATTAAGATAAACAGGTGGTGTGGCATTTAGATTGATTTCAAATACACCATTACGATTGACATAGAGTCTATCACGAAATGCCCTCTTAGCATAAGTGACATTATTACCTCCACTGCCTACTAGCAAATCCAAATCACCATCGCCATCACAATCAAAGAACTCTGCACAGGTATCCTCAAAGGCCTTAAACTTATCGAAATACTGGCTTTGAACGGGTCTATACCCACTGGCAGTTCCTTCATAGAGCTGACCTATCATACCCGCTGCTGCACCGAGATATAGATCTTGGATGCCGTCTCCATTGAAATCACCAACAGCCGCGCAAGGGCCTTCCTTAGATAATTCCATCGGAATATTTCGCTCGTAATAAAAGTCTACATAGTCGTCTTCTTTATGAGTCTGTAGTTTATGAGCTACGGTATTGAATAGACTTTTGGATTTGGCATTTCTACTTGCCATCGGTTGAGACTGACTAGCATCATAGCTAATCTGATGACTTTGATTGACAGCCAGGCTAGGATACTTAGCGACTTGTCCATTAGGCCATATAATTTCTAATGAATCTATCTTCGACCTCTCCCCTAGTCCTATGACAATATTGTAATCTACAGAAGATTGGAAACCTCTAGATGGTATCAGCTCTCTATAGAATACATCTGCCTCTACATAGGCTTTTACTTTGGCACCAATAGCAAACATATTGGGTTCTTCAAATTCAAGCTTCAACTTCAGGTAATTGTTTTGACTAATGTTTTCTACTAGGTCTGCGGGTTGATTGACATTATTGATGACCATGTCTAAGTCCCCATCATTATCTAGATCGCCATAGGCGGCACCATTAGAAAACGTCTTTCTACTCAAGCCCCAATCAAGAGTATTATCTACAAATTTTAGTTGTTGACTGCCTTTGTATATTTTATTAGAGATAGGCACTGAGGGCATCTTGTTGATTATAGAATCTACTGCTGCTTTATTACCACCTAAGACCATTTCTTGGATGATATCATTAGCAAAGAAATCAATGAAGTCTTGGTCTATCACATCATTGAGTATCCCATTACATACTAGTAGGTCAGTATGACTGTCATTATCCGCATCAAACATTAGTGCGCCCCAGCTCCAATCAGAAGCTGCCACACCACTATAGAATGCAACCTCACTAAAGTTTCCTTCACCATCATTAAGTTGCAAGGTATTATGCATGAACTGATTGTAGAAGCCGTTCTTTTCTTTCAGCTTACGGAGATTGATATTGTCGAAGGTGGAAGTCGTCTTGAGTCTATACTCATCGTCAGGTAGCATATCCGTGACAAAGATCTCTGGCGCACCATCATTATTGATGTCCGCCATATCTGCCCCCATAGAAGAGTGAGAAAGATGACTTATTCGTTCTTGCAACTCTTCGCTGAAACCACCTTTTTGATTATTAATATAGAGATAGTCTCTTTCGAAAAAATCATTGGATACATAAATGTCAGGATAATGATCTCCATTGACATCACCTACAGTCACCCCAAGACCAAAGCCAATAAGACTACCATAGATTCCCGCCTGCCCTGAAACATCTACAAATTTTCCATTTTCATTCTTCAGTAATTTATCTCCTCCGCCTTTGAGGAAGTCTTTAACATGCCAGTCCTCAGCTCGGAGGTCTCTTTTATTACTATAGTTGAGGGTATTAACTGGAATGAAACTGTTGTTCAGAATGTAGGCATCTAGATCACCATCTCTATCATAATCAAAGAATGCAGTATGGGTTGTATAACCATTTTCATCCAGACCGTACTGAGTTGCTTCATCCACAAAAGTCAAGTCTCCGTTATTGATGTAGAGATTATTTCGCTGATCTACACCTTTTTGATACCCTGCGTTGCATACATAGATATCCAGAAGTCCATCTCCATTGATATCAGCGAAAGTAACTCCAGTGCTCCATTTATCCTCAGTTCCTACACCTGCCTGAGTTGTGATATCCTCAAATTGCAGCTCGCCTTTATTCAAGAATAGCTTGTTCTGACCTTGGTTAGAAGTCATATAGATATCCTGTAGACCATCATTATTAATGTCCCCAATGCCTACACCGCCTCCGTTATAGAAATTTCGATAATTGAAAATATTGAAGGCATCAGTGTTAGTTAGGGTATTAGTGAATTCAAATCCCGAAGTCTGAGCATCTAGGTATCTGAAAACAGAACCTTCATTTAACTGAGTAGACTTAGAGTCCAACGATTGTTCTTGTCCACATCCGCCTATGCAGATTAAAATGGCTAGTACAGCACATATATAGCCCAGTTTTTCCATAAACATTAGTTGAACTCGAGAACCTTCAGTGGTCCATTATTTTGAGTGGCGATAATCAGTTTTTCATTTCCTCCTTTAAGCGCTACTATATGACTTACTTGACTCTTCAGTGGGCGACCTTGCAGGTTTCGATATCTAAATCCTTTGCCCTTTTCATTCAGCAGTACTGAGCCGTTATCAGCATCATATCTACCCATCTGCACATTGCAATAATGATAGTTTCCTCCTGGTATGATATCCATATATCCATCTGCATTGACATCCATAGCTATAGCTGTATTACAACTAGAAAATTGTAACTCCTGAGGTAAATTTCCTTTCGTAAAATTGCCTTTACCGTCGTTTATATATAAGCTAGACCCAAAGTGATTGGCTGTATACCTCTGAGCAGCTTTGATTTTATCAGCACCAAATAATTCATTGATGTTGGCACTCGCAAAGTCCTTCGCATAGAGGTATTTTTTCTTGAGAGCTGGTATTTGTTTTTGTAGTTCCATCATATTACTGAAAGGCAACTCTCTACCCTGCACAAAGTAGGTAAGCACTTGCTCATGCACATCATTATCATCAAAATCATTGTAATAGAGGGTAACTGGTTCTTTCTTACTAGGATTAAATCTTGTATTCAATCCGATATTCCCAGCAAACACATCATTATCTCCGTCATTATCCACATCCGAGACTAGAACTGAACTCCACCACCCCTGTTCATCAGAAATAGCTTTTGCCTTATATCCGCCAGAGGATTTGGAATAGACAGTGATAGGAGCCCATTCTGAGGCCAGAATGAGATCATCCTGACCATCTCCATTTATATCTGCAAGAGCCGCATCCTTTATAAATCCAAGCTCTCGAGAAGCAAAGTAGTCTAGCGTCTGATCTGAGAATACTCCCTTACCATCATTTATCATTAAGTAAGATTGCGGTACTTTCCCATAGGACCAAGGCACTGCACGTCCACCAAAGAATAGATCATTATATCCATCTCCATTGGCATCCAGAACAAGTACACATGATGCCGTAAGATGCAATCCGTCGAATGCATTTTCATCTCTTGTGAGCCGACCGCCCTCATTAAGATACAACAACGGCTGAGTATATGTGCTATTCAATCTATATTCATTCCCACCTGTGGCGACCACTAGATCTAAATCATTATCGCCATCTACATCTACGAATTGCGCATCGACCTCCTCATAGATGGTGTCACTGGCTAGCCCATTGAGTGACTCAGCAAGAAAGCTTCCATCTTTTTGTTGTAAATAGAACCCACTCTTTCGTCTTTTGGAAGAGCCTAGATAGACATCAGCTAGTCCGTCACCATTGACATCTCCTACAGCAAGTGCAGGTCCATCAGAAGAAGTACTAAAAGGAATAAGGGGTTCTCTATTAAACTCTACAAAGGGATTTTCATCATGCAAATATGCTATGCCTGATTGCTCAGTCAAATCTGAAACTACATAATCTTGGTTACTCTTTTCTTCTATTGCTACCTGCTTATTATTGGCAAATGAAAACGTCAGATTTTCACCTGAGAAAGTTTGTGTTTCGGCACCCCCGTTTGGCCAAGAGACTGTTACTTCTCGGAGACTATCAGAAGGGACTAAAATCTTATTATGCATAGAAGATTGAAATCCTCTGGTCGGATAGTACTCTCGAGCTATTGTTTTATCAGCATAGGTACATATTACTTTCGCTCCTATTGCTGCTTTGTTATTCTTCGGACCTTCTAAGTCGATAGTGATCGAGCTACCACGATTACCTACATTTTCGTATAGAAATACTTCTTGGTCTATATTATTAGCAATGAGATCATAGTCTCCATCATTATCAAAATCTGCATACGCTGCACTATTAGAATAACTGAGCTGATGGTTGGATATCTTTTGATCTTGAAACTTAAGTGCTTGTGAACCCAAATAGAATTTATTGTAGAGCTTGATTTCTGGAATCTTATCAAGAGTCTTTAGGTCCTCCTCCTCTAGGTGGTCAAACTGTATTTTGTACTGTACATCCTTTCCACTTACATAATTAATGTAGTCGATATCGTTCATACGCTTAGGGATGCCATTAGAGATAAAAAGGTCTTTGTAGCCATCCATATTCATATCAAAAAACAAAGGAGTCCAGGACCAATCTGTGGCGTGAATACCTGCGTAGGCGCCTATTTCTTTGAAACTGCCATTTCCTTGATTGAGTTGAAGATTGTTTCTAGCATATTGGTGATTGTAGCCATAGCCTAATTTAAAATTGAAGATATCTAAAGCATCTTCACCCTCAGACATCTTCAGTATGACTGGGTCTTCGGGTAGCATATCCAGTGAAACGATATCTTGGAAACCATCATTATTGATGTCTGCAATATCTACTCCCATTGAAAATCTGCTGGTATGCTTTATCTGATTAGTAAGGTCTTCTTTGAAAGTCCCATTTTGCTGATTGATATAGAGATAATCATTTTCATGAAAATCATTGCCTATGTAGATGTCAGGGTAGCCATCATTATTTACATCTCCAAATGCCAACCCTAGACCATACCCTATCACAGTGCTTTCGATACCTGCTTCTAGTGTAACATCCACAAATTGGCCACTATCATTTCTATAAAGCTTATCTCCAGACACTGCACTTACTTTGCCCACAAATTCCTTACGTTGACCAAAAGTGCCATTATGATGCAAAGAATGATTCATCAGATACATATCTAAGTCACCATCTTTATCATAATCAAAGAAACCAGCTTGAGTACTGAAACCCTTGAAGTCCAAACCATAACTGGCCGCTTCTTCTTTATAGCTAGGGACGCCATCAGCATTTATTGCGGTGCAAACAAACAACTTGTTTTTACAATCTAAGTTTCGATACTTTCCTACCTGAGCAAGATAGATATCAAGAAGACCGTCATTATTGATATCAACCAAAGAGACACCATTAGTCCAAGAGTTAGGACCACCGTCTACTTGTGCAAGAGAGGAGACGTCTTCAAAATGCAACTCTCCACGATTTATGTATACCGCTTCTTGATCTAAGTTAGAGCTCAGCACTATATCCTGCAACCCGTCATTATTGAGATCGCCTACTCCTACACCACCACCATTATAGTAATACATATAGTTGAAGATATTCAGGTCAAGATTAACGGGGAGATTGTTACTGAATTTTAAGCCAGTACGGTCTGAATCAACTAAGACATAAGTGTCCGCCTCTACAACTTGGACCTCAGATTGGCAAGAGCTTAATAAAAGTAGTATTACTAGTAAATAGAACTTTGTATTCATCAGATTGAAAGTCAAAAACTTGTTTTTGGTGTAGAATGAATAGGACACATAATTTAAGAGGATCTAAGTAGAACAGGTCTTTAATTATAGACTAATTTAAGCAATAAACCATCCTATCTACTTACACTAACAGAAAAAAGGCCACCCAAAGTGGGTGACCTTTTTCGCTATGAAAAAACTATGTTTTTAGTATCCTGGGTTCTGAACCAAGTTAGGGTTAGAAGCCAATGATGCTGCTGGAATAGGGAATACTAATCTTTCCGTTCCAGATTGTGTTTTATCAGACCATGGGTCTAAGAACTTACCGAATCTAAGAAGATCAGTTCTTCTGAATCCTTCCCAGTAAAATTCTCTACCTCTCTCTGCTAGTAGAGCTGCCTCATCTAAAGATGATAAAGCACCAACTCCTCTAGAAGTTCTTATATCATTTACTATATCTAGAGCTCCAGCGCTATCACCAGTTCTCATAAGTGCTTCTGCCTTCATAAGAAGTACGTCTGCATATCTATAGTATACATAATCATTATCTACGTTATCACCACTTGCATAGTCAATAACATACTTCATTACTCTAACGCCAGTTACCTCAAGATTATCTCCAGATTCTGTGAGAGCAACTTCTTTAGTGAATGCCAATTGATTACCTTTTCTATCCATCAACTCCACACCAAGCTCATTCACTTGCTGACCGATAAGGAAACCAGAGTTGATTCCTCCACCTTCTATCATCCCTGGGTATTCAGCATACTTTCTAGCATCTCCATCTTCGAAACTGTCATAGAAATCACCTAGAGTACAGAAGCCATTCCATCCAGAAGGATTTTGGTTGTAGTGTAGGCCACAGAACCATCTTGATCTTACATTACCAGAATTAGATCCTCCTACATTTTCTGCAGTGAATATATTCTCAGAAGATATCTGATCATTATTAGGTGCAAAGTTATCGAAGTAGTTAGTCGCAAGACTGTACTTTCCAGAAGCGATAATAGCATCAGCAATAGAAATTACCTCTGCCATGTCTCCACCATCAAAAGTCGGAGACTCTCTATTCAGGTACATACCCTTATTAAGAAGTGTCTTCATTTTCAAGACCTTCGCTGCATCCTTATTCGCTCTGTTAGCAGGACCATCAGGAAGGTTACCCATGATTGCATCTACTTCAGAGACAATCAGGTCTACAGTTTCAGCTGCTGATAAGACTTTTGCATCAGAAAGTAGATCTGCGAAGTCATCTCTGTATGGTACTTGGCCCCAGCCATCCACAATAGAATTAAGAACAAATGCTCTTAATAATCTAGCCTCAGCTTCTGTCTGAGCTGAAGGATTGAAATCCAATAAGTTACTCGTAGAATAAACTATCTGAAGTAACTCACTAAAAGTACTTCCTAAGAATGCATGATCAGCATCCCAAGAGTGGTTATGAAGTGATCTCCATATTCCGTTATCATCCCAGTCAGGACCTCTGGTAGGACCCATTGCTGCGTCACCAGTATGTTCTTGTGCTGCCCAAAATCTAGATTGATCTTGGTAAGGGAGTCTCATAGCATCGTATGAGCTCTGTAATACTGCATCTGGATCGAGGTCAGCTAGTTCGGTAAGATCCTTTCTATGAGTCTCTTCCAAATCTGTACATGCTCCAAACGCAAGTATTGCGAAAAGTATATAAAATAAATTTTTCATGTTATTAATTTTAGAATGAAACATTTAAGCCTAATAAAATAGTCCTTGCAGACGGGTATGGAATGTATTCTATACCTGAAGAAGGAACACCATTTCTCAAATTCACCGTATTAATCTCTGGATCGAATCCTGAATAATCTGTGATTATCAACAAGTTCTGTCCAGTTAATGATAAAGCAACATTTTCGAATTCACTAATAGAACCCAAATTGTAACTTAAAGTTGCATTTGCTAGCTTCCAAAAATCACCATCCTCTAAGAATCTTGTAGAAGAGGCGATTGGATTAGCTGTACTTTCTGTCACATCACCATCTAATAGATTGGCATCAATGTTTCTACTCCCTAAGTTTCCAATAGGAATAACAGACATCGCTGTGTTGTTAAATAGTTGGTGACCAAAAGCACCATTCCAGTTCATTCCGAAACCCAGTTTTCCTGCATCTACTCCTAAAGTTATACCCGCAATTACATCTGCGTTAGGATCACCAGCTTCTACTAGAGCACCATCATTAGCATAAACACTATTTCCGTTATCATCAAGACCTTGATAGTCTCTCATGAAATAAGTATTTAGTGGCTTATCATTAACATGCTTCTGAATGAAAGCACCACTAGATCCTTGACCAAACAGGTTACCTGTAAGAATGTCTGGACCGGTATAGTTAGTTAACTTGTTGTTCAATAAAGCAAGATTAAAGCCTAAATTAAGTGAGAAGTTATCATTCTCAACCAAAAATGCATTCAATCCTAATTCTACTCCAGAATTAATAAGTTCTGCATCAAGATTTTTCCATGCTCTAATAGGTGGACCTGGCTCTTGAAGACTTGCATCTATAAGTAGATTAGAAGTAGTTCTACTGTAGTAGTCTAATGTACCTGATATCTTGTAATCAAATAAAGCGAAATCTAATCCCACGTTAATAGTAGAAGACTCTTCCCACTGTAGATCAGGGTTAGCTGCATTTAAGAAAGTCGTACCTGTATTATTATTCAACCCTACTCTCTGTAGTGCCGCACCAGCTGGGAATTCTTGGTTTCCGGTTATTCCCCATCCAGCTCTTACTTTTAGATCAGTAATAGCGTCTACATCTCCTAATACTCCACCTAAATTATAGGCAACTGCAAAAGATGGAAATATTCCATACTTATTATTTTCACCAAACTTAGAAGAGCCATCTGCTCTTAGAGTAGCCGTTACATTTAAGTCATCACCTATACCTAGATTTACTCTACCAAAGTATGACTGTAATTCTGAAATAGGCTCAGCAAAAGAATTAACTAATCTGTTGTCATTATTCGAATTTTGTAGATTGTAGACGATGTCTACATTATCCTCTACATCATCAAATCCAAATCCAGCTAAAGCGTAACCACTGAAATCAAACTTTTGGTATTCATAACCTACTACTGCATTTAGTGATAAGTTAGAATTTAGGTCTTCACTGAAATTTAAAGTGTGAGAATGAAGACTTGTCAAGAGAATGTTATTAGAGACACCTGCAAAACCTAGGCCTTCTATACCTTCTACATTGATATCTTTAGTTATTGTACCTCTAGTAGTACCTGTACCATAGTTTACACCATATCTATATCTGTAGGTTAGATTATCTGTAAAGTTTATGTAAGGAGAAATACTACCCAATATTGTAGTTGTATTTGCAACTTCATTGTGAGCACTCAAGAAGTGAATTGGGTTTATTGTTGTAGCCCCTACTCCTGTGTTGTTCAGACCAGTTGTGAACGCATCACCAGTCATTAATGGTATTGTTGGATTCCACTGTAAAGCTTGTCCCACTAGATTACCTCTAAATCCTGCATTAGTTGATATCGGCGCTATGTCTTCTGTAGTATGAGAAGAGACAACAAAGAAATCTACTCCTGCTCTATCATCAAGGAGATCGTACTGAGCATTCAAAGTACCAGAATATCTTTTGATACCTGATTCTTTAACTATACCTTGTACATCTTGATAACCCGCAGAAAATCTTACTCTAGAGTTCTCTGTACCCGTTCCTATAGAGAGATTATAGTTCTGAACAGAACCGCTTCTTGTGATTGCATCAAAAGCATCCACTGATTCTCCTCCATCTCCTGTTAGCCCATAACTATTGAGCGCAGATCTGTATTCATCACCTGTCAATACATCATATTTTTTAAGAATAGAACTTGTACCTAGACTGGTATTAAAGTTCACATCTAGCTTACCATCTTGCGCCTTCTTAGTTGTAATTAAGATTACACCATTAGAGGCTCTTGCACCGTAGATAGCTGCAGAAGAAGCATCCTTTAGGACCTCGATAGAAGCTATATCAGACGGATTTAAGAAATTCAGAGGATTTGAATTTGCTATCTCTCCTAGGGCATCAGTCGATATCAAACCTGCCTTAGCAGTTCTTCCATCTAATGGAACACCATCGACTACATACAATGGATCTGCCCCAGAACGGATAGAGTTGTTACCTCTTACCTTTACTGTAGCCTGTCCACCAGGTTGTCCACTGTTGTTGACGACATTTACTCCTGGGACTCTTCCTTGGAGTAATTGATCAGGGGATATCATCACCCCTTTGTTAAAGTCATCTTCCTTGAGTGAAGCTACAGATCCTGTAAGGTCTCTTTTTCTTACAGTTCCGTACCCTACCACAACAACCTCATCTAAGAGACTGCCTTGGTTCAAAGATACATTATAAAAGTTCTGACCATCTAGAGTGATAGTTTGGTCAGCATAACCAGCATAGGATACAACCAATTGGCTAGATCCAGAAGGCACACTAATACTGAAGCTACCATCTATATCTGTAATAGTACCTACTGAAGTACCGTCTACAAGGACATTAGCTCCGATTAATGCTTCATTTGTGTCACCATCTGTGATTACCCCTTTTATCATTTGCTGAGCATAGGATGCTGAGCCTGCAAAAAGGAATAGTCCACATAATAACAAACACCTGAATGTGAGTTTTTTCATATGAAAAGTTCGATTTAGTTTATAATAGTTTTTTCCCAATAGTCTCCGAGAAGCATATTGGACGGAGTGAAATTACAAATCCAATGGGAAATAGTCTTAACATTTGGTTAATATATGTTGTAAAAAAACCGTAAACGATTACGAAAAGCAGCTTTTTCAATATTTACTTGCCTGACTACCAATGAATTCCAAAGAAAATATTGAAACAAGGAAAATTTCCGTTATTTTTCGCAAAAGACACGAATTATGCCCAAAAGAGTCGGTCTAAGAGATATCGCAGAGGCGCTTAATGTATCTATTACAACTGTATCTAGAGCCCTAAATGATAAGTTCGACATTAATCCAGAGACGAAAAAAGTCATATTAGAGAAAGCAGAAGAACTCAATTATAGACCTAATGCTTTTGCCGTCTCTTTGCGAAAGAATGAATACAATACGATTGGTGTTATTCTACCAACTATAGACCACTACTTCTTTTCTACAGTACTGAAAGGTATTATGAACAAGGCTCATAATTCCAACTACCTCGTTCTGATTGGAGAATCTGGACACCAGACAGATAAAGAGCAGCAGATCATGGATCAGTTTATTAATCACTGTGTGACAGGTGTTATAATATCCACCACCGTAGGAAGTGAGGTGAAAGATACCTTAGAACCTCTAAGACGAAGGCGTATTCCCTTTATTCAAGTAGATAGACCAGCTGGTGACAAAGATGATCCCTACGTGAGATATGATGACGAAAAAGGTGCCTTTCTGGCTACCGAGCATTTAATCGATCGTGGATTTAAAAAAATAGCACTAATCAAAGGTCCAGATATTTGCAATATTTCCAATGCAAGATTGTCAGGATACCAATTAGCAATGGAGAAATACAATCTACCCTTTGATCCTCGGTTCGTGAAAAGTGGCAACAATATTGACTTTGCTGAAAATGGATACCATCTAGCGAGACAGGTGCTACTGGCAAAAAACAGACCTGATGCAATTTTTACCATTACCGATGAATTGGCAACAGGTGTCTACAGAGCAGCCAAAGAACTAAACCTCAGAATTCCTGATGATCTTGGCATAGTAGGCTATAGTAATTCTAAGATATCTACTCATCTTTCGCCTCCACTGACTACAGTAGAACAACCAGGAGAAGAAATGGGAGAACAGGCCTTTGACTTTCTTCAGCAGAGTATTATTGGCAATGCTTCTGATCTATCTAAGACCTTTGACGCTAGATTAATTATAAGAGATTCAAGCTTAAAATCAATCCAAATACTAAACTCAATCGCCACCAATGGATAAATATAAATGGGGGATAGACTTAGGCGGTACTAAAATAGAAGCCGCTATTCTAGATACCTCACAAGACAATAAAATAATAGAAAGACAAAGAGTCCCTACCCTTGCTGACCAAGGTTATGAGACGGTGCTGAACCAAGTGTCCACATTGATGACCACCATGGAAAACAAATCTGGACTCAAGCCTCAAGCCCTAGGCATAGGAACACCAGGCAGGTTAGATCGCGAGAGTGGAACCATTAAGAACTCAAATTCGGTATGCCTTAATGGAAAACCATTTCTTAAAGACTTAGAAGCTCGCCTAAACATCCCCATCAAAATAGAAAATGACGCCAATTGCTTTGCCCTTAGTGAAGCGACACATATACGAAGCAGTAGCACTTCAGTTGCACAAGTTATTATCGGCATCATAATAGGCACTGGTGTAGGAGGAGGAATCATCATAGACGGCAAAGTACTTTCTGGCCTGCATGGTATAGGAGGAGAATGGGGACACAATTTTCTAGATGCGTCAGGAGGGGAATGCTATTGTGGAAAAATCGGCTGTGTAGAAAAAGTAATTGCAGGTCCAGCTCTTGAGCATTACTATAAAAAACTATCTGGCACTAAGCTCAGCCTCAAAGAAATCAATGACCGTGCTCTAGAAAATGAATTACATGCCGTGGCTACTCTAGATAGATTACACAAGTACTTTGGAAAGGGCATTTCTGTTCTTCTCAATATTATAGACCCTGATGTTGTGGTGATAGGAGGAGGTGTTGGAAACATAGACAGCTTATACACGAAAGGTGTAGAATGCATTGGAGAACATCATTTCAACAACAAGCTGAAAACCAAATTTATGAAACCAAAATTTGGCGATAGCTCTGGAGTTATCGGCGCCGCATTATTATAAACTTTTAGCATCATGAAATATCTACTTTACTGCACCCTATTCATAACTACATTCAATGTAGCTGGACAAATCACAGAACCAAAGGCCTCAGAAGTATGGGAACCTGAACCTAGAGCCATCAAGTATTCTGACAATGGTATACCTAGCGATGCCATAGTATTATTTGATGGTAAGACTCTGGACAGCTGGGAATCCACCAGTGATGGAGGGCCTGCACAATGGACAATAGATAACAATTGCGCTACTGTCGTCAAGGGAACGGGAAATATCCAGACCAAGGAAACCTTCGGTAGCTGTCAGCTACACTTAGAGTGGAGATCTCCAAGCGTGATAGAAGGAGAAGGTCAGGGTCGTGGTAATTCAGGCGTCTTTTTCCAAAAGAGATACGAAGTCCAAGTCTTAGACAGCTACCAAAACAGAACCTATTCTAATGGGCAAGCTGGATCTATCTATAAACAGCACATACCTCTCGTTAATGCCACCAAAAGTCCTGGCGAATGGCAGACTTATGATATCATTTTTGAGGCACCAGAATTCAATGAAGATGGAATAAAGATTAGGTCTGGTTATCTAACTGTGCTACATAATGGTGTTCTAATTCAGAACCATGCCGAGATAAAAGGGACAACAGAATATATAGGCTTTCCTAAGAATCTTGCTCATGGAGAAGATAAGATCATGCTACAAGATCACAGCAATCCGGTTAGCTACAGAAACATTTGGATAAGAAAACTATAGAATCCTAGTCCTACTGTCTCCATATATCATCTAGTGGATAGACGGTGTAACTAGACGACTGCATTTCACCTCCCTGTGCAATTAGGCTGACACTGTCAAACTTTTTAGAAGGAAACAAAATACTCGTGAAACTCACGGCACCATTATCAATGAATATTTCAGAAGATGCCGCGTCCATATATAGACGGACTGTCATTGATTCTTTATCAAAATTAATAGGTGCAGAATGAATGCCTGCGACAAATTCAGCAGAGAAGTTGCCCGGCGTAGAATGTGTCCTATCTACGAACATTTTTCCTTTCTCTTTACTGAAGGATATTTGAAAATATTCTCCCACGTCATTATGAAATTTCATTCCAAAAGACTCAGCTGTTGTTTTCTTTAAATCTACTGTAAACTCAAATTCTGATTGAGAAACATCGTAGGCGCCTTCCAGCAACTTTTCATCCGAGATAGTGACCGCCTTACCTCTTGTAGGCTCTCCTCTTAAGGCCTTTAGCTCCTGAACAGGTACACTGTGTATCTGGTATTCATTATTTAGATTGAGCAAGTTCAATTCCCTTGGTAGCGTCATGGCAC
Source organism: uncultured Saprospiraceae bacterium (assembly GCA_937921825.1). Lineage (GTDB taxonomy): Bacteria > Bacteroidota > Bacteroidia > Chitinophagales > Saprospiraceae > RFSX01. Next base: position 43,917 of record CAKZVK010000043.1, read on the forward strand.
TACGCCACTTTTCAGTAGGGACTATCTGGGCATACTGCCAGTTAGACATCCAACCAAGGCCCAGAATACGGCCATCCGCTTTAGGTATATTATTCCAGGTTACAAAGGCATAGTTATCCGTCCCCCAATCTAACCACTTTTGATCTTTAATATCACACTTGAAGGCCTTGCCATCAAAATCTCCAACGAAATATGAAGTACCCGTTCCACCATTAGGTGCTTCTTTCTGAATGCTCACAATGAGCACCCACTTAGTCTCGTCTGTGCCCTCTACTTTCATAGGAAATAGGTCGGGGCACTCCCATAAGCGATTATCACCTTCTATAGCAAAATCAGAAATAAATTTCCAATCTATAAGATTAGGCGAGGCATAAAACTTTACTCTATCATAGGCAGCAAGGACTAAAATCCAACTTTTTGTGTCTTCATGCCACACGACCTTTGGATCTCTGAAGTCTTTGATTTTTTCAGTATTAGGGATAACTGGATTGCCATCGTATTTTATCCATTCCGATCCACCATCGATACTGTAAGCAATACTTTGTTTCTGGAAGTCATTGCTTTTAGCTTTTTCTCCTACAAAATCATGATGTGTAAATGTGGCAATGATCGGTGGGTTATTCGCAGTACCCAATTTTGAAGTATTCTTATTATCTACGACGGCTCCACCAGAAAAGATACAACCAATAGAGTCTGGATATAAGCCTATAGGTAGATGCTCCCAATGCACCATATCTTTTGATTGCGCATGTCCCCAGTGCATGGGTCCCCAAACTGTACTGTCAGGATAGTATTGATAGAATAAATGATACTTACCCTGATAGTAGAACATCCCATTAGGATCATTCATCCAGTTGGCCTCAGGCGTGAAGTGGAACTGAGGGCGATGCTTTTCTTTGTAGTAATCTGAATCTACAAGATTAGTTACTACTTCTTGTTTTGCACTTTCGCTACATCCAATAGCAAAAGACAACATAAGAACTAGTGAAAATACTCCTAAGTTTTTACAGCTCATACTCCACATAATACCTCTATTTAGTTAGCAGTTCCATTTCTATTTCTTCTAAGTTTTTGCCCTTAGTTTCTGGCATCTTCAATCTCACCCATAGTAACTGCAGCAACATCATCACTGCAAAAAACAGGAAGATCGTCACTGGGGTAAACGCAGATAGTACAGCAGGTGTTATCATAGTAATCAGTGCAGCAAAAACCCAATGGGTTCCACTGCCCAAAGACATTCCATTAGCTCGTACCGAATTGGGGAATATTTCAGAAATAAAAACCCAAATTACTGCACCCTGACCGATGGCATGAGCACCTACAAAAGCACTGATAAAGAATACAACTATCCACCCTTGGGCACCTATGTAGAAAGACCATGCTACACCTAGCAAGGTTATGATGTAGCCAAAAGAACCTATAGTCATTAATTGCTTGCGACCCATTCTATCTATTAAATACATTCCCAGTAGAGTAAAGACAAGATTGACAACCCCTATGGGCACAGAGGCTATCAAGGTATTACTCTGATCTATTCCTGCCGCCTCAAATATTCTTGGCGCATAATAGAGTATAAAGTTTATACCAGAGACCTGATTGAAGAAAGCCAAAAGAAAGGCCAACATGATAGGCTTACTATACTTACCTGAGAAGAAATTACTTTTTGTTTTCAGTACTGAGTTTTTGATTGCGGCTATTCTTTCATCTACGTTTCCTAGCGGATCTAATTCTTGGAGCAGTTGTTTTGCTTTTGGCTCATCATTGCCTTTGAGCAACAACCATCTCGGGCTATTAGGAATTCCGAGTATCATGACACAATAGATGAGTGCAGGAATAGCTTCTACGCCGAGCATCCATCGCCACGCATTTACCTCTATCAAACTTCCCAGAAGATAATTAGAAAAGAAGGCAATCAAGATTCCGAAGACAATATTGAATTGATAAGTCGCAACGAGTCTCCCTCTCTTACTAGCTGGTGCAATTTCTGAAATGTAAATCGGTGCAGCAACAGAAGAGGCCCCTACTCCTACTCCTCCTATGAATCGAAAAAAGGAAAACACATAAGGATTGGTTGCTAAACTAGACCCTAATGCAGAGGCCAAGTAAAGGACACCTATCCAGAACAAGGTCTTCTTACGTCCAAATTTATCGCAAGGTATGCCGCCTAATAATGCTCCTAGGACAGTACCCCATAGTGCCATAGACATAATAAATACCCCATGAAACCAATCGCCAGTGTTCCATAGTTTCTGAATAGGAAGGTCCGCACCTGATATTACTATGGTGTCAAAACCAAATAAAAATCCTGCTAGTGCAACCGTGATTACGGAATACTTAATTCCTTTATTATTCACTGAATTCATTTTAGAGATATCTGACCTAAGCTATGTCTCAAATTTAGAGTTTGTATTCTGGTACAGATCCATCAGACCATAGCCCAATAACATTCGGATAAGAAATTTATAGAGACCAACTATTACCTACCTCACTAAGGGGATGGCAGCCTATGAAAGCACCAGGAATTGGATCATAGCTGAGATGCTCTGTTGCAATCGTCTCATTACTAAAATAGGCGCTAATTCCTTGACTACGAATTGTACTCAGAAAATGGCCAAAGTAATAACTAGACTTTTCATTTTCCTCTAGAGCCTCCTCTTTTTTACCCATCAAGGTTTGGAGTTCTTTTAGCTCTTTAGTGTCTTTACCAGACATGTAAGTTTCCATAAATGCATTGACTCCAGATTCATTATCCTCTTGCTTGGATAGTCTAGATACTAATCCAGATACTCCTATCTTGAAGTCATTCTGCTCTTTCTCTTTAAACAGTTTGTTCACTACATTATCTATAACCTGGATAATATTAAGCTCCTTAGCTCCTGGAGAACTTTCTGTGGTAGGTAAGAAAGCATCTAGCACTTTTTCCAGTGCCGTAGCTTCCTTGACAGACATAAATGAAGGGGTCCAGGCTCCTGCAACTTCAGTTATCGTGCCCTCCTGCTTACAACTGCTTATGAAGGCTGCAAAACCAGCTCCTGTCATGGTATACCCTGCACCTAATGACAAAGTTTTAATTGCTCTTCTTCTTTTCATCTTATGATCTTTATTATGAGTTATTAGAGGTTACCATTCTTTAGTTCTTTGACTGCATGATCTGCAGCTCTAGCAGTCAATGCCATATAGGTCAGTGATGGATTTTGGCAAGCTGACGAGGTCATACAAGCGCCATCTGTTACGAAGACATTCTTAACCTCATGCACCTGATTCCATTTATTCAAGACTGAGGTCTTAGAGTCTTTCCCCATACGAGCTGTACCCATTTCATGTATTCCTAGTCCTACTCCGTAACTCTTATCCCAACCTTGTACATTTTTAAATCCAGCTGCTTCAAATATCTCTACGGCTGCAGTTTTCATATCCTCCCGCATCTTCAGCTCATTCTCCCTAAGAGTGGTATAGAACTTAATAATCGGGATACCCCAATCATCCGTTTCTGAGGTGAGCTCCATACGATTATCATGGTATGGTAATATTTCTCCAAAGCCATTCATCCCTATAGTCCATGGCCCTGGCTCGAAGAGTTCATCTTTGAATTTCTTTCCGTAGCCCATTTCAGCAACACCTCTCCACCATTTTCCACGACGGGCACTGCCTTGGTATCCATAGCCTCTTATGAAGTCCTTATTGGTCTCTCTGCTTCCTGGGAGATTTCTGAATCGAGGAATATAAAATCCATTGGGCCTTCGGCCTTTATAATACATATCCTCATAGCCTTCCACATCTGCACTCGCTCCTACTTGGAAATGGTGATCCATAATATTGTGACCTAGCTCTCCAGAGTCATTCCCCATCCCATTAGGAAAGCGATTACTCTTACTCTGCATAAGTATAGCTGTAGAATGAATACTAGAGGCATTACAGAAGACAATCTTAGAAGTAAAGTCATAAGTCTTCTTGGTTACGGCATCTATCACTCTGACTCCTGTCGCTCTCTTGCTGTCTTCATCATAGATGATTTCGTAAGCAATCGAATTAGGTCTCAAGGTCATATTACCCGTGGCCTCTGCTGCAGGTAGTGTAGATGAATTACTGCTGAAGTAAGCACCATATGGACAACCCCTCATACATCTATTTCTGTATTGGCACTCTCCTCGCTTCGCAAACTTTTCACCATCACTAGTGATATGTGCAGTCCTACCAATCGTCAGCATTCTATGCTTCCATTTCTTTGACATACTCTTTTTCAGGTCTGCTTCTACACAGGTAAAATCCATCGGCTTGAGGAACTGACCATCGGGCAATTGTTTCAGCCCTTCTTTCATACCACTGATACCTGCAAAGGATTCTACATAATCATACCAAGGAGCCAAATCATTATATCTAATAGGCCAATCTACAGCAACTCCATCTTTGGCATTGGCCTCAAAGTCCATTTCACTCCACCTATAGCTTTGTCTCCCCCATACTAACGAACGACCACCCACTTGATAGCCTCGTATCCAATCAAATCTAGTACCTTCCTCTTCTTCATAGGGATGCTCAGAATCTTTGACAAAGTGATGAACCCATTCTGGCCTGACTGTGTATCCTGTTCTTCTCTGCTTAGGATATTCTTTATCCAATTGCTTTTCAGAAAGACTTCCGCCATTCTCTAGTTCCCAGGGATCTAGATTGGCTGTATGATAATCAGTGACATGCTTTATATTTCTTCCTCTCTCCAAGACTAGAGTCTTTAGGCCCTTTTCGCAGAGCTCTTTGGCAGCCCATCCTCCAGAGATTCCGGTCCCTATTACGATAGCATCATAATTCATTGGGCTCTTCTCATCAAACAACGACATAACTTAATTTTATTTGATAGCAAATTAAACAAATATTCTTTCCCCACTAAGTAGTTATCCATAATCTTTATCTATTGGAAAATGATAAAATTGTTTGTACCTATGATGCTATGATAATGATTAGAGAAAGAAGCTTAATCATACCATATTATGGTCTGTTGATACTTGTCCTCCTTAGCGGCTATGGATGCACCCAAGATTCTAATCAAGATAGCAATGAGAATAAGGTCTCAAAACATCACAGTTCTAATGACTATCCTATCCAGCTATCACGAATACTTAGCAGCCAATCAGGAATCTCGTTCAACAATAAAATAAATGACAGCGGAGGCATCAATCCGTTCACATGGAATTTCATGTATACAGGAGGTGGTGTAGGTATAGGCGACTTTAATGAGGATGGGTTTCAAGACATCTACTTTTGTGGCAACTTTGTAGAAGACCGACTATACCTTAATCAGGGCAACTGGACATTTAAGGATGTCACTAAGCAAGCAGGCATTATTTGTCCTGACTGGTCCACAGGTGTCAGTGTGGCAGATGTCAATGGCGATGGACACCTAGACATCTATGTCTGTAAGAACCATCCCAGCATGGACAAAGACAAGCTCACTAATAAGCTATTTATAAATAATGGCAAGGCAAAGTTTACAGAAGCGGCTGCGACTTTTGGCCTAGCGGACACAGGTTACTCAATCCAGAGTTTATTCTTTGATATGGAAAATGATGGTGACCTGGACATGTATCTTATAAACCAACCCATGGATGCCTTCTCTAAACTACTGGTTACACCTCAACAGGCTTCTGCAGTAGATGGCAGAGATAAACTATTTATCAATGACGGCAATCGATTTACTGATCAGACGAGTAAGTATCTCAAGAATAAAGATGCTTACGGACTAAATGTATTAGGCTCTGACCTGAATGATGATGGCTTCCTAGACCTCTACATCAGTAATGATTATGACCAAGCAGATGAGCTACTGATTAATAAAGCTGGCAGAAAATTCGACAATAAAACATCCTCTAGCTTAGGCCATCTGTCGCTCTACAGTATGGGGAGTGATATCGCAGACATAGATCATGATGGCTACTCCGATATTGTGACACTAGATATGTCATACTCCGATCACTTCCGTAGTAAGACCAACATGGAATCTATGAATGTGGAGCGATTCTGGAGCATGGCTAAAGCAGACAATATTCCTCAGTATAGCAAGAACACCTTACAGCTAAATCAAGGCAATTTAAAATTTAAAGATATCAGCCATTATGCAGGTATAGAGAATACAGACTGGAGTTGGTCGGTGCTCTTCTCGGATCTAAATAACAACTCAGAAATGGAACTCGTCGTCACTAACGGTATCTATAGGGATATTAAGAACAATGACTTCCGACTTTTTGTACAACAGAATCATGGAGGACAAGTTACACCTCAGAACTTCCTAGATGTCCTGAAGAAGTTACCATCTACCCCAATAGAGAATATGCTCTATGAATTAAATGATGACTACAGCTATGAAAACATTGCACAGAAAGTGGGGTTCGCTGACAAGGGCTTTTCTACAGGTCTCGCATACGCTGATCTAGATAACGATGGAGACCTTGACCTCATCACCAACAATACAAATGAGCCCGCAGGCGTCTATCAAAATAACACCAAGGCAGGAAACTATATTAATCTTCAACTCGAAGGTCCTAAAAAGAATACTAAAGGAATAGGAGCAAAAGTAAGAGTTTACAGCTCTGGGAAAATATTTACAAAAGAGATGGTCAATGTCAGAGGCTATTTTTCTTCAGTGCAGACAGACTTGCATTTTGGACTTGGCAATGCAACAGTTATAGACAGCATCGTGACTACATGGAATCACAAAAGCAAGACAGTCATAAAGAACCCTAAGATCAACGAGACCATTGTAGTCAAGTATGATATAAACGAACCGAGAACAAAGCAAAGAACAGATAAGGTTCTATTTGAAAATGTAGCTCTTGTGAATTATCTCCACAAAGAAAACAGCTACGATGACTATGGAGAACAAATATTACTCCCCCATGCACAGACTAACAATGGGCCCTACATTCTGACAGAAGATCTTAATGATGACAACCGAGAGGACCTCATCATATCAGGTAGCGCTGGCCGTTCAAGTCAGATTTTCTTACAGCAAGAAAGTGGTCAATTGAAACCATCTCCATCTGCGGTACTGGAAGCGGACAAGGCCAAGGAACAACTCCATATGTCTATCATCGAAAGTGAAAACTCAAAGCTACTCTATGCTGTAGCCGGTGGAGCTCAGTTTCAATCAAATTCGGAGAATCTAAAACATGATCTCTACAGAATAAATAAAGGACAATTAGTCAGAGAAAAAAAATCAAAACTGCCTAAACTAGATGGGCAGCCAGTCATCCAGATAGATATCGACGGAGACAAAGACCAAGACCTTTTTGTTGCAGGTAGAGCAAAAGCCAATAGCTACCCTCTTGCTCCTCATTCTATGTTCCTCGTAAATAACAAAGGCGTTTTCAATGAAGCCTCGTCCGAGGTATTAGCTCAGCCCAATATAGGATCAGTCACTGCAGGTGTCGCTGTAGACCTAGATGAGGACGGCGATCAAGACCTGGTACTGGCAGGAGAATGGTCTGAGATATCTGTACTAATAAACGAGGGCGGAACCTTCACTCATGAGACTATACAGACTTTCGGACATTCTTCACGAGGTATATGGTCAGCCATGGCGGCTGGAGACTTTGATAATGATGGAGACCTTGACTTCTTAGTCGGCAACCTAGGAGAGAATAACAAATTCCACCCAACTGTAGAAAAGCCACTGTATCTCTATGCTGATGACTATGATGGCAATAATAGCTATGATGTATTCCTAGCAAAAAGTTATAAAGAAAAAATAGTCCCTGTAAGAGGAAAGGAATGCTCTTCGCAGCAACTCCCTTCTCTTAATCAGAAGTTCAGTTCCTATACCGATTTTGCCCAATCAAGTATCCAAGAGATACTACCAATAGAAAACTCGGATGCAAAGCGTCTAGAGATAAATAGCCTAGCGAGCATTCTTCTAGAGAACACTGGTAAGCTACAATTCAAAGCCCACAAGCTACCGGCTCTAATGCAGATGGGACCAATTAAAGATTTTCTAGTGGAGGACATTAATAATGATGGGCACTTAGACGTTTTATATAGCGGCAATCACTACAACGTAGAAGTAGAAACTGTCAGATATGATGGCTTAGGTGGCGGATTAGCCCTGGGTATAGGAAATTTAAAATTTGATTGCCTCCCTAGTCATGAATCTGGACTTTATTTTGATCATGACTCTAGAGACATGGAGTGGATAAAAATTCAAGGCGAAAAGCACCTTATAGTCAGTTCTAATAATGGGCCTCTAAAAAGCTACAAAATCAAAAAACAGGACTAATCTCTTAGTCCTGCTTAAACGAAAACCTGCTCAATCCCCACCGAAAAAAAATGGGCTAGCAATGAGTATGCGCTGATATCTTATATTTCAGTTTTCTTTTTCTAATAGTACTCATCAGTTGTTCTATACCGTTAGACTTTCTTATTGTCCGCTCCAAGAAGAACATCGAACTTACATTGTGATGTACTTGCATCTCTTGACGCAAGACCGCGATGGTATCCATAGACAAGACCAGCTTAGAACAGAGACGCTTCTGACCATAGACATACTCTAGCCCTGGGTCCTCTCTTCTGAATGAAATATGGACTTCTTCCTTCAGAAAGTGAATTTTGAATGCATTCACTTTCCTCATGCTCTACTAGGGGAATTCATATGTCTGACTGATGGAAGGTCTATGGTATAACCTTGTGTCATTTCCTGTCGCAGCTCATCCCATAATTTTTTGTTCTCCAGAGTCTGTGGAACCTTGCTGCGGTAGAAGGTTTTGCCTTTCTTAATCTGCTCTATAGATTTGATAATAAGTGTTCTGTTCATTTGTTCAGATTTAGGGAATAATTAATTTCGTGATTGATAATGCAATAAAAGCGAGAACCGTGCAAGGCATCTGCACGAAATGACAACATGAGCAATCCTACAATTATAGAGACCCCTTCTAGGGTAGTCAGTCCCGATATCATAGCGGAACTACAGACACTGGTGCATGAGGCTGGTCAGGTTGTCGTGCATTGTATACAGACGACGCCTTATGCCAGCTATATAAGAATCTGGCCTACGACCTATCTCTATGATCAACATTCTGACCATAGTTCGGAATTAGTGCATGCGGAGAACATAAGCTACTTTCCTACATGGAAAGCAGTGGAGGCGGGAGAGAATCATTTTACCTTGATCTTTTCGGGCTTGCCAAAATCTTGTCTAGTCTTTGACCTACTAGAGCATTGTGATAATCAGAGTGGCGCTTTTAGAGTGAATAGCATACCTAGGAATGACTCGGACGTCTATTATGTCCAGCTCTAAGCTATGAGCGGAAAGTCTCATTATAAATCTCTTCCAGTTCCTCCTCTATCATAAATAAGGAATCAGAATCTGTAGCGAGCATCTGACAGCGATCCTTAAACTGATTCTGTAAAGACAGCTGCTTGATAATCTCACAGGCCTTCTTGAAGTTTTCTATACAGTTATTGTAGGTTGCCTTGGTGGTACTTGGTCTCCTGAGGAGATATTGCATTTGACATTCAGAGGCAAAGAGATAGAGCTCTGCCATCTCATGCTCAAAAACAGAAATCTTAGAGATATCCTTAAGGATAGTTTTGATTTTCTGAATCCTTGGTCTCTTACGTGGCCTATTCCTAATATAGATCAGATTGTTTATGTCCTTCTTGGCAGTTCGGAATATCTTCATTCTATCTGCATCACTACCTAGTTCCATGGCATAATGCATCTTGACTTCAGGAACCTTTTGATAGATGGCGGTCAGCTCTTTGCGTAACTCATCTTCATCTAGGGACTTGATATACTTATTAAACTCAGTTCTGCTCATATGCTCGGATTACCACAAAGGTAAGACACCTGAGTTTCTCACAAAAAAAAGAGCAACCAACTAGTGGCCGCTCTTTTTAAGTATAAAAAAGTGTTAGAAAATATCTTAGTATGCCAACGGAAGCGTTTCTTCCTTAACAGGCACTTCTACCTCTTCTTTTGATAGATCGATAGTGTATCCTAGCGAAACAGATACTCTGTTAGCACTTTTGTTCAGTTTCAAGATATCGTTACCGATAGCAAAGCCATCTACGATTCCTGTAAATCTGTATACATATCTTAGGTCTATAACTATATTACCAACTGAATACCCTACTAGTCCTTGGAAACCTCCATTGAACTTGTCAGCAGTGTCCTCATATCTATCCAGTTGTACTAATTCAGAATCCTTAACCAGCCTCATCTCTAGTACAGGGCCTACGCCTAACTTGAAATTCTTATGGCTAATACCCGCAGAAACAGGGATTTCTAGAATAGTATGCTTTTCTGTGTAAGTCGTTGGTCCTGATACTGATCTTCCATATTCCTGTGAAGAAAATGCAAGAGAATATTCAGTACCTAGTGCTTCTATCTGAAGGAAACCTGGTCCTATCTTATTATGAAGCATAAATCCAACAGACTTAACGGAGTTTCCTCCAAGAAATGACATTTGAGGAGGAACAACATCAGAAGTTGGAATTATTCTAATTTCTTCCGCTCCTTGGGTTATTGTACCGTATGAGATTTTCGGACCTATTGACCATTGACCCGTTGCTGTCATACCACAGCAAATAAACACTAAGAGTGCGATTAGTGATTTCATTACCTTAAATATTTTTTAATCTAGTTTCTTAAAAATTAATCTTATTATTTGACACAACTAGAAGACAGATTCGAAACATTATTACACTAGATTCCCTTTTTAATTGTTTATATTTTGCAAGGCAGTTGCTAATTATTTGCATAGAAAGGAGAAAACTGACGTATTCTGGAGGATGAAAAGACCCTGCAAATTGAAAAAATGGGCCTCAGAGGGAAATTATCGCATAAATGATGCATTTAATGCGTCGATAGGCTTTATGTTCAGTAATAAAAGCCTTACTTTTGCACCGCTTTTAAAGTAATATAACAAGAGATATCATGTCTAGAATTTGTCAAGTAACAGGGAAGAAGCCGATTAGTGGAAACAACGTTTCTCACTCTAAAAGAAAAACGAGAAGAAGATTCCTTCCGAATTTGAACAATAAGAAATACTATATCCCTGAGACAGATCAGTGGGTTCAACTAAAGATTTCTGCATCAGCAATGAGAACAGTCAACAAGATTGGCATTTATGAGTTCTTAAAGAAGCAACAGAAAGCTGGATTTGATATCGGTATAGATTTAAAGTAATAAGAACAAGTAAGTAATTAGCGATGGCAAAAAAGTCAAAAGGAAACAGAATCCAAGTTATACTAGAATGTACTGAACACAGATCATCAGGTCTAGGCGGTATGTCAAGATATGTAACTCAGAAGAATAGAAAGAATACTCCTGACAGAATGGAACTTAAAAAGTACAATCCTGTTATGAAGAAATATACCGTTCACAAAGAAATTAAATAAACATGGCTAAAGTATCAAAGAACGCAAGAGTAGCTCAGAGAGCGGCCAATGCAGGATCAGGTAGAGATTTTTGCAAGGTTGTAAAAAGTATCAAAGACCCTGTTACTGGAAAGTATACTTACAAAGAGGTCATTATACACAAAGATAAAGTGAAAGAATTCTTCGCTAAGAAGTAAGAGCTACAATCAAGAAATACTAAAAGGCAAGGTCATCACTTTGCCTTTTTTTTATGTTACGCCTTAACAACGGACATGAGCATATTCAAAAAGTACTTTACTAGAGATAAAAAGAAAGAACTTGACCAAGGAGTCGAGAAGACTAAGAAGAGCCTATTCGGTCAGATAGCTAAAGCTGTAGCTGGAAAAGCTACAGTAGACGAGAGCTTCCTCGATGAGCTAGAAGGCATCTTGATTTCTTCAGATGTTGGCCTTGATACTACAGTAAAGATCATAGAGCGACTAGAGAAAAAGGTCGCAGATGAGAAATACTTCAATACTAAAGAACTCAATAACATTCTCAAGAATGTAGTCGTAGACATCCTTTCTGAAAATAACACTGAAGATGTCGAAGATTTCATTTACCCAGATTTCCATATCCCCTATGTACTACTTGTAGTCGGTGTCAATGGTGTGGGTAAGACAACAACGATAGGCAAGCTTGCTTATCAGTTCAAGAAGAAAGGCAAGAAGGTCGTCCTCGGAGCCGCAGATACCTTTAGAGCAGCCGCAGTAGATCAGCTCAAGATCTGGGCAGATAGAAATGAAGTGGAGTTCTATAGTAAAGGTATGCACACAGATCCTGCAGCTGTAGCCTATGAAACAGTGCAATATGCCATGAATAATGATATAGATCTCTGCATCATAGATACTGCTGGAAGATTACATACCAAGAAGCACCTCATGGAGGAGCTCACAAAAATCTCTAATTCCATAAACAAAAAGCTACCAGGTGCGCCTCACGAGGTCATGCTTGTATTAGACGCTACTACTGGCCAGAATGCTATAGAACAGGCTAATAAGTTTACAGCTGCCACTACTGTGACTTCGCTAGCCCTCACTAAGCTAGATGGCTCTGCTAAAGGAGGTGTCGTACTAGGAATATCTGATCAATTCAAGATTCCTATCAAGTACATCGGTGTCGGAGAAGGTATAGAACAACTGCAGGTCTTCAATAGATCTGCCTTTGTGGAAGCTTTGTTCAATGAATAAGCGATTTATATCGATTCCAAATAATTTATTTGTGGTAGAATTAGTTCTCTTTAGACCTTATCTTTGATAAAGATCATTTTCATTAATATCTGAACTATGAAAAAAACTTACCTCATTGGTCTTCTTGCTTTGATTGCTGCTATTGCTATCATCGTATCGGCCTCCAAAGATGTGAGCACTTATGCGACTTTCGAAGCAGCTACTCTTAACAACACAAGAGTAAAAATAGCTGGTCAAATCGATAAAAACTTTGACATCAAATACGATCCTGTAGAAAGTCCCAACTCTTTTTCGTTCAGAATGGTAGATAGTGACGGTATATCAAAGAAGGTCATCATCAAAAAGCCCAAGCCTCAAGACTTCGAACTATCAGAGACTGTTGTCGTCACAGGAGAAATGCAAGATGAAACTTTCGTAGCCGATGAGGTCTTACTTAAGTGCCCATCGAAGTATAAAGACGAAGAGCTTAAGCTTAAATCAGAAGCTAGCCTAGCCTCTTGAATTCAGATATACAATACATAGGAGAACATTTACTGCCAGGCATATTCGGTCACTTTTGTGTGATCCTCGGATTTGTCACTATTCTCTTCAGCATCGTCTCTTATTACAACGCCAGTAAATCAGAACTAGATAATAAAGGAACTTGGACGAAATTCGGTCGCTGGGGATTCATAACACATGGCCTAGCTACCTTTGGTATCATCGCCATGCTTTTCTATGTCATGGTTAATCAGATGTACGAATACTCGTATGCACAAGCCCATGTCTCCGAGGATCTTTCGATGAAATATATTCTGTCCGCCTTCTGGGAAGGACAGGAAGGGAGTTTCCTACTATGGATGTTCTGGCATATCATCTTAGGGTTAGTGATAATCAAAAAAAGTGGAAGCTGGGAGGCGCCTGTACTTATGTTTGTAGGTATTGTAGAAGCTATCCTTGCCAGCATGCTCCTTGGCATCCACATAGAGATAGGAGACTTTATCTATAAGATTGGAAGTAATCCGACTACCCTACTCCGAGATGTATTTGCAGCACCTATATTCGAGAAAGCAGATTATGTCAGTGTCATCAGTGGTACGGGATTGAATCCCCTCTTACAGAACTACTGGATGACGATACATCCACCTACATTATTCTTAGGCTTTTCTTCTGCTACTATACCCTTCGCTTATGCAACTGCTGGGTTCTTTACAGGCAGATACAAGGAATGGTTAGACCCTGCTCTTAAGTGGGCTCTTTTCTCTGGAGGAATATTGGGAACAGGAATACTAATGGGCAGTGCCTGGGCATATGAAGCTTTAAGCTTTGGAGGCTATTGGGCATGGGATCCTGTGGAGAATATGTCTTTTGTACCATGGCTCATATTAGTTGCAGGCATACATACTAACCTTATCGCAAAAAGTACAGGGCGGGCTATAAGAAGCACGTACATCTATTATACATTGACTTTAATACTTGTACTCTACTCTACTTATCTTACAAGGAGTGGTATACTGGGTGATACCTCAGCGCATGCTTTTACTGAGATGGGCTTGGAACCGCAGCTTATATTTTTAGTTGGGTTTACGGCATTAGTGGCGTTATATCTTTATATCGTAAAAAGCAGTATCATACCTGTATTCAAAAAAGAAGAGTCGGCATACTCAAGAGAGTTTTGGATGTTTGTCGGAGCTTTAGTATTATTCTTTAGTGGAGCTATAATAGCGGCCTCTACTTCTCTTCCAGTAATGAATGCTATAGTGGGTATTTTTGATCCAGAGTTTACGGGCACAGTGATAAAAGACCCAATACCCCATTTTAATAAGTTCCAAATCTGGACCTCAGTCCTCGTGATGGTCTTATCGGCCAAGGCTATTTTTCTGAGATATAAAACGGAGTACTTCTCCAAGAATCAAAAAGTAAGCTTTGCAAAAACACAGCTAATTCATGCTGCTATAGCTGCAGCTCTTACAGGTCTATTGAGCCTCTGGATAAATTACTACCATTGGAAGTATATCGTACTAGGCTTCTGTGCCTTCTATACCATGACATCAAATTTCGCTTACCTAGTCACAAAGGCTAAGATGAATCTTAAGATGGCTTCATCTGTCTTTGCACATGCGGGGTTCGGTATTATGATCATAGGTGTCCTGACAAGTGGACTTAATCAATCAGTCGTGACGACTAATCCTTTTGTCATGAAAGGACTCATAAAAAATAAAGATCTTGCCTCATCAGTCAAACTCATAAAGCAAGAACCCTTCTTTGTGAATGACTATTGGATCACTTACGAAAGTGATACCATAGAAGGGAAAATGAGAACCTTCAAGATCAAATTTGAAAAAGAAGATAAGGAAAGAGGGAACATTGATCCTTTCTACGTCTACCCTAATATTCTCTTTTCTAATGACCTTACCAAAGTAGCAGCATCTAACCCAGATGCTAAGCACTTCTTAGGTAAAGATATCTTTACGAGTATCGCCTCATTGCCACAGAGTCAGATGGATATCAAGTTCGCTAAGGAAGAAGAGGACTCCCTGAAATATGTGACGTATACACTAGGCATAGGTGACACTATCTTCACTAAAGAAAACTATGGACTAATAGAGGGCATCAATTTTGATCCTCAGCACAGTGACTACCTAGAACATACTAATGACATAGGAATGGGAGTGACCATTAATTTCAAGTCACTAGATGGAGAGTATGACGAAGTAATAGAGACAGCTATAGGAGTACGTGAGAATATGCTCTACCAATACCCAGAACAAATCAACGAGCTAGGACTAAAAGTCAGACTAAATGAAAAAGCCTTTGATAACTACTTCTCTACTGAAGACAAGTTAGAATACAAGGTCTTTCATCTCCAACAAGGAGAATCATTCTTCTACAATGAGGAAGAGTATATTCTGCAAGGATTTGACAAAGAGGTGCAGAACAAGAACTATATACCAGAGCCTGATGATATTGCTATCCAAGCAATCATGATCAGAAAGTCTGACATGGTCACGCTTAAACCTATCTATATCATCAGAGATACTAAGCCGTCTAACATCAAGGATTACGATATCAAAATGGGAGTCCATATGCGACTGATGAAGATAGATCCAGTCAATGAAAAGTTCTCCTTCATGGTAGCACAAGACGACAGATCTAATACCGATATAGTTCTGGACATCGCAGAAAATGTCAAGCGTAATGATATCATAGTCCTAGAAGCAAAGATGTTTCCAGGTATAAATTTATTCTGGTCGGGGGCCTGCTTGATGCTATTAGGTTTCTTTATGGGACTCCATTACAGAAGGACAGAAAAGAAACGATCTTAAGAAGCTCTCATGTCCAAAGAGCTAAACATAGTAAGTATAGGGGCAGGTAATATAGCGTCACATCTAATACCCGCACTTTTAGACATAGGCTGTAACATCACACAAGTCTATAGTCGTGATATCTCTAATGCAGGCAGTCTGGCAAGAAAAGTAAAGGCTAAAGCCACAGATGATCTGACTGAATTAATGATCAGTGCGGATTTATACCTTATCATGGTTCATGATGATGCGATAAAAGAAGTCTCTAAGCAATTACCCAAATTAGGACCTCAGCAATATCTAGCGCATACATCCGGTGCAACCCCGACTAACTTTTTACAAAAGACTGCAGAGAACTATGGCTCCTTCTACCCTCTTCAGTCCTTCAAAAAGAAGAAAAAGGTAAACCTTAAGGAAGTCCCTTTCCTTATCCATGGTAACAATCCCAAGGCTACCAGAAAGTTCAGAATGTTGGCGAGGCAATTGTCCCCTTTAGTAAAAGAGACCAATGATCATGAGAGGATGAAATATCATCTATCGGCAGTCATGCTCAATAATTTCAGCAATCACTTAGCCTGTCTAACCAATAAGTACCTAGCTGAAAATGCACTAGATCCCAAAATACTGGCGCCTATAGCACAGTTGACCTATGATAGAATACTGTCCTCTGACCCTTGCGCTATACAGACTGGCCCTGCAATCAGAGAGGACAATAAGGTCATGAAAGAACATCTGAAGATGCTGAAAGAGGATAAGCAACTTACAGCAATCTATAAGGCCCTAAGCAAAAGCATCAAGGCCACAGCCACAGACAAAAAGAACAATAAATGAGAGTAGCAGACGAATGGACAAAAGAGGACATGAGGGTACAGGTATTTATTATGAATGGCCGATATAGTCTGAAAGTGGAAAAGAACCTCCTAGAGCAGACCTTTAAGTTCAGAGATGGACAGATAGAAAGTATGGACCATTTGAAATCGCTGCTCACAGATGCTTTTTACGGTTACTGCTCTAACATCTTTATCCATATGGATCTTAATAGATCTAAACTTTTTCCAGATATGGAACAAGAGGATACAATAGAAATTATTTAACCAGCTCAAAGGATGAAATTTGTCTCATACCTGTTCTTCCGCTTGCTCATAGGACTCTTTGCTCTTATTCCCTTTCCTCTACTCTATTTTATCTCTGATCTACTTAGAATCTTCTTTAAGTATGTATTGAGATATCGTGTCCATGTTATCAATAGAAATCTGGCCTATTGCTTTCCCGATAAAACTGAAAAAGAAAGAAAAATCATAGCCTCTGCCTTTTATAAGAACTTCATAGACATACTTCTCGAATCAATAAAGGGACTTGCAACTAAGCCAGAAAAGCTGATACCTAGATACAAGTTTAGAAATGCTGAAGTGATGGATGATGTCTTTAATAGTAGCTCTAACATTATTATATACAGTCAACATTACAACAACTGGGAATGGGCACCACTGTGTCTAGGACTACAAATGAAGCACCACCTAGTAGGAGTGGTAAAATTTCTATCCAATCCCTATATCAATAAATACATGATCTCAGGGCGATCTGGCAATAACGTCAGTGTCATACCCACCTATAATACCGCAAAGTACTTCAAGCAGCTCCATAAAGTAGAGCGGCCAGTAGGTATCGTATTCATAGCAGATCAAAAGCCAAGTGGAAGCGAAAAGAACATAGAACTGGACTTTCTAGGAAGCAAGGCAAGATTTCATCAGGGGGCAGGAAACTATGTAGCCAATTCAGGCCTGGCGACCTACACTTTTGATATCCGTCGCGTGAAAAGAGGCTACTATGAAGCTGAGGTCAAAGAACTATTACCTCCAGGTCACAAACTATCAAGTCCACAAGTGACTGAGATTTATAAGCAAAATCTCGAAAAACTCATCTTAGAATCTCCTCATTCTTGGCTTTGGTCACATAAAAGATTCAAGCAATACCTAGAGTATTAGGGGCTTTCAGAAGAAATAATAAAATAAATTCAGCTCCTAGTAGGGGTAACAAAGCAATTTGTCTGTCTTATAGGTGGATAGATAATGAAAAAATGGATTAACGAAAAACCTAGCTGAAGAGCTAGGTTTTTTGTCTTTTATACCTACCTATAAGAAGCTATACATCATACCGATATAAGCATCTAAGTCCTTACTTTTGCGCAAAAACAATAATGCTCAAAGCAGTTACGCCAATAGATGGAAGATACGCAAGTAAGACAGCCGCTCTTCAGGATTACTTCTCAGAATATGCCTTGATAAAATATAGAGTGAAAGTAGAGATCCATTATCTCAAAGCACTCATAAATCTAGGTCTCCCTCAACTATCTAGTCTCCAGTCTTCGATACCGTTTCTTGATAGCATCACTAATGATTTTTCTGAAGCTGATGCTCAGGCGATAAAAGACATAGAGAAAACGACGAATCACGATGTAAAAGCTGTAGAGTATTTCATAAAAGATAAAATGTCTGCCGAGGGTCTTACAGAGCATCTTGAGTGGGTGCATTTTGCATTGACTTCTCAAGACATCAATAATACGGCTACTCCTCTCCTAGTATCAGACTTCCTAACTGAATGTTATTATCCAGAACTAACTGCTGTCATCAATAGGCTAAAAGAGCTGGATAATATGTATGTAGGTATTCCTATCCTATCTAGGACACATGGCCAAGCAGCAAGTCCTTCTACTGTAGGAAAGGAAATCAGAGTATTCATAGAAAGACTAGCCAACCAGCTAGAACTCCTCAAGCAGTTACCGATTAAAGCCAAATTCGGAGGCGCTACTGGTAACTTCAATGCACATAAAGTGGCCTTCCCTAAAGTAGATTGGCCAAAATTTGCAGATGCAATGATCGGTGACCTAGGATTAGAAAGGTCAAAATTTACTACTCAGATTAGCCACTATGATCATCTTGCAGCCTTACTGCAGAATGTCGGTAGAATAAATACTATCCTAGTCGACCTCTGCAGAGATATGTGGACCTACATAAGCATGGATTACTTCAAGCAAAAAGTGATCGCCAATGAAGTAGGTTCTTCTGCTATGCCACATAAAGTTAATCCGATTGATTTCGAGAACGCTGAAGGCAACTTTGGAATGGCCAACGGTATCATTTCCTTCCTTGCACAGAAACTACCTATCTCTAGATTACAGAGAGATCTTACAGATAGCACAGTAACTAGAAACCTGGGTCTTCCTTTTGGACATACAACGATAGCCTTTAAATCACTACTCAAAGGTCTCAGTAAAGTAGAACTCAACACCGCAAAACTTAAGGCAGACTTAGAAGCTAACTGGGCAGTAGTATCAGAAGCCATTCAGAATATACTGAGAAGGGAGGGCTACCCTAAGCCTTATGAAGCCTTGAAGGCCCTGACCAGAGGAAATGCGAAGATTACAGAGCATTCGATAGCAGAATTTATTGAAACTCTGGATATATCTGATGAGGTAAGAAAAGAGCTACAGGCTATCACCCCTCACAACTATGTGGGGTATATATAGAAGTAAAGTATACATAAGAAAAAAACTGAATAATATTAGCCACAGCGTGGCAACACATTAATAGAATATATTCATTATGATTTCGCAGCTCCAGAGGAGCGACATAAAATTTCTAGCAAATGGCCAACACCTATTCACAACTATATTTCCACGTCGTATTTGCCGTAAGGGGCAGAGCGAATCACATTAGCATTCAATGGAAAGATGAATTGTATAAATACATCACAGGGATCATATCTAACAAAGACCAAAAGCTAATGCAAATTAACGGCATGCCTGACCATATACATTTGTTAATTGGAACTAAACCAAATTGCAATCTGTCAGATCTTGTGAGAGATATAAAATCAAATAGCTCTAAATGGATAAATGAAAAAGGATTTATAAAATCCAAATTCTCTTGGCAAATAGGCTTTGGAGCATTTACTGTTAGTCAATCCCAGCTAAGTAGGATAACCAATTATATTATAAATCAGGAGGATCATCATCGAAAGAAATCATTCAAAGAGGAATATGTAGAATTCCTAGATGCTTATAAAATCGACTATAAGGATGAATATCTATTCGAATGATAAAATATGTCGCTTCTCTGAAGCTCATAGATGTATCGTAATTATTATCTAATCATATTTAGCTCCTCTGGAGCTCTTCATTTAAGAAGTCATCTACTAGAACGCGGACTATAGAACTCAATTAAACAAGATCACAGTCAAAGGTTTGGGCAAAATGAAAATAAGCCACAGAGTGGCATTATATCATTAGAAAACATTTCATACCGTTGTACAGCTCCAGAGGAGCGATATGTAAAACTGTCATATCTACAGGATGTCAATATGCCTATAAATTCAATGCCTAGAATGAACACAATTTGAATAAAGAGATGCCGCTTCTCTTAAGCTCATAGATGTATCCTAATTATTATCTAATCATATTTAGCTCCTCTGGAGCTCTTCATTTGAGAAGTCATCTAATTGAACGCGGACTATAAAAAACAATCAAAACAAGATTACAATCGAAGCTTTTTAGCAAAATGAGATTAGCCACAGAGTGCCATATATCATTAGAAATAATTTTATACCGTTCTAAAGCTCCAGAGGAGCGATATGTAAAACTGTCATATCTAAAGGATGCCAATATGCCTATAAATTCGATGATAAGAATCAACATTATTTGAATAAAGAGGTGTCGCTTCTCTGAAGCTCGTAGATGCATCCTAATTATTATCTAGTGATATTGTAGCTCCTCTGGAGCTCTTCATTTGAGAAGTCATCTAATTAAACGCGGACTATAGAAACAATCAAAACAAGATTACAATCGAAGCTTTTTAGCAAAATGAGATTAGCCACAGAGTCGCAATATATCATTAGAAAATATTTCAAACCGTTCTATAGCTCCAGAGGAGCGGTATACAAGTCGCATATGTATGTTATTCTAACCAATTTCCTTTCTATCAACATTTATGCTTTGGTCAATCATTACACTAAAATCATATAAAAACAGCCGCTCTCCCAATTACATTTTTATCCTACTTTTGCCGCCAAATAAACGTCTATGATTTCTGTTGATGATTTGGCTGTGGAGTTTAGCGCTCAGACACTATTTAAAAATGTGAGCTTCGTTATTAATGACTCTGATAAGATAGCCCTTATGGGTAAGAATGGTGCTGGCAAATCTACCCTCATGAAAATCATAGCAGGCTTACAAAAACCAACGAAGGGCAATGTCCAGCGTCCAAAAGAAGCCATCATAGCTTATCTCCCACAGCATCTTCTGCTAGATGACAACTGTACAGTATCCGAAGAGGCTTCTAAGGCATTCAGGACAGTCTTCCAGATGAGGGATGAAATGGAAAAACTAAACAAGCAGCTAGAGACAAGAACAGACTACGAGTCTAAAGAATACATGGATATCATCAATAGGGTTACAGATCTCGGTGAAATCTATTATGCACTAGAAGAAGTCAATTATGATGCAGAAGTAGAAAAGACTTTGAAAGGACTTGGCTTTAAGCAAGAGGACATGCATCGCCCGACGAGTGAGTTTAGTGGTGGATGGCGAATGAGAATAGAACTGGCAAAGATCTTACTACAGAAGCCCGACCTGATACTCTTAGATGAGCCAACTAATCACATTGATATAGAATCTGTCATCTGGCTGGAGGACTTCTTGGTGAATAAAGCCAAAGCTGTACTCGTCATCTCTCACGACAAGGCCTTCATCGATAATATCACTAACAGAACGATCGAGATTACGATGGGCAGAATCTATGATTACAAGGCAAATTACTCTCACTACCTAGAGCTACGAAAAGATCGTCGGGCCCATCAGCTAAAAGCCTACAAGGAGCAACAGAAAATGATAGCCGATAACAAACGCTTCATAGAAAGATTCAAAGGCACTTACTCTAAGACAAACCAAGTGAGTTCGGTGGAGCGGATGCTGGAGAAACTAGAAATCATAGAGGTAGATGAAGTAGATACATCCTCTATCAAATTACGTTTTCCACCCTGCAAGCGTTCTGGAGATTACCCAGTCACTGCTAAAGGATTATCTAAGAGCTATGCAGATAAAGTCGTCTTCAGAGATGCAGACCTCTCTATAGAGCGAGGCGAGAAAGTCTCTTTTGTAGGCAGGAATGGAGAAGGAAAATCTACGATGATAAAAGCACTTCTTGGAGAGATAGAGGTCGAAGGAGAATGCAAACTGGGACACAATGTAGAGGTTGGATATTTTGCTCAGAATCAGGCTTCCTTACTCGATCCCGACATGACAATATTTGAGACTGTGGAGGAGGTCGCTAAAGGTGACGTCAGAACACAACTCAAGAATATATTAGGGAGGTTTATGTTTAGTGGAGATGATATAGATAAAAAAGTGTCTGTATTGTCTGGTGGAGAAAGAACAAGATTAGCGATGGTCAAGCTACTGCTAGAACCTGTTAATCTTCTGATATTAGATGAGCCTACGAATCACCTAGATCTTAAATCAAAGGATGTCCTCAAAGAAGCCTTACTAGATTTTGATGGGACATTAATACTTGTTTCGCACGATAGAGCTTTTCTTCAGGGCTTATCTAATAAGGTCTTTGAGTTCAAAAACAAAAGAGTCATTGAACATTTTGAAACTATAGATGATTTTCTGGCTAGAAACAGGATTGAGAATTTGAAGGAAATAAATTTGACCAGTTAGAAAATCTTTCTCAGCATTAATTGCTAAACTATGGGGTTCGATTTCTGGGATTATTGAAACTTTGAAAGTACTCCGTGGGGTTAATATAGATGTAAAGCTTACCACCACTTATAATTACAAAAGGATACTATGATAAAGAAACTCGTCAAACTACTTTTCAATACTGGAAAAACAGCTACCAGCACTACCGGTAAGTCAATGGACTTTATTGATGACATTCTAGAGAAAGAGTATCTCACTAACGCCGTCGATAATCTAAAAACCTCTTCTGGCAAGATCGTAGAAAAAGCAGGAATGGTCTATCAACAAACCAAGGATGCGGTAGAAGACAAAGTGGATATGGGTAAGCTCAAAGAGATGGGCGACAAGATAGTAGAAAAAGGAAAAGAGGTCACCGAAGATCTATCAGAGTCCATGCAAGACACTTCTTCTACACTAAAGAATGTCATGAAAGAAGGAGAAGAGATGGTGAAAGGTTTTATGGATAAAGGTGAAGAAGAATAGACTTCATCTGAAGGCTAATACTTATACACCTCCCCCTTATGATGCACTTCTACACTAGCGTTATCCGCTGCTTCTACCCTACCTATAACTTGCGCAGCAATATTTAGAGATTCAGATATTTGGATTAGTTCCTTTGCAGTTTCTTTGTCAGTATATATTTCTAGCCTAGTACCCATATTGAATACTTGGAACATTTCTTCATCACTCGTTCCTGACTCCTTTTGTATCAGTTCAAATAGTGGTGGTACAGGTAATAAGTTATTCTTAATCACTTTCACTCCAGGAGCGAATTTCTTGACTTTGGTATGAGCACCACCGGTATTGTGTATGATACCAGAGATTTTGTCCTTATGATTAGAGAGTATCTGCTTTAATAGAGGAAGAAAGGTTCTAGTTGCACCTAAGACCAGCTTTCCAATAGTGATTTCCTGTCCATCTATTTCTATGGTATCAGTTAGTTTTTGGCTCCCTGAGAAGATAACCTCTAGAGGGGTATTAGCGTCAAAGCTATCGGGGTACTTCTTAGCATAACTATGATCGAAGACATCATGTCTAGCAGAAGTCAGTCCATTACTGCCCATGCCTCCATTGTAACTGTCTTCATAAGTCGCCTGACCATACGAAGCGAAACCTACAATGACATTACCAGGCTTGATATCATTAATAATAAGGTCTGATTTCTTGGCCCTGGCAAAGGCCGTAAAGCCTACGTCTATTGTCCTTACGATATCTCCTACATCCGCTGTCTCTCCACCAGCCAGGTGAATATCTACGTTATGCTCTTTCAGCATATTACAGAACTGACTTGTGCTCGATATTAGAGTAGCGATTACATCACCGTCTATTAGATTCTTGTTCCGCCCGATAGTAGAACTCAAAAGTATACCCTCAGTAATACCTACACAGGCCATATCATCAAGGTTCATTACGATAGCATCTTGTGCGATGCCCTCCCAAACACTTAGATCGCCTGTTTCTTTCCAATACATGTAAGCCAGACTGGTCTTAGTTCCTGCTGTATCGGCATGCATAATATTGACATAATCACTATCGCCACCTGCTACATCTGGTAAAATCTTACAGAATGCTAAAGGATAAAGTCCTTTATCCAAACCTTTTATAGCTTGATGCACTTCAGACTTGGAAGCTGATACACCTCTTAATTCATACCTTTTTGGGTCCGCCATTGAAAATAGTTACTGTTTGGGGATAACGAAATTGCTATCCATGACACTATAGTAATAGAATGTGGTACAAAGATAACTTTAGCAGCGATTTAGCTAGGTTTTGCATCAATTTTCCAATGAATATTAATATTTATTTCTGCTATAAACCCCGTATTTATTAGGCTTTGAAGAAAAATCAAAAAAACTTCATTTTTTTTCACATCCCAAGCAACGAATTGATCGAAATAAGTATCTGAGCTATAACTAAGGTCTAAAGTGACCTTTAAAGTTTAAAAGTTTAACTGATTTTTAAATATTGCCCTGTTAAGAGGTTGTTACATGGACAACCTCTTATTTTTTTGCCCATACCCTTCCTAATTAGTCATTTCTAAAACCTTTCTCTGGTATTCTTATTTCTACCTTTGCATCGCATATGGAAGTTAAAGAAGTAGACTTTTCGAGTATTCCCCAGTTGTCCAATAGGGATCGGACATTCACCTTAGAGAATGAAAAGTTCGAATCTTTTCAAAGCTATATTTCAGAGTTTAAATACTTTGAGCAGGTCATAGCTAACAGAGAGCAACATCAAGTAGATAGATCCTTACTGCACTCGGTCCTACAAGATCAGTATAGCCAGACTAAGAATAGTGAAAAGACGAGTAACAACCTAGCCGCTCTTAAGGAGCCGAATACCTTCACTGTCACTACTGCTCATCAACCCTCTTTACTGACAGGACCTCTCTATTATATCTTCAAAATCCTCAGTGCTGTAAATCTTGCTGATCGGCTAAGAATAGCCTTTCCTTCTAAGCAGTTCGTACCAGTGTTTGTGATAGGTGGAGAAGACCATGACTTTGAAGAAATAAATCACTGCCATCTGTATGGTAAGAAAATAGAATGGGAAACAGCTGCAGGTGGGCCAGTCGGAGAGTTATCCACCTCAGGTCTAGATACGGTCTTAATTCAAGTAAAAGAGATTCTAGGAGATAAGTCCTTAGCACTCCCAATACTAGAAAAGCTTAGTACGCAACTCTCCTCTATAAAGACCTATGCTGAATTTTCCTTTAGGCTAACCCATATCTTGTTTGATCATCTAGGCTTAGTCATCCTTAGAATGAACAACAAAAAACTGAAGAGTGCACTTATTCCAACTATAAAAAAGGAGATCTTTGAGCAAGCCAGTCATCACAAAGTCACTGAAACTCAAGAGTCCATTAAAGAAGCTATAGGTTATGATGCACAGGCACATGTCCGTGATATCAACTTCTTCTATCTCAGTAAAAATGCTAGAGCCAGAATAGAAAAGGAGGGTGACAACTATATCGTAAAGGACCTAAATAAAAAATGGACCTTAGAAGAACTGACAACAGAGATACACAATAACCCTGAGCGCTTCAGTCCTAATGTGGTCATGCGTCCCATCTACCAAGAGACTATCTTACCTAATCTCGCATATATAGGTGGCGGTGGAGAGATTGCCTATTGGACTGAAAGGAAATCACAGTTTGAGCATTTTGGTCTACCCTTCCCTATGCTTATCCGTCGTACATCGGGCATGATTATCACTCCAGCTAGTGCGAAGCAAATGAATACTCTAGGTCTTTCCCTGAATGATAGTTTCTCTGATGAACAAGCTCTAACCAATCTGATGATACAGAACTCAGAACATGCTGATTATCACTTGACCACCTATAAAGAAGAACTAAAGGCTGTATTCGACAAGATAGCTGAGCAAGTAGAACAGATAGATAAGAGTATCGTAAGCACGACGAAGTCGGAAGCGACCAAAGCTGAAAAGAGCATAGACTACCTTGAATCCAAACTCAAGAAAGCCATCAAACAAAAAGAGGAGGTGAACCTCCAACGTATCGCAAAGCTGAAGAAAAATCTCTTCCCTAAAGGCCTACAAGAACGCCACGATAATATACTCCAATACATATCTAGGTATGGACCACAACTCATAGATGAGCTAGGTCCTCATTGTGACCCTTTTGATAAGAAGATGAAGGTCTTCTTTATGCAGTAGCTGGATTATGAAACATCACTAAGAGGTCAGAAATCTTAGCTTTCAATTCATTTCTACTTACTATGAAATCAAGAAAGCCATGATCTATCAAGAATTCCGAACTCTGGAATCCTTCAGGTAGGTCTTTCTTTATTGTTTCCTTTATAACTCTAGGACCTGCAAAGCCTATTAGAGCACCAGGTTCTGAGAAGTTAATATCTCCCAACATTGCAAAAGATGCCGTCACACCTCCTGTAGTGGGATCAGTAAGGAAAGAGAAATATGGCACTTGAGCCGCAGCCAGTAGCGTCAGCTTAGCTGAAGTCTTTGCCATTTGCATCAATGAGAAAGCGGACTCCATCATCCTAGCACCACCTGTCTTAGATAAGATCATTAATGGAACCTTATGCTTTACGCAGTAATCTATAGCTCTAGAGATTCTTTCTCCCATAACAGAGCCCATAGAACCTCCTATAAAGGTGAAATCCATAGCCGCTATAACGAGTGGCTTTTTACCCACTTTTCCTCTGGCTACTGTAATGGCCTCTGTGAGGTCAGTTTTTGCCTTAGCTTTTACAAGTCTATCTGAGTAAGATTGAAGATCTGTAAACTCTAAGAAGTCAACAGAATCGAGTTCTTCGAAGAGTTGTTCGTACTTACCATCGAAAATAATATCGAAATAGTCATGAGAACCTATTCGGGCATGATGTCCACACTTGTGACAGATAAAGAATTGCTCTCTAAATTCTTTGACTGTACCCGGCTCACTACATTTCTTACACTTATACCACAAGCCATCAGGGGCTTCCTTCTTATTCTTTGTAGCGGTTTGTATTCCTTCTTTAAATCTTTTGAACCATCCCATCCTTTGGGTTTTAAATTGTTAGATGGATAATGTTCTATGGGTTATTGCAGGGCCTAAATTTAGGTCATCATAGTCAAGAAACATAAAATAGACCCCAAAAGGTGGCCAACCAAGAACTAACCCACTGAATATCAGCAACTTAAATTAGTATTTATAAGATTTCACTGTATTGATGAGGTGCTTTACATTCTCCAAAGGTGTATCTGGATATACTCCATGTCCAAGATTACAGATATGCCTACCTCCGAACTCTGATATCATCTCTAGAGCCGCATTACCTACATCTTCTGGTGCACCATATAAAACGCAGGGGTCTAAGTTCCCTTGTATGACTTGTTCGGAACCAAACTGTGCTCGAAACTTAGAAGGATCATAAGTCCAATCTAATCCTACTACATCAGCACCTAGACCTACTATCTCATTCATGGAGAAGTAAGCTCCCTTGCTGAATACAATTTTGGGAACTCCTGTAACCTCTTCGAGTATACGTTTTATGTAAGGAATACAAAATTCAGCATAAAGATCTGCATTCAACATTCCTGCCCATGAATCAAATATCTGAAGCACATCAGCTCCATTTGCTTTTTTCAGCTTTAGATACTCAATGATAGTCACAGTTATTTTCTCCAGCAGAAGATGAGCCAGTTCTGGTTCTTTGTATAGGAAGGCCTTTGCCTTAGAAAAGGTCTTAGAACCTTGTCCTTCTATCATATAAGACATAAGAGTCCAAGGTGCTCCGGCAAAACCAATAAGTGGGACTCTT
This sequence comes from uncultured Saprospiraceae bacterium, assembly GCA_937921825.1. GTDB lineage: Bacteria > Bacteroidota > Bacteroidia > Chitinophagales > Saprospiraceae > RFSX01. The sequence continues at coordinate 71,812 of CAKZVK010000043.1, forward strand.
CCATTCAGCTCTTTCTTAGTTAGAGTCAAAGCGTCGTAGACATAAGCTAATTTCTCTGCAGCTGGTTTGCCACTGATGAGTTTGTCTATATCTGCTTTCGTCTTTATAGTCTTAGGGAAATAGGGTCCTTTCTTTTCTATCAGTTCATATTCTAGTCCCATGCATTCTGGTATAACTAGAATGTCAGAGAAGATAATAGCAGCATCGACTCCCAGTATATCCACTGGCTGCACTGTTACTTCTGCAGCTAGATGAGGTGTCGTCACTAATTCTATAAAACCTGATAGTGAAGACCTTATAGCTCTATATTCAGGCAGAATTCTTCCTGCCTGTCGCATGAGCCATATTGGTGGTCTTTCCACCGATTCCTTATTGATGGTCCTGAGTAGTAAATCGTTATCTATCACTTATGATTTTTTAACTTTGAGCCACGAAAATATCTAATGCCTACTAATAAACTCAATATTGCTCTAATTGGTTATGGGAAAATGGGAAAGATTATAGATTCCATAGCCAGAAAGAGAGGACACAAGGTTGCTCTTAAGATTTCTTCCTCTAATTTGAATGCATTCAATGCTGATAATTTGAAGGATATCGATGTGGCTATTGAGTTCTCGAAACCCAAAGTAGCCCTCCAGAATCTCAAGACTCTAGCTAATAATAAAATACCAACGGCCTGCGGTACTACAGGATGGCATGACCACTACCAAGAGGTCTGTAAGTCTTATCTAGATAATAAAGCAGGCTTTATCTATGCTTCTAATTTCAGTCTTGGTGTCAATGTGTTTTTTGCACTGAATCAGCATCTAGCTAAACTAATGAATGGGTTTACAGCTTATGACATTGCTATTACAGAAGCCCATCACATCACTAAAAAAGATGCTCCCAGTGGGACTGCCATCACTCTTGCAGAAGACCTTATAAAGAAGGTAGATAGGAAATCCTCTTGGACACTAGATAGACAAAGCGAAGAAGAAATAGGTATCAAAGCCATCAGGGATCAAGATATCAAAGGGACTCATACTATCGCCTATAGGTCTGAGATAGATGAGATAAGCATTAGACACAAAGCCTTTTCTAGAGAGGGCTTTGCGCTAGGTGCAGTCTTGGCAGCAGAATTTATCCATGACAAATCTGACATTCATACCATGCAGGATGTACTGAAGCTCAGTCTACCTGAATAAAGAAAATGGTCTTACCAGCTCTGATTTATCTGTCTTTACTTTGATAAAATACTGACCGGTTATCTCATGAGTCAGATCTATAGTACGTTCAGTGCCTTCTAATATAACTAGTGCATCAGGACTATAGATTGTCCATCCGAGGACTTGGTCTTTGGAATAAAGATGGAGATAATCTGAACATGGATTTGGGTAGATAGAAACCAGACTGTTGTCGAGCTCCTCTACTGTACTTGAGACTGGATCTATTAGGTTGCCTCTGTAAGCACCATTGCCATGAGTAGCAATCCATAACTTTCTATCACTTCTTGATATTTTGAGATCCATGGTTATAGTCGCACTAGATAAATTCTCAGAGTATAATTTCCAGTCTAGGGCACCCATAGGCTCACCTGCTACTAAGTCTGTCACGTCCGCATAGTAGACACTGATATCGGTTCCTACATATAATATACCGGCCTCTTCATCGAGTACTATAGCATTAGTCGGAACATTGGGTAGTTCGATATCGATGGCAGTCCAGCTCTGCCCCTTGTCTTCAGTAACAAAAACATGCTGAGTATCGAAACCGCTGTAACAGACAAAGCCTAAGTTAGGATTGAGAGTACTCAGAGCCACATCATTAGGAACCCTATCTGGCAGATCTGCATTATTACCAGACCAAGTCTGCCCTGCATCATCTGTAAAAAGTACAGAGCCCTTAGTGTTTTCAGGAACAGTAGCAATCATTACAGAGGTAGGTATCGCTCTAGAAACATCCATTGCATAGATCCTGTTGCCACTATCTACCATCTCTCCACCATTCATGGTACTCCAAGCTCTTCCCCTATTAGTAGAGCGATAAAAATATCTGGCCCCACCATAGATTGTACTGGGTCTAGACTCTGGCACAACATAAGGTGCGATAAAAAGTGGCAAATCGCCTGGTAGGAACCAAGGTGTCACTCTATCAGTGAAACTTCTTGCATTGTCAGTAGAAGTGAAGATATTAAGTCGCTGGGCCGAAGCATAGACTTCATCATTATTATTCTGATTAATCGCCGTCCAGCTACCATCTCCTCCTGCAGCCCTTTGCCAGGTATCATCACCTCTAAAGACTACCGTAGAGTTATCTTGCAAGCCTCCAATAGCAAAATTAGGATCACTATTAGAGACACTGAAACCATTATAAAATTGGGTCGTTTGCATACCGCCATTAGCGGATCTAAAAGTCTCTCCATTATCAAAAGACAAGAATACACCTCCATCTGTTCCCAGCAATACAAGATCTTCAATATTAGGATGATAAGCAACAAAGTGAATATCTGAGTGGACATAATTTGCAGGACCATCAGGACCTTCAATGGCGGGCCTACCTCCTGTAACTCCCGCATCATTCTGCAGAGATAATCGATTACCACCATCCACACTTTTATAGACCTCGATACCCACAGTAATTAAGTTTTCAGGGTTATATGGATCTATGGCTACATCATGGGAGAACCATCCTTGCCATTTAGAATAATCTAGATTATTTACCTCAGTCCATGATAATCCGTTGTCTTCAGACTTTAGTAACTGGGTCATAGCATCTGCGTCTGAGAACCCATTACCTACGGAGGCATAAAGATGATCAGGATCATGAGGAGACCTAGCTAAGAGTATCTTTCCTTGAAAAGGGATCATATCATCAGATTCAGACCTTTCCCAAAATAAGCCTCCGTCAGTTGTATAATAGATTCCTTTTCTATCAGAGCCTAAATTACCACAAGAGACTATTACCTTATCATCGTCTCTTGGATCTATTTCTACATCAGTAGCCATTATCACAGGTAACCGTCTCTGCCAGGTCTCTCCAGCATCCGTCGATTTATAGACTCCCTCTGTGGTTGCTGCATATAGTATGTTGGGATTGAGCGGTGAGACTTTTATCATCCATACACCATGCTTTTCATTATAGCTCCAGTCTAAACTTTTGGACCAAGTCTTACCACCATCTACTGATTTCAGAATTCCCATGCCATATGATCCTCTGGTACTTCTATAAGCGCCATCAGTGCCGGTATCGCTATAGTTATAGACTTCACCTGTTCCGATGTACATCGTCATACTATCATTAGGAGCAAAGGTTATAGTGCTTACACCAAGTATGGGATACCCTGTCTCTACGTATTCCCATGATCGTCCTAAGCCTAGACTACGAGATCTCCACAGACCTCCACTAGCAGAGCCTGCATAGATGACACTATCCGCTTGAGGATTTATAGCAACGGTTAGAGTTCTACCTGAGGTATTCAGTGGGCCCATTGCTTCTATATCGTTACCTTTTGTAGAGGAATGAGATAGAAATTTTTCTTTATGAAATTCAAAAGCTTTTGAGAATCCAGCATCTGGAATATCATCATAAGGATAGGCTCTAGCATAACTGAGAAACTCTAGAGAATGATAAGAGCCTGGAATTCTGTCTAGCTTTTCAGGCTTTGTGTCTAGATAGAAAAACTTGATAGCTAGTAATATTAATAGTCCAAATAGAATACTTCTCATAAGTTGTAATTAGAACTTTAAGATAACTCTTTACAGTTCTCAACTTATTCGAAAGTGGCTTCAGCTATTCTTCTTGACATATAAATGAAAAAGGGATGAACCTTGCGATTCACCCCTTTGTGTATTTTCTAAATGTTACGTTGTCTTATTGACCTGCTTGCATAGCTTCAAACTTAGCTTTGTACTCATTCGACTTCTCCAAGTTGTTCAGTCTAGCATATATTTCTTTAAGTGCTATGATAGTATTTCTATCCTTACCATTCAAAGTTTCTGCTTGTTGGAAATATGGCAATGCCGTTTCGAATAGGCCATCCATTTCTCCTTTTACTTCATCATATTTCTTCATTCCTGCAGGTGTAAGGTCTGCAGATAAATCATTTAATCTGTCTACATATGATGCTGCTTTATTGTAGTAAAGAGCACCTATGCTATACTGAGCATCAAAGTTAGCTGGATCTTTTTCTAGAGCAGACTCATAGTATCCTTTTGCTTTTTCTCTATACTCAGCAGACTTAGCTGCATCTTCTTCCTGCTGCTGAAGCTGATCATAGACACTTCCTATAGTATTATAGATAGAAACATTATCTGGTTCTTTTTCTAGTGCAGTTTCTAATTTCCCAATAAGGATATTAAGTTCTCCTGCCTTTAAGTAATGGTTGATTTCTGCGAAAAGTAGACCTGTATCATCAGGTGCAATCTCTCTACCTTTAGCTAAGAAGCCTAAAGCTTTTTCTGTATCTGCATCAGCTGTAATAGTGTACAGAGCCTCATATACAAATGGCTCATCAGTTCCTGCATCAGCTAGCTTAGTCAAGAAAGGTCTAGCACCATCAAAGTTCTCACTGTAGTAAGCACTTACTGCAGCAAAAAAGTTTTGGTCTTTCATTATTTCAGGATCATCCAATCTACTTGCTTTACCCATAGACTTCAACATCTCTCCAGCCTTGATAGACTTGGTGAAATTTGTAAATGCTGTTGCATAATCTTTAGCTTGATATGCTACGATAGCAAAATTATTTAAGTTGTTTTCTAAAGAGGTAAGACCTATCTGGATTTCCTTTTTCTCATTCTTTTTCTCTGATAACTTGGCAGCCATCTCATACGCATCATAGGCATCTGCAGCGGCGTTTGGTGCTGTGATAACGTAGGTCCCTGCTACATCCAAAGTTTTATTCTTCATCTCATTTCCAGCTAGACTGTTCAGCATTTTACCCTTTGTGATCCATGACTTAGCGAGTGCTTTCACTTCATCTGAAGCAAATGCCGATTCTAAAAGCTGAATACCTTTAGTAAGCTCGTCCGCTTTCGTATTGTCATTAATATATTTGCTGATTGCTTTATCTGCATTCTTTAAATCTTTAAATGCATCCTGTCCAAAAGCAGTAATGCTTGTAAAAAGACCTAGAGTAAATATTAAAAGTAAATTCTTCATTGTTTATATATAGATTATAAAATTTAGATGTTGTACACAGAGTAATAACCCTCTGCGCTTCTTAAATGAATCTTAAATTTAGTTAAGATTTTTATAGCTTATGTTAACAAAGACTATTCCTCTTCATCTCTAGATTCATCATACCCTATTACAGCAACATCTGCAATAGAATCTGAGTCCCCTAGCTTTATGACTTTGACACCTTGTGTGGCTCTTCCCATCACTCGGATATCCGATACTTTCATTCTAATCATGATACCTCCTTTGGTCGTAATCATAAGGTCATCAAGCTCTGTAACACTTTTGATGGCCACTACCTGTCCAGTCTTATCTGTGACTTGCATGCCTTTCATCCCCTTACCACCTCTATTGATAATAGTAAAGTCATCTATCAGAGATCTCTTACCATAGCCATTTTCTGATATGACGAGCAGTGCTTTATCTTCATCTGAGGGACTGTCTACTATCATACCCACTATCTCATCTCCTTGTGTAAGGTCTATATTCATTCCTCTTACTCCAGCAGCGGATCTACCCATATTTCTAACTTTAGCTTCATCGAACCTTATGGCTCTTCCTGCCTTACTTGCCAGCATGATATTAGTATTTCCATCAGTCAGCTTCACTTCTAGTAGTGTATCATCTTCCTTGATGGTGATGGCATTAATTCCATTGACTCTAGGTCTAGAGTACGCTTCGACTAGAGTTTTCTTGATTACACCATTCTTAGTAGCAAAGACGATGTAGTTGTTCTCCAAGAACTCTTTGTCCGTCAGATCTTCTATCAAGATATAAGCTTTGACTTTATCATCCTTTGGTAGGTTGATAATATTTTGCATCACTCTACCCGATCCAGTTTTAGAACCTTCTGGAATCTCATAGACTCTCAGCCAGAAGCAACGGCCTCTTTCTGTAAAGAACAGTAAGTAGTTGTGGTTATTTCCAATGAGTAAGTGTTCTACATAATCTTCATTTCTAGTCTTACTCCCTCGAGAGCCTCTACCACCTCTACTCTGTGTCTTGTATTCTTTAGAATTTGTTCTTTTGATATAGCCTAGAGAAGAAATCGTTACGACCACTTCTTCATTAGGAATCATATCTTCTATATTGATATCACCATCAGCGAAGGTGATTTCTGTTCTTCTTTCGTCACCATATCTCTCCTTGAGCTCAGTCAGTTCCTCTTTGATAATCGATCTCTGACGACCTTCACTAGCAAGAATATCCTTTAGGTCTGTAATAAGAAGCATCAACTCGTCATACTCCTTACGCAACTTCTCCATTTCTAGACTGACTAACTTTTGTAGTCTCATCTCAAGAATTGCCTTGGCTTGAATATCAGATAAATCTAAGGCCGCCATGAGTTTTTCTTTGGCCTCATCTACTGTTTTGGAACTTCTAATAATCTTGATGACCTCATCGAGATTATCTATTGCCTTTATCAGTCCTTCTAGAATATGTGCTCTCTCTTCTGCTTTCCTGAGATCATATTCTGTTCTTCTGACGATTACTTCTATTCTGAACTTTACAAATTCCTCTATCAGGTCCTTCAGGTTCAGTTGCTTAGGTCTTCCATTTACAAGAGCAATGTTATTTACTCCGTAAGACGTCTGAAGGGGTGAGTACTTAAACAATTTACTCAAGACTACATTGGCAATAGCATCTCTCTTTATATCTACTACTATTCGTAGTCCTTTTCTATCGGATTCGTCTCTAATATCACTGATACCTTCTATCTTACCAGAATTAACCAAATCCGCGATTTTCATCACAAGATTGGCTTTGTTCACTTGGTATGGAATCTCAGATATAATAATAGATTCTTTGCCATTCTTGCCGACCTCTACTTCTGTTCTACCTCTTACGACGACCTTCCCTCTTCCTGTTCGGAAAGCATCTTTGACACCATCTAGGCCGTAGATAATTCCTCCTGTGGGAAAATCAGGCGCTTTGACATGTGTCATGAGCTCCTCTATGGTGATCTCTGGATTATCTATCAGGGCTACAGTACCGTCTATAACTTCTGACATATTATGGGGCAACATATTTGTAGCCATACCCACAGCGATACCCGTAGCTCCATTTATAAGAAGATTAGGCAACTTAGCAGGTAAGACAGTCGGCTCTTCGAGAGAGTCATCAAAATTTAATTTGAAATCTACTGTCTCCTTCTTTAAGTCATCTATCAGCTCATCACTCAGCCTCTCCATTCTGGCCTCTGTATATCTCATTGCTGCAGGACTATCTCCATCCATAGATCCTTTGTTCCCTTGGATCTGAACTAAGGGATAACGCATGCTCCATGGCTGACCCAATCTGATCATAGCATCATAGACTGATCCATCTCCATGCGGGTGATACTTACCGAGTACCTCTCCTACCACCCTTGCGGACTTCTTATAAGGCTTGTTATAATCCAGGCCTAAGTCGTCCATTCCATACAAGATTCTTCTATGCACAGGCTTAAGTCCATCCCTCACATCTGGCAAAGCTCTGGACACTATCACTGACATAGAATAATCTATGTAAGCAGACTTCATTTGGTCCTCGATGTTCACCTTTACAATACGCTGATTATCTGACATTTATATATTAGAATTTGTAACTCAAAATAGTGCTCAAATATACCCAAAATATGCCGTTTTACTGAGTGATTTCACATCAATTTGAACCTTATATGTATGATTTCATTAGGTTTGTAGTTTATTGATTTTTAGTCCTATTCAAGCAGTAAGAATTATATGTCAGAAAGCTCCAAAAATGTAGTAAAACCCTACTACGAAGAAGGCTCCAAAAAAGAGCAAGTCACCAATATGTTTGACAACATTGCTTCCAAGTATGACCTGCTCAATAGAGTCTTAACTCTAGGTATAGATACAATCTGGCGGAAGAAGGCGATAGCTATGCTGAACCCTAATGACCATAAGGTGATCCTAGATGTAGCTACAGGGACTGCTGATGTCGCTCTAGAACTCAACAAGCAACTCTCTCCTACTCAGGTCATAGGTATGGATATCTCCTCTGAGATGATACACCACGGCAATCAAAAAATTGCGAAGAAAAACCTTCAGAATGTCATAACCCTAGAAATTGGAGATTCAGAAGCTCTCAAGTACGATACGGATCAGTTTGATGCAGTAACTGCGGTATTTGGTGTCCGAAATTTTGAAAACCTAGCGAAAGGTCTCTCTGAGATGTACCGTGTCACCAGACCTGGAGGCAAAACAGTCATTTTAGAATTTTCTAGACCTAAGATGTTTCCATTCAAACAGCTTTACAACTTTTACTTCTCTAAGATTCTCCCTTTTATAGGCAGTAAAACTTCGAAGGATGATAAAGCTTATACTTACCTTTACGAATCTGTTCAGGCCTTCCCAGACTATGAAAAGTTTGGGGCTATACTAGAAAAGGTAGGTTTTCGTTCTGTACAGTGGAAATCATTGAGTTTAGGCATATGTACGATATACACTGGAATAAAATAATAGTTCTCATTTCTTTCCTTTTGGTGAGCAGTTCTGTGTTCTCCCAAGGAGTCCCAAAAGGAAATATGAACTATTGGGAGTTTAGAAATAAACCTTTTTATTTTGGTTTGACTGTAGGTATGCACTCCACAGGATATATTCCTTCTAGATCTAGCCAGTTTACTCGTAGTGATTCTATCGCTACTGTACAAAACTTAAATAGAGCTGGACTTCATGTAAATATCATAACGAATCTCAAAATAGGTCAGCACTTTGATTTCCGATTTATTCCAGGTTTTGCATTCTCAGAAAGAGTACTTAGATTTAACAATACGAGAAATAGGATTTTATCTGAGCAAAAAATCGAATCAGTCTTCCTAGAAGTGCCCTTATTATTAAGGTTCAAGTCCGATCCATACAAAGATAAAAGACTATTTGTAGTCGGAGGTCTGAAATATACCTATGATGTCTCTAGTAGCTCCAGTACCCGGAAAGAACTCAAGGACAAAATATTACAGATAGCACCTCATGATTTCCAATTTGAAATCGGTGCAGGGATGCAGCTCTTTTTTCCCTTCTTCATATTCTCTCCAGAGATCAAGTTCAGCAGAGGCCTGAGTAATATCCATATCTATAATGGGAATCTAGAGGAATCAAGAATCATAGACAAGATACTGTCTAGAACTTTTTCTATTTCACTCCATTTTGAAGGCTAGTTAGCAGTTGCAGAATCCATCTGTATGGGCTATGACATCTGGGAAGAACACTTTGAAGAGCTGTTCTATTTCATCCCTACTTTCTTCGATATCCTTCAGAGTATCCACAAAGGCGGATTTAAAATTCACTCGTCTATCCATCCACTCTAAAGACTTGAGCATATTGGCCTGAGTGGCATAGGCCATAAGAAAATCTGACTGGACCATCTTATCAATACGTTCATTCAACTTCTGAGGCAATTCCTTTTTGCGCCTGATCAGAACTTCGTAGACCGTCTTATTGAAATCAGGTAGCTTGGAGCCAGAATAATCGGACCAATTTATAGAAAGGAAATAATCCCAGACTAGATCAACAACGACAGGCGCATACTTTCCATGTCGCTTTCTTAGGATCTTTCTTAGTTCTAGAGAAGCGGGATGGCTATCTGTGTAGCTATCTATCTGTCTATGAAGTTCTATGCCCTCTAATACCCTGCCTGTATAATTAGCCTCTTCTTTCTTCTTTAGAAAGTCAGTCATGAAATTGCCTATAAGGATATCTTCATCAGAACAAGAGAGATAACAGTGTGCTAAATAATTCACGATTAGATATAAAAGAAATGGGTAATGATTAAAGGGTTTATATTTGCGCCAAAATAGACAAAATAAATGCCTTTATACGCTGGAATAGTTGGATTGCCTAATGTCGGAAAGTCAACTTTATTTAATGCCTTGACAAATGCTAAGGCGCTTGCGGCTAACTACCCTTTCGCAACTAAAGAACCGAATGTCGGTGTCATTACAGTACCTGACAATAGATTGACTGAGCTATCAAAGTTGGTCAATCCTCAGAAAGTACAACCGACTACTGTAGAAATAGTAGATATCGCTGGTCTTATAAAAGGAGCCAGTAAAGGAGAAGGTCTCGGTAATCAGTTCCTTGCTAACATTAGAGAGGTAGATGCCATAGCACATGTCGTCAGATGCTTTGATAATGATAATGTGGTACATGTCGATGGCTCAGTAGATCCCGTTAGAGATAAAGAAATAATAGATACAGAACTCATCCTGAAGGACCTCGAGACGGTAGAGAAAAGGCTCGAAAAGCTCAAGAAACAAGCCAAGACTGGTAAACCTGCCGATAAGAAGAATGTAGAAATAGCAGAGTCTGTCTACAAGAGTCTGGAACAAGGTATTTCCGCTAGAGCGATGGATCTCGATGATGATGGCAAAGATCTCGTCAAAGAAATGATGCTCCTTACGGGCAAACCGATTCTGTACGTCTGCAATGTAGATGAGAACTCAGTGAAAGATGGTAATGCTCATACCGCAAGATTCAAGGAATGTGTCAAAGATGAAGAGGCAGAGGTCATTCTTATCTGTGCATCCATAGAAGAAGAAATTGCGCAACTCGAAGACTACGAAGAGAAAATGATGTTCGTAGAGGAAATGGGGCTTACAGAACCTGGTGTCAATAGAGTGATAGTCGGCTGCTATAGCTTACTTAATCTTATCACCTATTTTACTGCTGGAGAAAAAGAGGTCCGAGCCTGGACTGTAAAGGTAGGATCCACAGCACCTCAAGCAGCAGGGGTCATTCATACAGACTTCGAAAAAGGATTTATTAGAGCAGAGGTCATCAAGTATGATGATTATGTATCTCTAGGATCTGAAGCCAAAGTAAAAGAAGCAGGCAAACTAGGAGTAGAAGGAAAATCATACATCGTGCAAGATGGAGACATCATGCACTTCTTGTTCAATGTCTAGTGGTATTAGAAAAGCGAAACCAAACTTAAATTTGGCGTGAATAGATCATTGGTGATTTGTAAATGCCCTTCTACCATCAGCTTATCTGAAATCCTGTAACCCAATCCAACATCTGTACCTAAGCGCAGTCTCCGCTCCGTTGATATGAGATTTCTAGGATCTCCATTCTGAGTTTGAGCTTCTGCTTTCAGTAGGAGATTAAGATGTCGACCTAAGAAGATACTAAACTTGTCTAGTTGGTATTCTAGCATAACAGGAAATGAAACAAAGTTAAATCTGAAGGTAGGCTCACTCCCAAAATCTGATGAAAAGCTTCTTCTAGTAAAAAGCAGTGAGCTTCTAACGCTAAACTGTGGATTAAAGTAATACCCTATGCTTCCTCCGAACAAAAATCCTATTCCAAAAGTGCTTAGATTGGCTAACTCTCCGACCTCAGTCGAAATATTTGTACCTAATTGTGCTCTCAGCTGAATGTCTCCCTTCTGATTATAAAACTCTGAAGTGGGAGTCTCTTGTGTATATGCACTGACTGAATAAAGTGCTAAAATCCAAATATATAAATACTTCAGCAACCTCATACAGAACCGTGTTAGTTTAAGCGTTAGTATACATTACCTCCTTTACAGCTTTTATGACCTTTGTTGGATTGGGAAGATACTCTTCCACGAAAGTTGGTGCATAAGAAAGTGAGGTATCTGCTGAATTGATTCGAGTAACTGGCGCATCTAAGTAATCGAAAGCATACTTCTGAATCTCGTAAGCGATCTCAGCTGATACACCTGCAAATGGCCATGACTCATCCACCACTACTAGTCTATTCGTCTTTTTAACAGACTCTACTAGTGTATGATGATCAAGAGGTCTAATCGTTCTGAGATCAATAACTTCAGCGGAGATATTTTCTTTAGCTAGTTCATCAGCCGCATCCATCGCTACATGCATCATCTTATTGAATGAAACTATAGTTACGTCTGTACCTTCTCTCTTTACTTTTGCTTTACCAATAGGAATCAGGTATTCTTCTTCTGGCACTTCTCCCTTATGACCGTACATCATTTCTGACTCCATAAAGCAGATAGGATCTTCATCTCTAATTGCAGATTTCATTAATCCTTTAGAATCATAAGGGTCCGTAGTGGAAATCACTTTAAGACCTGGACAGTTAGCCATCCAACTTTCAAAAGTCTGCGAGTGCTGCTGAGCTAATTGGCCGGCTGCTCCAGACGGGCCTCTAAAGACTATAGGACAAGTAAAATCTCCTGCAGTCTGCGAAAGCGTCTTGGCAGCATTATTTACAATCTGATCAAAAGCCAATACTGCAAAATTCCATGTCATGAATTCTACAATAGGTCTAAGCCCATTAATCGCGGCACCTACCCCGATCCCTGCAAAACCTAATTCCGCAATAGGAGTATCTATGACTCTCTTAGGACCAAATTCATCTAGCATCCCCTTACTCACTTTGTAAGCACCATTATATTCTGCTACTTCTTCTCCCATGAGAAAGACCGTCTCGTCTCTTCTCATTTCCTCACTCATTGCTTCTCTTAGTGCATCTCTTAAAGTAATTATTCTAGACATAGTTTGCTTTTTTTCAATAGTTGGCAAAAGTAAGCATAAAAAGGCACTCAATAGGCCTAAAAATGGAGACTTAAGTCTACTCCACCAAGGTTTCCAGAGCTCATAATCAATATTACATCCTCAGGTTTAGACGAAAGCGTAGAGAAGTAAGTCTTTAGCGCTTCACTATCGGAGACGACTTCGAGATTTGGGTGATTAAAGGCCTGCTGAACTGCTGCTCTATCTAAATCCGGTAAGCCTTTCATCTGCAACGCATGTGGGTCAAAAAATACCTTGACCTCGTCCATAGAGCTTAGAGAGTCTCTGTAGTGTTCTATAAATGGCATCGAAAGGCTAGAAAAGGTATGCAATTCCAAAACGCCTCTGATTTTCTTGCTTTTATAACTTGATCTCACTGCATTGGCTGTAGCCTTGGCTTTAGAAGGTGCATGGGCGAAGTCCTTATATACAATCTGACCTGACTGTGTGGGTATAAGTTGCAGTCTTTTCGCTGCACCTGTGAAATCTTTTATGGTGCCTAGAAATTGCTCAGTTTGGATACCGATTTGTTCACAGACCAATCTAGCTGCATTTAGATTTTTGAGATTATGCTCTCCAAAGACTTTAATTGGATATGCTGTTCCTTCCCAGATCACGTCACCTTTATTATTCACTTCTAGAGGGAAATATCCTATCCTCTTACAGCTATAGCTATTCTGCGCTACTAACTTCAAGAGTTGTTTATCAGTCTGATCAAAAAATATCAGATCCTCCTCGGTTCTCATTTTCAGATAGGTATCAAAAATAGCAAGGTAGTCTTCATAGGTTTTGTATATGTTGACATGATCCCAAGCTACTCCTGTGACTACAGAGATATCTGCATCATAGTGTATCATCTTTGCTCTATTATCCAGGCAAGAACTTGGATACTCATCGCCTTCCACAATCAAGATATCGGCCCCTGACATTTTCACCATCTTAGAAAACCCTTCGATCTGAGCGCCTACCAGATAATCAAAATCAATGCCTAGTCTACTCATTACGAACATGGCAATGGCTGTCGTAGAGGTTTTACCATGACTTCCCGTGATAGCAATCTTTGTTTTTGCTTTACTCATCTGAGTTATAAACTCAGGAAAGGATTTTATGGTCAGACCGAGATCTAGTGCTCTCTGCAATTCTGGATTATCTTCCTTAGCATGCTTGCCTAGAATCACAGTATCTATATCCTCTGTGATTCTTTCTGCCTTCCAACCTATCTCACTAGGTAATAAACCCTTTTCCTCTAACCGAGAGCGGCTCGGTTCGAAGATTTCGTCATCGGAACCACTCACCTGATGCCCCAAGTCCTTAAGATCGATAGCTAAATTGTGCATTATACTCCCGCCAATAGCTATTAAATGATACTTCATCGTTAATTTTTCTTTAAAGGGAATGACAATTGGTTTACATCTGACACTAATTGGTAATATATTTGCCCCCGCATCGTTAGATAACAAATTAAACAGATAAAAATGCGTAAAAATCAGTTAAACGCTATTGCTAAAGTTTTTGCTTTCATGATCGTACTCACAGTATTCAGTTCATGTGCAAAAAAGGGAGTAGGATGTCCTAATAACTTTGAGTTATTCCCTCCTATCAGCCTTCCTTTTACTAAGTAACTAGTCCACAAGTCTACATTGACGCAAAGTATCCTTACTACAGAGGATAATTCTCATACTGTATTCAGTCAGCACTTCGGTGCTCAGTATCACTCTAGGCATGGTGCCATAGAAGAGTCTATGCATGTCTTCATTTCTGCTGGACTATTTAAATTTTATAGTCAGGGAAAGAAATCAATATCCATATTCGAAATGGGTATGGGTACTGGACTAAATGTCCTATTGACCTACCTAGAGGCAGAAGAACTCAATTTAGAAATCAATTATCAGACAGTAGAGTCTCATCCCGTGGAGATGGATCTTGTGCATAAACTAAATTATGCAGAAGTCCTTAATAGGTCTAATTCGAATAAATTCCTGAAGGACTTGCATACCTCCCCTTGGGAAGAGTCGACAGCCCTGACAGAACGCTTCAAGATACGCAAGTCAAAATCTTCGATAGAGTCATACACTTTCCACCAGAAGGTAGATCTGATATATTTTGATGCTTTTGCTCCTAGCTGCCAACCAGAACTATGGACTGCTGAACTCCATCAAAAGCTGTATGACAATCTGAATAAAGGTGGCATTTTAGTGACCTACTGCACTCAAGGCGCTTTTAGACGAAACTTAGTCTCATTAGGTTACCAAATTGAAAGACTTAATGGTCCTGGGAGAAAACGTGAAATGCTTAGAGCCACCAAGCACTAGATCTTCAAATCAAATATTAAACTGATATTCCCTATTTTGTTGCTATTAGTCACTTCAGATCGAAATGACTCTCAAATAGCAATAGAAACATGAGGAAATTAGCTTTGCACTGGCAGATTCTTTTAGGGATGCTTTTAGGTATAGTAGTAGGACTACTCGTATCGAGCTTAGGAATGGGCAAGTCCTTTATCATTGATTGGGTCAAACCTATAGGCACCATCTTCATAAAACTGCTCAAACTCATTGCAATCCCTCTAATTATAGCAAGCCTCATCAAAGGCATCTCAGACCTAAAAGATATTTCCAAGTTTTCGAGAATAGGTAGTCGAACTATTATCCTGTATGTCATCTCCACTATGATAGCTGTAACTGTAGGTCTAGTTCTAGTAAATGTCATACAGCCTGGTAATAGCATAAGTGCGGAGACTGTGGCACAACTGAGTGAGGCCTATAATACAAATGCAGAATCTAGAGTAGACTCTGCATTAAAGCAAAAAGGCAAAGGACCATTGCAATTCATAGTAGATATGGTCCCTGATAATATCTTCTCTGCCGCAAGTAACAATCGAAATATGCTACAAGTCATCTTCTTCACTATTCTCTTTGGAATAAGCCTACTCTTAGTCAAAGAAGAGCAAGCTCGACCACTGAAACAGTTTTTTGATAGCCTCAATGAAGTCATCATGAAAATGATTGATCTCATTATGCTCATCGCCCCTTATGCAGTATTTGCATTACTGGCTTCTTTGATCGTAGAAACTACCAATGCTGATATTTTTGTAGCTCTTGCCCAGTATGCAATGACAGTAGTCTTAGGTTTACTCACCTTGGTAGTCTTCTATATTATGGTAGTCAAAGTATATACAGGAAGATCTCCCAAGTTTTTTATAAATGGTATCAGTCCAGCACAACTACTTGCCTTTTCCACCAGTTCATCTGCGGCGACACTGCCTGTCACCATGGAAAGAGTGGAAGAACACCTAGGTGTAGATAAGGAGGTATCGAGTTTTGTCCTTCCAGTAGGAGCCACTATTAATATGGATGGCACAAGTTTATACCAAGCTGTAGCAGCGGTATTTATTTGTCAGGCGTTAGACTATGGACTAACGATTCCTGATCAATTAACAATAGTCCTGACAGCAACTCTAGCTTCAATAGGTTCTGCAGCAGTCCCAGGAGCAGGAATGGTCATGTTAGTGATCGTGCTGGATTCTCTTGGTGTTTCTAAAGAGACTTTGATGGTAGGATTAGCTCTAATATTTGCTGTAGATAGACCTTTAGACATGATGCGAACTGTAATCAACGTTACAGGAGATGCCACTGTATCTATGGTCGTCGGTAAGTCAATAGGAAAACTGTCAGATCCTTCAGCTAAGAACTGGGATGACAATTATAAAAAATTATAAAACGGAAACTTTTATGTGGTTTCCAGTCTAAATATTGGAAACGATATAAAAGTGTACAGTAGAAAACTTAATAACCTTCTCGCATTCTTCTCGATACTGTTGCTCAGCAACTGTACTCAAGGCCCTACTCCTACACTTCTCCCTGCCCCTACAGACACCACTTTTGTAAAATTAGATATGGAAGATGGATCTCATAGAGATCTAAAAAAATATTGGTTTGAAGCTATTCATAGTTGTAAGGAAACGACCAACTGGAGAGCCGTAGAAAACCAGACACAATTAGAGAGATATGAAAAGTATAAAACCCTTCATAAATCCCTAAACTCAAGCACCTCCAATGTCGTTATAGGCAACGTACTCAGAGGTACATGGAAAGAAAAAGGTAGTGTCAATCAAGCTGGAAGTATACTCAAAACGGCATACAATAAGAAAGACGGATACCTATATGCTATCTCTGACGGAGGATCACTATGGAAAGGAAATCTCCAAAACTATAGCTGGGAAGTAGTCAATCAAAACTTAAGATTTGATGGCAGTTTTCTAGACCTAGTCTATCCTCAAGATAAAATCTATAGAGTCATAGGTAGTGTAGGTGGAATTCCTCATTATAAAAATGCAACTGAGAACACCTGGCATAAAGCTTCAGGTATTTCTGAAGATTATGTCCTATCTGTGAAGGATCAAGTAAAGCTTAAAGATGGTCAAGATATTTTCTACCTATCTCAAACAGACAGTGATAGCAAAATCCAACTGAGATACTCAAAAGATTACGGAAAGACCTACTCGATACTTCAGACTTTCGAAACCACTAATATGGATGATCTGGCTTTAGAGGTCTATGAGGGTAGCGAGGATTTGTATCTGATAGAAAGGAAAAACTTTATATCTGCGAGGATATGGACTTTCGAAAAAGAAACAAATCAGCTCAAGGTTATAAATGAATCAAGTTCTATTTCTTTCGGTAATGAGAACCTTACCAATCTAGAATTGACTAAAGATTCCAGAGGCATAAACCTATTCTGCTATGATCACCAAGATAGATTCCTTAGATCATCTAACGATGGTCAGACTTGGGAATTTATCGCTAATCTACCTACCACTCCATGGGATGTAGGAGTGCATATATCCACCTCCGATCCCAACATAGTAATGATGGGTGCAGTAGAGGCTTACCGAAGTATCAATGGTGGCCGGACTTGGGCTAAAGTGAATAATTGGTTTGACTACTATACTAATAGGTCTACTAATCTGCACGCAGATATCATGGATATCAGTGAATACGAAACCCTGGATGGCAACAACATTATGGTGGTCGCCAATCACGGCGGCGTCAGTAGTTCATTTGATAAGGGAGAGGATTTCGTAAATCTTGGCCTAGAAGGACTCAACATAAGTCAATATTACAGTGTAAGAACATATCCTCATGACAACAGCTATATTTTTGCAGGCTCACAGGACCAAGGTCTTCAGAGAGCTCTAGATTTTGATGAGGGACCAGCTAACTTTAGTCAGTTTATCTCTGGTGATTTTGGCCACCTACAGTTTACTAATTTCGGAAGGAGTCTCTGGGCCATATATCCAGGAGGATGGATAAGTTACTATCCCGATCCAATCTTAGGGACGCTGACTGCAGAGTTTGAATTGAGGACAAATAACAAGTCCGTATGGCTACCTCCTATTATCACTTCTCCCTATAACCCGAACAGTATTCTAATAGCTGGCGGAAGTCTGGCGGGAACATCAGGTTCTCATATAGTAGAGCTCACAGTGGATGATCTGTCCCAGTTCTTTGCTAGTCAATGGTCCTATAACTTTATGGCTGGGAATGGAGAAGTCAGTGCAATGAATTTCAACCCTGTCAGACCTAATGAATTCTATGTCCTGACGACCAATGGTAAGTTTTATAAATCCCTAGATAAGGGACTCAATTTTCAAGAAAAGAATGAAGGACTATCTGGAGCACATACGATGTACGGCAATACTATTCTGACTTCTAAAAAGGACGGTAATGTTGTAATTATAGGTGGTTCAGGCTATGACAATCCAGCTGTATATATTTCCAGAAATGCAGGAGAATCATTTACTCCGATGCATAATGGGCTACCTCCAACTTCCGTCTTCGAGATGGTCTACGACAAAGAAGAGAAATTCATATTTGCAGCCACTGAAGCAGGCCCTTATGTCTATGTCATCAATCAAGGTAAATGGTATGACCTAGCTCAAGATAAAGCTCCTAATCAAAGATACTGGTCCGTAGAATTCCTCGAAGAGTCACAAAACATCAGATTCGGAACGTATGGCAGGGGGATTTGGGATTTGAATTTAGAGTTTCTGTCTAAGACTGATAAACTCACTCAACAAGAAGATAAAATTTCAGTATCCCCTAACCCTAGTTCTGGCATATTCACCTTAGAATCTAAATCTCTCCCATCCTCTGGGAAAATAACCATTCTCAATAGTCAAGGTCAGCTCGTTCTGATTAAAGACTTAAACTCAGGGAACGACTTCACTTTTGATCTTACGGGTTTTCCAAATGGTCTATACTATATTATATTTGATAACGAGAAAATAAAGTTATCAAATCGTATAGTTAAGATATGAATGAGGAAAAATTACTTGGTGTAGGTTCTAGACTACGTCATCCAGCCTATGGAGAAGGTGTAGTTATCGGTCTTGATCTAGCAGCGTACACCATAGTCTTTATGACCTACGGAAAGAAGCTAGTAGGAAAAGAAACAGAAGGTCTAGAAATCATAGAATGTATCCCAGCTGAAAATGATATCAGCTTTACTGAAGCAGAAAAATCCTTGATTAGAATACTGAAAACTTACAATGGTCTAGAGAGCAAAGTCGAGCTAGGTGATAAGTGGAATGACGGTGTCATGATTCTAAAACCTGGAGATGAAGGACTAAAAAGTAAGGAAATTCCTATTGACACCTTTTTCCATAAGATCGTAATGGTTAGAGACAGAATCCGAGTGATGGAACAAAGGATCAATAGTAGCAAGCTGACTGATGAGGAAAAGGTAAACCTTCAACAATACATCTCTAGAATCTATGGCAGTTTGACCAGTTTCAACATTTTATTTAAATACAAAGAGGACCACTTTAAAGGAGAGGGGAAAAAGTCTTAGAGAAAGCTACTTCCTAGAGAATACGAAGTCAGCTGAACTAGGCACTAAGGAATTTAGGAAGCGTAATTTTCTGAGCATAAAAAAATAGATCGTTACCACTACACCTCTATTAATGGATTGATTCGGGTCGTAGCTGACTTGGCACTCTAACTCTAATGCTTCTGCCATTCGCGATATTGACTTGGGGACTAAAACATCTTCAGGTGTTGAATGTGGCATTGCATTGACATACCTGTAGTAAAGGGGATATAATAATTTAGAAGACACCGGCTCATACAGAAACAAGATTTTCCCTTCAGGCTTTAGCAAGCGCTTGAGTTCAGTTAGAGTTTCTTTATAACGGACAAAATGATGAGCTGCAGCATAACAGAATATCAAATCAAAGCGCTTCTCTCCTACTGCAATATCATAGCTCTTTGCTGCCAACTTTGAGTCAATAGACACATTAAAAACTTCCTCCCAGTATGCTAGGCTATTAATAGCATACGGGCTGATATCAGAAACGGTATAGTCTGCCTTAGGATTATAGAATCTTTTTAAGAAGCATGAAGCCCAACCTTGACCTGCACCTACTTCTAATATACTCTGAGCTGTAGAAAATTGATGTTTGTACTTTAATACTTTGTAATTAAAATGTTTAAGCTCTTGAGCCTTATTTAGAAAGTTATCAACTGTGAAAGAATCATCAGATTCAAAATTGCTGTTCTTCCAGTAGTCAATTTCGACTTGTTCCTTTTCATGTAGAGTAAGAGGCATAGGATTAACTACCTAAACGGATTCATAAGCTTACCAACCATCTCAAAGCCATTTCCTATGGACTGGCCTTTCTTCATTGTTTCTTTGCTATAGAGTACATCTATCGGATACTCATAGATACTACTCTTATTGATAGAGGCGTTTTTGATTATTTCAATGCAAAACTCATAACCATTGTAGGTAATCTCGAGATTTTCGGCAAATCGTCTTGACATGACTTTCATTCCAGATTGGCTATCTGTAATAACTAGGCCTGTCACAAAGAAATTTACGATGTTACCTATGAAGTTCAGTACAATCCTAGAAAGCGGGACTGAATTCTTCTTCATAAATCTACTTCCGATAACCAGATCAACATCTTGAGATTTAATATATTTTATGAGTGGAATTAAGTCTTTGGGATTATGTTGGAAGTCTGCATCTATAGTTGCAATATACTTGGCACCTTGTTCTAATGCATAATCGATGCCTGTCTTCGTTGCTGCTCCGGCGCCTAGGTTTATGACATGATCCAAGACTTTTATTTTGTCTCCATAGGAAAGTGCCACCTCTTTTGTATAATCCTGACTATTATCATTGACTATTACAATGTTCTCGATACCCAAAGCAATAGAGGTCTCTAATACTGGACGTATCAGCTTCTCCTCATCCTTTGCAGGAATGACAACATACACATCGCTATAAAGACTGGAGCCACTCATATTCGTAAGTGTAAAAATACGACAAGTTTAGCTACTGAGAGGCTTATACTTGAATGGCCAATAAAGCGCAATCATGAGTAGAACGCATAGAAAGCCTTCTAAGGGACGCATGACATGGAAGGTCACTTGGGGCGGAACAGTTCTCCAAAATCCTTCCTTATCCTTCCTAATCAGCTCTAGGAAGGCATTGTCATCAGGCACAAACGATAGATATCCGACAGCCATGAAACAGGCTATTAATACCCCTAGAGTCAGTATCATCCCAATGAGGAATGGTTTTTTGGAAAATATAGTAAGTTGTGATTCTTCTCTCTTGTACAGATACAATACTAACAGACCTATAGCCAGACCAATCTGATCAATAAATACATCATTAAAGTCAAAATAATCAGAAGTAGGTGACAGAATCAAATATTGATAAAACTCATCTACAAACCCAAACAAAGTACCCCAGCACATTACTGCCGCATAAGATCCTAAGACCTTAAAAAGCAAAAGAGCGAGAACCGCATACTGTATAAAGTGAACTATTTCAATATTGACTACTAAGAGCACATTAAAGGAGAGGATTACGAGGCAGGCAGTTAGAAAAGCATAAAGGATAAACTTTAGCTTTTGATGGTGGTGTAGCTCCATATAAAACTTCCGAAAATAAATTGTACCGATAATAACAACCAGTACGCCTAAAGAAAGTATGAGTAAATTATAATTTGCTCGGCCTAATGGTTTTCCTAGATTCCTACCAATCAGTCCACCAATAAAATTATGTGGCAATACAACTAGTGTAAAGTATACCAACAGAAGAATAACATCTAATACCCTACTACGCTTTATATCAGATTTATGTGGAATAGACATCTTTGATCTTTCTACAAGATTTCATAGATAGCATAACGTCCGGCATAATAGGTATCGCCGATGGTATTATAAGTGTATTTGTACTCATTACCGGCACCAAGCGTTTTGACTACGTTATCGGTTGCCAAAAGCTTAAAAGTTGGATTCTTGTTTATATACCTTCTGAGCGATCTATATTTTTGCTTTAGGGCCTCATCAGGTGTATTGTCAATGAGTGGCGTATTAAGGTCGAGTATTAAATACTTGATATTACTTGCCTTTAGTACCTCAGCAATTTCATTTTTATCCTCAAACGATCTGAGCAACCAATAGAACGTTCCAAGCTGATGATCTTGATAAATCCGATTATGATTATTCTTTATAAAGTAATTAAAGCTGGTACCTACTTTATAAATTATTGATTCTTCGTCACTATTTATTCTAGCGAGTGCTTTAGTCAGATTCGGGTAGATAGCTTCTAAGGTTTCTATTCTTGAAGCCTTACCAGTGCCGTATTCGTAGAAAGCTTGGTAAAACATCCCTTTCCCTAGCTGGTCTTCTGTCAGCTGTGGTTGTATAGAAGACAGTCTTGCAACTATCGCTATCATAATCCAAATTGCACCAAAGGAATAAAACAGCCCTTTATATATCTTACCTAGTGTTAGAGACTTCTTTCGTACTAATTTTAAAAGCAGAAATATTGCAATCATACTGACTGGAAACATGATATAGCAATACCAAATAATTCCTCCACCGAACAATAGCCAATAAAAAGAATATAGAAAAGTAAACACCAAGAAAAGCCTGTATTCAAGTTTCTCTGGAACCAACAACCTAGTAAGTAAAATAGAAATCAGAATAAAAGCTAGAAAGAGTATTGTATATGTAACCCCATCCTTATTACCTGAAATCAAACTACCAAGCTTTTCGTAAGGCCTATATAGCTTTGAACTTACAGAATATATATGTGCAGTCAGTCTGCTGGTTGGTTCATCTACTGCGTCAGTTCTTTGGAGGTACTTTTCAAGTTGGGCATCTGTCTCTATTTTCACCTTCTCGGTCGGCGAAAAAACAAACGAATTAGAAGTTGAAATAATCCATATGGAAACAATGGCAAAAAACAAACCCAAAAACAACAATCGTCTACGACCCGCAAGTACTAGCAAAAGCAGAGGGATAAACATCAGGTAGAGAAAACCTACGTCCACAAAATCCCCTTGCTGATTGACATTTATAGATATGTCATAGGGCTGTGTCAGATATCTATACAGTAAGGACTCATAACCAAAATATCTCTGGACTTCCTCTCTCTGGGGATCATTATTAACTTCTGTAAGGTCGATTTCTTTCTGTTGAGAAAAGACTACTCCAGAAACAAGAAGGAGTAAATGAGTCAGTATGATAACTAGCTTCATTCTCATAACTACTTCTTTGACCTTTTGTAGTTATCTAATATCTTCCTTGTGTTCAAGTTTACCCCTTCATTCTCCCCAGCAAATAGCACCTTAGGACTCAGAGTTTTAGTTTCTACAAAGGTCTTTATTAGCCATGGTGAAAGCATAACTCCAGAGGTAAAAAGAAACCAGAACGTAAAAATAAATCTTCTCTGAAAGGACTTTCGATGCTTGATAAAACTCAGTGCAAAGAATGCCATGCTTAGAACTAAAGTGATGATTTTAAGGTAGCCTACCCCTAAATGATAGTCTCCTAGACCACTGACTTGATCCACTTGAGCAATTAATAATGCTGCAAGAGTAAAAAGTAAAGCACCTATAAGTCCAAAGAGATCCTTACTATTGAGCCAAATCACAGTAATCAAGGTCATAACCAAAAACGTATTGATCATCTTAATCCCCAAACCAAAACCTACCAGGATCCCAAGAGTAATAGCTACTCCGATAAATTTCTTTTTTGAAGTTTGATTAGATCCATCTTGATGAAATAGCCTCTTGTATGATTCTATTAAAATATAGATGCTCAGGAATTGAAAAAACAATAAACCATAATCTACTTTCAGCTCTATGTGCAACTGATTAGTGATAGCTGGAGTGGCTGTTACTGCGAGCAATACAAATAGTGTATCGGTTGTAGAAAGGGCTAATTTGTCCTTTGCCAAATGAAAAGCAACTATTATCGCCAATAGGTAGCCATAAAATGAAAGTCCTAAGCTCAGCTCTATCCAATCAAATAAGAAGAACCCAGTACTTATAAATAACGACCAATTATAGGGAGGATATCCTGAAACCAATCCGCCCTGCTTGGCTACTAAATTTGATATGTTTATGTATACATTCCTCGAGTCAAAACCATTAGGGAATGGTGACTGGAGAGAAATGAAATTAATAGCTAAGTACGCTACTAGAACGAATCCAAGAAATATAGCTACCCACCCAAGTTCTCTGATTTCAATTTTATCTACTAGCAGTGTCTTTAACTTCCTAAGTAATCCCTTTGGATTGACTAAGAACATCAGTGCAA
>CAKZVK010000044.1 GCA_937921825.1 uncultured Saprospiraceae bacterium
AATGCCGAACAAGTTAAAATTGAAGATTACCATGACTAAAATTGCAAATATTCATCCTGGAGAAGTTCTTAATGAGGAATTTTTAAAGCCCTTCGAAGTTTCAGCTTATAGGCTATCAAAAGATATTGGTATACCCCAAACAAGAATTAGTCAAATCATAAAAGGCAAACGAAGAATTACCGCAGACACAGCATTAAGACTTTCAAAATATTTTGGAAACTCAACAAAGTTTTGGCTTGGACTTCAGAATGATTTTGATATTGAAAAAGAGATGAATAAACTTGGTGAAACACTGAGCAAAATCCCAGCAATCGCTTAAAGAGGGTCCGCTACCTGTGATAAAAAGTAGCCTTAATTTCCATATCACCTTTAGTAGCATTTCCATCACTGACGTATTGAATACCAAGGTCCCCTATGTACCAGTCACCTTCGTAGATGACTTTATTGTCACTGACATTTTCTAAGGTATATTCAAGATTAAAAGGCACACCATTTTCATACAAAAAGATACTGCCTGAATTACAACTTTTTATTACGGACAGGCTAAGGTGATACGTGCCATCTGGAGTAGGAATAGTAATGGAGGAGTCTTCTGTACAGCTCCAAGTTTTGGTAACTGAAGGTTGACAGCTACATAGAAAGAGCAAGAGAAATAATGGAAGAATGCTGAGCTGCTTCATAGCTATAAAAAAAAGGCCCACCATTTACTGATGGGCCCTTCATGTTTATGTTTCTTATTGTACTGTAAAAGTTACAGTATCTGTTGAGGTCTGATCATCTTCATCAGTCGCTGAGATTTCTATTTCAAAATCACCTGCTGGCTGTGCAGCATCTATAGATAAGTCTATAGTAAACGGAATAGATGTAGGATCACTAGCCGTAGATAGGTCTAATGGCTGTGGATCGCCACCTGCTACAAAAGAAATTGCAGTCACACCAATATCATCAGTTGCTAAACCAGTAACTTGGATAACATCACCTGCCATAAATACTTGACCATCACGAGGCTCCGCGATATTAATTACAGGAGGATCACTGTCTTCTCCACAAGAACTTATAACAAAGCTCATAAGGATTAGACCTAATAGAAATAATAATTTGTTCATAGTTATATGTATTAAGTTTTATAAAAGTTCTGCAATATAGGGGCTTTGTAGCCTAGATGATACCCGTTTTGTGCAAGATAGTCAGTTGAGGACCATAGGTCTTGCTGATATTCTCTTTTACAAAGGTCGTCTCTGTATCTCCATACGCGATCAGTCTTTGATTCAGCAAGATCACTTTATCGAAATAGTGATCTACAGTAGACAGATCATGATGCACTACAAGGATGGTTTTGCCTTGGGCAGCCAGTTCTTTTAGTATCGCGATAATTTTTTCTTCTGTCGTGATATCTACTCCGACGAAGGGTTCATCGAGGAAAAAGATATCTGCTTTCTGACACAGTGCACGAGCTATAAATACTCTTTGCTGCTGACCTCCAGATAATTTTCCTATCTGTCTATTGGCAAGGTTTAGAATACCTATTTGCTCCATTGCCTCATTGGCGATAGCATTGTCCTCTTCATTAATGCGCTGCAATAGTTTTTTGTATGGATATCTTCCCATCAGTACGATGTCACGTACAGTTGCGGGGAATTTCCAATCTACTTCATCTTTCTGAGGCACATAGGCTATTTGTTTTCTGACATCATCTATGTCATCGCCTAGCACTTCTATCTGTCCCATGTTGTAATCTATCAGACCTAGTATGGACTTGAAGAGGGTAGACTTGCCAGCACCATTGGGACCGATGACGCCGTAGACATTTCCTGCATGGATGTCTAGGTGGATATTGGTCAGTACTCTTTTAGTGCCATAGTTGACAGAGAGGCCACGTACTTTGATATGTGTATGCTGAGCTGCAGTCATTAGCCATTCATTTTCCAGATGAAAAGTAGTAGCCCTATGATGAGTACGAACCCCAACGCCAGATAAGGAACAAGTGAAGATCCACTAGAGTCCTGGTCATGCATGGAGACAGTAATTCCTTTGGCAGTTAGAGCTCTAACTATGACATCAGTATTGGATTTCAACATGTCGTAATAAGAATGACCTCCACTGCCTTTTTCTCCTATGGAGTCGGCGAATAAAGCGCCACCTATTTCTACGCCGTTATCCTTAGCTATTTGCTTGAGCAACTTAGGATTGATGGTCGTTTCTACAAAGATGGCAGGGACGCCAGACGACTTTATAGCCTTGACCACTCTGACCATATCTGAAGTTTGGGCTTCAGACTCAGTGGAGATTCCTATGACGCCTTCTACTTTGATACCATAGCGCTTGCCGTAGTAGGCAAAGGCATCATGAGAGGTCACCAGTAATCTTTTGTCTTGGGGAATTTCCTGTATTCTTTTCTCTATGTAGGCATCCAGATCTGCCAGTCTTTTAGAGTAGGCCTCATAATTAGCTTTATAAGTCGCAGCATTTTTAGGATCTAATTCTACTAGACCTTTCAGAATATTTTTAATGTATTGCTGTCCTAGACTGACATCCATCCAGGCATGAGGGTCATACGCATTTTTATAGACCGAACTAGATATGGCATCTATTCCATCCGTGACTGTAATAGTCTTTCCCTTAGTTCCGGAGTTCTCTATTAGTTCATTTATCCATCCTTCAAAGGTGAGTCCATTGACAAAAATTAGATCTGCACCAGCGACTTTTTGGGCATCTCCAGGATTGGGTTCATAGATATGTGGATCACCACCGATAGGTACTATAAGCTTGCTCGTTACCTTGTCTCCAGCGATATTGTTTACCATATCCCAAATCATAGAAGCAGAAGACACCACAGTTTTCTTTTCTGGAGCGGCGTCTTGTGCAAAGCCAATACTCAGAGAGAAGGAAAGGGCTATTAATAAAATGAATCTTATCATTTGTGATTTTTGAGTTTTACAAAGAGATTAGTGCAGACCTTGTGAGAGAGCACATGTTCTATCTCATCATTGATAAGCACTTTTCGGGAGTGGTCAAATTCTATATGGCTCAGTATTTTTATTTCTGAACCTAGATTTATTTTTAATTCATTAAGGTACTGGAGGAAGGGGGTATCATGTTCTCGGACACCTACGACGACACCTGTTTCTTCTTTGGCGAGACTGAGTAGGGTCACTTGATTTCTAATTGTAAATTTTCCATCTGCATTCGGTATCGGGTCTCCATGGGGATCATATTTAGGATTGCCAAGGAAGTTATCCAGTTTCATGATCAGGTCATCCGACTTGATGTGCTCCAGTTCTTCTGCTAGGTCATGGACTTCATCCCACGAAAAATTAAGCTTGTCTACAAGGAATACTTCCCATAAGCGATGTCTTCTTACTAGATCGGTGGCAAGCTTTATGCCTTTGGAGGTAAGGTATACACCTTTGTATTTTTCATAATGGAAATAGTCTTTGTCAGAAAGACGCTTCAGCATATCAGTAACTGAGGCAGGGGAAGTAGAGAGATGCGCAGCTATAGCATTGGTATTAGCAGAGCCCTGATTTTTCTCAGTGATCTTATAGATTGCTTTGATGTAGTTTTCTTCTGTGATACTCGCCATGGCGCTGTATTTTGTCCAAAGATAGAAAATATTTAGACTACCTTAAAAATATATTTAGGGCATAAAAAAAGGCGAGAAATCTCTCGCCCTTCATATATAAATAGGTATTCTAATTACTCTTCCGCATTGGTTTTATATCCAATAGGGTATTGTAGACCAAATTGGAAAACCCTGTTTTGAAACTTTAGTTCATCTCCATTGTTACTCACCACGGGTTCGTATACAGAGCCTAGCCCATGCGTATACCTTGCGGTAAGGTCCAGTTTTCCTGGCAGATCCAATAAGATACCTATCACTGCTCCGTAGTCTATATTATTGTAGAAATCGGAATCAGATACGTTGTACTTATCTCCTCCCGCAGGGTCTACAGCGACATTTGATAGGTAGCCGAACTCTGGACCTAATTGGATATGCAGTAGGTCAAATGGCTGAAAACCAATCAATAACGGCAATGAAACATAGTTAAGATGTGTATTGTAGTTATCGGTCTTGTTGCCTTTCATAGAAAATATCAAAGATGGATTGAAAGAGATAGCACCCAGATCCATCATGGCATAGACTCCTCCATTGAATCCAAACTTGTAAGTTTCTCCCTCGAGTTCATTGTAGATTACAGCTGTCTCGTCAGAAAGAGCACCCAGGGATAATTCGTCAAAGTTGATCCCTGAAGTAAAGTCCATAGTGGCGTAATTAACACCTCCGGTAATTCCCCATTCTGTCTGTGAGAATGAAACTGAACTGATACTGAAAATCAATGCAGCTGTCAGTAATAATGTCAATAGTTTTTTCATTTTTTAAAGTAGTGTTTGTTTTAAAATCACGCTTTATAAGCTCCATAGCTAGAGCGAGCATCAATGCGCTTTCGACTTATAAACGAACAAAAATCAGATTGTTTGGAAATGAATAAATTGGTCCCAATAGAAAAGATCTTCCCTTGAAAATTTATACTTTACAAAATCTATTTCATCAATATTAAATCATCTAATGAATACTAGGACACCACATATTATTCGGCACTTTAGCGGCACTTTAACTTTGCATAAAGGATTGTTAATGTTCGTTTTTGCAGTCGTTCTAGGCCTGAGTGCACAAGGATGCAAAGAACAACAAACCCCCGTAGATAATCCTACGATTATAGACAATGCTCCACAGTTTGAGTCTCCAGATACTTCTAGGATAGAGCAGCCTGCAGAACAAAGAGCGGATAGCCTAAATCAGGAAAAACAGGCAGTAAATAAGGAGTAAAGTCGAGTCTGTTGAAAAATTGTTAGAAATGGCAAGGCTGCTATCATATTGGTTTACAATATTCTATAGATAGAATATTTACATATATGTTATTCCTCTATATTTCTGAAATATAAGAATCACTAATTCCAATTGCTTTCACTAATTTAGTAAAGCTCAAAAGAGAGTTTCTAGATATTGATATTCGGCATAGATATGAATGGAGGAGGGAATTATACTAAAGTACCAAGACCAGTAAGTCTGAGCTGGGCGCAGCAAAGAATACATAAGATCTAAGAGGAAAGCAGGGATGTGCAAAACATTAATGCCATTATAGTAGAAGTGG
The DNA here is from genome assembly GCA_937921825.1 of uncultured Saprospiraceae bacterium. Lineage (GTDB taxonomy): Bacteria > Bacteroidota > Bacteroidia > Chitinophagales > Saprospiraceae > RFSX01. The sequence goes on from CAKZVK010000044.1 coordinate 5,154, forward strand.
GTGATAACTCCAGACTAAACGCAGTCTGCTACTAGTGTTAAATGAACTTAAGGACTTAAAGATTATCGTGCAACTGGCTATCAAGATGTAGTCAAAATTTGGAATCGGTTTTATAACCACAACTAACTAGACTGCTTGCTAATTTCTTTCAAAATCCAACCTGAGAGATATTGCACTAGAGAAAAAAATCCATGGAGAGTAACATCGAAATGGTGGAAATTTAAATTTCGTTGGGCCTAATAAGCCCATCAGAGGAGAATAGAATAGCTTTCTGTTCTCCTTTTCTTTTTAGTACTGATTCGTTACTAAAAATCAAAAATTCATATTGCAGACCAAATAATTAGTAATCAACTGATTATACATAGAATCTGTACACATATAACTATCACATATATTAATTGGCTTTATGTTAAAATCCACGTACTTTAGCTCGCTGAATTTGACAAACAAAAAACTAAACTTTTTATGGCACAGAAATTAATATTAGCCATTCCATTTTTCGGACTACTGGCTTTGTTGTATACCTTCTGGAAATCTTCATGGGTAGGCAAGCAGGATGTCGGTACAGAGAAAATGGCCAAAATTGCTAAGCATATTAGTGATGGAGCAATGTCTTTCTTGAAAGCAGAATATAGAATTCTCGCAATATTTGTATTCGTTGTCGCTATCCTATTGGGATGGAGTGGAATGACAGACACTTCTTCTCCTCTTGTAGCTATGTCCTTTGTACTAGGAGCGATTTGTTCTGGTCTAGCTGGATTGATAGGTATGAAAGTAGCGACCAAAGCTAATGTAAGAACCACTGCTGCAGCTCGAACGAGTCTAGGTAGAGCTCTTGAAGTTGCTTTTGCAGGTGGAGCCGTTATGGGTCTTGGTGTAGTAGGATTAGGAGTATTGGGACTAGGACTTTTGTTCTTATTCTATTCTAATCAATTTGGTATCGCAGATGGTGACCAAGTGACTAGAGTTATTACAGTACTGACTGGATTCTCATTCGGAGCCTCTTCTATCGCTTTATTCGCAAGAGTAGGTGGAGGAATCTATACGAAGGCTGCCGATGTCGGTGCTGACCTTGTAGGAAAAGTAGAAGCTGGTATACCAGAAGATCACCCACTGAATCCAGCAACTATTGCGGATAACGTAGGAGATAATGTAGGAGATGTAGCCGGTATGGGTGCAGATTTATTTGAGTCTTATGTAGGCTCTATTATAGGTACTATGGTACTCGGTGCGACTTATATAGGCATTACTGGAGGTTTTGATACTGGAAATGATTTCGGTGGTCTGAATGCAGTATTGCTTCCATTAGTCTTAGCTTCTGTGGGAATAATAACTTCTATAATCGGTACTTTCTTCGTCAAGGTAAAAGAAGGAGGAGATCCTCAGAAAGCTTTAAATCTTGGAGAGTTTATCTCTGCAGGCTTGATGCTAGCGGCGACATGGGCACTAGCTCAGTGGATGCTCCCTAACGGTATGGGAGATTATACCGCTAATGGTGTATTCTTCGCAGTCCTTTGTGGATTAGCAGCAGGATTACTTATCGGTATGATTACTGAGCACTACACTGGTACAGGAACTGGTCCAGTAAGATCTATAGTAAAACAATCACTAACTGGTGCGGCTACAAACATCATCGCTGGATTAGGTGTAGGGATGATCTCTACCGCTTTGCCGATTATCGTATTAGCTGCGGCAATCTTAGGAGCGCATCACTTTGCAGGTCTTTACGGAATCGCAATTGCGGCAGTAGGGATGCTTTCTAATACAGGTATACAGTTAGCAGTAGATGCATACGGTCCTATCGCTGATAACGCAGGAGGTATCGCAGAAATGGCTGAGTTGCCTAAGGAAGTAAGACAGAGAACAGATAAATTAGATGCAGTAGGTAATACGACAGCAGCGATCGGAAAGGGATTTGCAATTGGTTCTGCAGCATTGACTGCACTAGCATTATTTGCAGCCTTCATGGCAACAGCTGGTATCACTTCTATCGATATCGCGCAGCCTAAAGTAATGGCAGGTCTACTGATAGGAGGGATGTTACCATTCTTATTTTCTGCACTCTCTATGAATGCAGTAGGAAAAGCAGCAATGGATATGATCAATGAAGTAAGAAGACAGTTTGCGGATATTCCAGAACTGAAAGCGGCACTTGCTGTCATGAAGAAGAATGATGGTAAAGAAATGTCTGACTGGTCTGACGCTGATAAGAAAACATTCGAAGCAGCAGATGGCAAAGCAGAGTACAGCAAATGTGTAGAAATTTCTACAGCTGCTTCTATTAGAGAAATGGTTGTACCAGGTCTTATAGCAGTCATCACACCAGTTGTTTTTGGTTTTGCTGGAGGTGCTGAGATGTTAGGTGGAGTTCTTGCCGGCGTGACAGTATGTGGTGTTCTTATGGCTATCTTCCAGTCTAATGCCGGAGGTGCCTGGGATAATGCAAAGAAGATGTTTGAAGAAGGCGTAGAAATAGATGGTGTCATGCACTACAAGGGTTCTGAAGCTCACAAAGCAACAGTAGTAGGGGACACAGTAGGAGATCCATTTAAGGATACTTCTGGTCCTTCACTGAATATCTTATTGAAGTTGATGTCAGTGGTCGCACTTGTTATCGCGCCATTCATCTAGTAGAAAATAGATTAGAAATATCAAGGCTCATGCAGAAATGTATGAGCCTTTTTTGATGCCCACCTATTGTGGGTAGAAGCTCGCCACATAATCATAGTAGAGATATTCCGCCCTCAGAAATAACTTGTTTTTCAAGCTGTCTACTCTGTAGCTTTTTCTCTTTTTGTGAAAAAGCAGACCGTGTACATCTTCGAAGGAAAGATTCTCTACGATATTAAAGTGATCACTCGATTGCACCCAGTTTTTTCTGATGAGATACTCCTCTTTATCAATATAAAACTGCCAGGGTTCAGAAGAAGAATGATTTGCATGCTGGTCAGCGTTGTACCGTGCCGAGAGTGACAAATATTCTTTTCCGTCAACAATTACATTTTCTTCTTGCTCAAGCTCTACACCAGTGTCGAGAAGATTAAAGGGGACACCTAAAACATAGAAGGCGCTGTTCATTGATTTCTCTATTCTAGCACTTGTTGCTTCTTCGGTTGCTCCATTTTTGGTTCTACTATACTGCCCATCTTTAAGTGTACTTACTATAGTATCTCCATCTTGTATAGAGGAAATAGAAAATACTTGCTGTTCATAATCATAGCTATGTATTTGTCTGAAAGCCTTCTCTATCTGACCATCTTCAGTAAGTAGAGCAAAATCTTTTTTGTAGTGAAGGGTTTTTAATTGCTTGAATTTTTCTACCCCTCCATGTGCAGTTATCGTTTTATCTAAGAGCTGCTCTGCAGCACTATTATACTCTCTACAGTCTTGGTTCTCCTTGTTGGTACAACCAATGCCAGTCGTTAGCATGAAGACTAGACATAAAAAAAACGCTGATTCAATTTCTGATTTCATAAAGTTGTGGTCATCTTTAAAGGGAACAATTAATTAACCCCCAAATAATATTATCATGAATTTAGAGAAAATCGTAGTTGGAATAGTCAGTCTATTACTATTGATGATAGGCGTAGACAAGTTTTTAGGTTTTCTAGAACCGCCATGTACTGTGATGGAGGACATACCCGTAGGTATATGGAAGGCCATCGGAGTAGTCCAGGTAATAGCTGCATTCTTGATTTGGCAGCCAAAATTTAGGAGATCGATAGCTGGAATTTTCCTAGCACTTATGATCTTCTTTATTGTAAAACATCTGATGAGTGATACGACAGACATTGGTGGAGCTGTATTTATGGGAGTGCTGTGTGCCTTGCTGTTGTGGAGCCCAAGTTTCTTGAGGGGAAAGACGAAGTAGATTTTCTATCAGGTATTAAACCCTAACGTAGCATTTCCTTCTATCCAT
>CAKZVK010000045.1 GCA_937921825.1 uncultured Saprospiraceae bacterium
GAGCAAAAAGAGAAACTAGAAGAGCTCATAGATGAGTTTGGTCTCGCAAAAGTCAGAAAGAATATCGGAGATTCTTTGTCAGGAGGAGAAAGAAGAAGAACGGAGATAGCTAGAGCTTTGGCCTCTTCTCCTAAGTTTATCCTTCTTGATGAGCCCTTTGCAGGGATAGATCCTATAGCTGTGGAAGACATCCAATATATAGTCGCGAGACTGAAGCAAAAAAACATAGGCATCTTAATTACAGATCACAATGTACAAGAGACTCTTTCTATAACTGATAGGGCTTATCTAATGTTTGAAGGTAAGATACTGATGGCAGGTACAGCAGAAGAGTTAGCCTCTAATGAGACTGTCCGTAAGGTCTATCTAGGCACTAATTTCGTATTAAAAAGAAAAAATATTGACGTCTAGTTATGTCTAAGAAAATCAGCATTCTTTTCTTCCTCAGTCTCTTTATCTTTTGTTCTTGTGGGGAATATGAGGTGCTAGAACATCGTAAGGAGTGCAAGCGCATTGCTGATTCTACTTACAGAGCCGAGATGAAAAATTTGGCTCAGATTTCTGATAGTATTTGCAACCTTAATTATGACAATTATTATCAGACCTCTTTGGATTCTTTGATTCCTGCACGTATGGAAGAGGTCAAGAAACTGATACAGAAATGAGAATATTCTTGATCGCCATATCACTCAGTGCTTTACTTTCTTGTGGGCCAGAACTTCCAGATTCTCAGCAACTCATCGATCAGATGTTAGAAGATAAGATTAGTAGTTTCGAAGCTCAGAAAAAAGCTGAATGTAAAGAGAAGGCTCTAGATGATGCTGAGATGCATGTAGATTCTATTGTCTTACGTCTGCTGAATTTAGATCTTGTAGACACCTTAAATTTTCCATCTAAGCCTACGAGGCCATCTGCGCCTGATCATATTATAGGGACAGTTCCTAGGTTTGAAAACTTACAGTAGCTGGAAAGTTGTTCTGAATTATGACAAAGAAACTTAACGTAATGTCGTCATCAACAAAACAAAGTCAAACTTAGTGTATTAAATTAGGACAAACATTAGAGATGAAACAACTAATATTTTTTAGTACCATTTTCTTACTTCCAGCTTTATTAAATGCTCAAGACTATGTTCCCATGGCAGTAGATAGTGCGACTTGGGTTATGGGTTCTACAGATGAAAATCCAATTTACGATGAAGTTATTGTGACTAGGATTGAAGGAGACACAATGGTGAACTCAATCAAATACAAGAAAATATACTATTATAAATACGCTGACTTTAAAATACTCAATAAAACACGTCAGCTCATTGGACTGCTAAGAGATGATATTGAAGAGCGAAAAGTATATGGAGGGATATTTGAGGAATTTCAAAGTGAATTGTCAACGTTCTTAAATGAAGAATCAACATGTAACTGGGGTGATTCAGACTCATTCAATGAGCATTTGTTATATGATTTCTCCCTACAAGAAGGTGATTCAATAGGAGCATGTATGCTTTCAATACCAACGGTTATAATCAGTAAAGACTCCATTGAGAGATTCGGTTACAAGAGATTGAATTACGAATTATCAGATGATGAATATATAATGATGACTGAAGGTATAGGTACTTGTATAGGTATATTTAAAGGTCAAACGTGTTTCTACACAGGTGGTGGTTATACATATGGATTAGCTAATTATTGCATTGGTTCTTTTGAAAATTGTGGTTTATTGACATCAACTGAAGAACAAATCCAATTAACAAATGAAATATCTATTACTCCTAATCCAATCTCAAATGTATTGAGAATATCAAGTACAAATAAGATCAAAAAGTTAGTACTTTATGATATTAATGGAAGATTTGTAATGTCTTCATTACATACTGAGGAAATAGAAATGATAGCTTATAGAAGTGGAATATACATACTACATGTAGAAGATAATTTCGGAAATCAGAACTCGTTTAAAGTTATCAAACAGTAAGTCGTCTAAAAGGAAGTGATTCTGCATAACAATAATAAAATGGATATCTTCTCCTTTGTTACAAAGATGCGTCCTATAATATCCGTTAGATCAACTGATTGATAATCTTAAGTAATTGTTCAGGTTGGAATGGTTTGGTTAGAAAGTCTGTGAATCCATTTTTAAGTGCCAGCTCTTTGTCTTCACGCATAGAACTAGCCGTTAGGGCAACTATCGGTGTCGAGGTATCTGTCTTTCTGATTTCTTTCGTTGCTGTAATGCCATCCATAATTGGCATCTGATTGTCCATGAGTACGAGTGCATACTTTTCTTTTCTCCAGAGCTGTAGGGCTTCTTCTCCATTTTCAGCTACATCATATTCCAGTGCCCATTTATCTAGAAGGGACAAGAGGTAGTGCTGATTCATGAGATTGTCTTCTGCTACTAATATTTTTTTACCTTTTGCTATTTTGTTGTCGAGCGGTTTTGTTACAGTTTTTTCTATAGATTGTTTCTGACCATCTTCAAGTTTTAGCTCAAAATAAAAGGAACTCCCCTTCCCGAGTATACTAGTTGCTTGTAAGCTGCTTCCTAGTAGTGAGGTTATCTTCTTAGAGATAGAGAGACCCAGTCCAGTGCCACCAAAGGTTCTATCAGTATCATCTTCTGCCTGAGTAAAATCTTCGAAGATACTTTCGAGCTTGTTATCAGATATGCCGATACCAGTATCTTTTACACAGAACTTGATTAGTTGTTGTTGCTCAGATTGATCTAGCAACTCTACCATTACGGTTACCTCGCCATCAGCCGTGAACTTTATCGCATTCCCTATAAGATTTATTAGTATTTGATTGATGAGCTTAGTATCGCTGTAGACTATGTTTCTTATTCTATCGTCGAATTCTAGTTTAAGATCTATTCCTTTTTTGTTTGTCGCTGATTGAAAGATCTCTATGAGGTTAGCAGTCAAGGTTTTGAGGTCAAAGTGTTCTTTGACGACTTCCATCTTGCCAGCATCTATTTTTGAGATATCTAGAATATCGGAAATTAGTGTTTGGAGTATTTTTGCAGAGTTTTTTAAAGATTTCAAATACTCCTGTTGAGTAGCATCTAGTGTTGTATCTTCTAGCAGGTGAGACATGCCGACTATGGCATTCAGTGGCGTTCTAATTTCATGACTCATGTTGGCCAGAAATTTTTGCTCTGCTTTTTGAGCTAACTCCGCTTTATCTTTAGCAGCTTGTAGTTCTTGTGTACGGAGCAATACTTTTTTCTCCAGCTCCTGCTTGGCTTCCCAGAGTTCTTTGGCCTTGTCTTCGAGAATACGTTCTGCTTGCTCTCGCGCTTTTTGTAGCCGTGCTATTTTTTTCTCTAATAGAGCACTTTCCCTACTCATGCTTTTTCTATAGTGAATTTAATTTCACTTCCATCTTCCTCTAGCAGAGTTCTAGTGATTTTGATTTCTTCATTATAGTAGGAAGCAGTATCTTCTATAAGACCTTCAGCAAAATCACCCATCTTTCGTTTTGATTTATAGATAAGCTCTAGTTTGTTATCGCTTATTCTATATGCATCAAATTTTGGTAGCTCCGCATCGGGGTAGAGTTTTTTTACTTCTACGTGGATATGCCCATCTATCGATTCTAGGAAGGCAAAAGTATCTTCTGCAGCTTCGTAGAAAGGTTCATATTTTCTCAGGTGGGCTTTGCCAAAATATCGTGCATAAGTCTTAAGTAGAGTAGGCACGGGAACATTGGAGAATTCTGATAGCTTCGTAACCAGTTGTACCATTTCACTATGCTCATAGGTTCCTATTGTAGTATAGACACCATCTGAGGAGAGATTACAAGCTTCTATGAGCTTGTCTACCATCTCATAGCCAAATTCTTTTTCTACCAATTCAAAAAAGCCAACAAAAACGACACCTTTCATATTCTTTCTTTCATATATGACAACAAAATCCAAGAATGTATCTATACAAGATACTATTTTTTTGGTCCCTTTTTTATTTGATCCATATATGAGGCTCTCATGATTTTATCGCTACCGAAGCGCTTACGGATATGATCTTTTCTATCCATGAGTGCAATAGCTTTGGCGGTATCGTCGAAGATGCTGATCTGATAATTTCCATTGACTAGGCCACTGAATTTTATACCGACCAGTCTGATAAGTTGTCGTCGTTCATTCAGCGTATCGAAGAGCTCTAGAATATGACGAGAAAGAACCGCTTCATTAGCGGTATAGGGTATGCGTCTTTGCTTTGTATAGGTGTTGAAGTCTGCATGTCTGAGTTTTACAGTGACGCAAGAGGTCAGACGATCTTGACTTCGTAGTTCGAAGGCCAGCTGGTCTACCATCTTGAGCAGCATGTTTTTGAGATAGCGCTGATTAAGAGTATCCTCTGTAAAGGTTCTTTCTTTGGACATGGATTTCTGCTCACTATAAGGAACTACAGGAGTTCTATCTATGCCATTGGCTTTTTCCCAGAGCTTACGACCATTCTCACCAAACTCTCTTTCTAGCAGTCGCATAGGCACTTCACTAAGTACCTTAATCTTACGGACTCCCATGAAGCTGAGCTTCTTATAAGTTTGCTTGCCTATGCCCGGTATCTTCCGAACTGAGAGTGGATTTAGAAAAGCTTTTTCTGTACCTGTAGGAATTTCTATCTGACCATTGGGCTTCGCTTCTCCAGTGCCCACCTTGGCCACTAATTTATTCAGTGATAAGCCGAAAGAAATAGGTAGCCCGGTCTCCTTGATGATACGCTGACGCAATTCTGTAGACCAACTATAGCAACCAAAGTGCTTGTCCATGCCCGTAAGATCCAGATAGAATTCATCTATAGAGGCCTTTTCATAAGCGGGTGCATCTTCAGCAATAACTTCTGTCACCAGCTTTGAGTACTTAGAATAGCTATCCATATCTCCACGAAGGATGATCGCATCGGGACAGAGATTAAGCGCCATCTTTATAGGCATCGCACTATGTACACCATACTTCCGTGCTTCATAGCTACAAGAGGCGACAACACCTCTTCTACTGGTCCCTCCGATGATTAGTGGCTTACCTAAGAACCCGCTGTTCTTAAGGCATTCCACAGATACAAAGAAGGAATCAAGATCCATATGTAGCACTGCTCTATCAAACATCGCAGAGACTCTCAATCTTGTAGACGAATATGTCGACCATTAATTATCGAATTATACGTCAAATGTAATCTTTATAGAGGAACGGAGCAAGTTTCGATTCAGCACTAGCTTGTCAACTCAACCCCACCCCTTCTCTTGTGAAGAGAATGGAGTTACGGGCATTAAGTAATTACAGAGGTGGTCTTTATACCTAAGCTAAATAATGTAAGGATTTTTCGAAGAACATATTCTTTGCAAAACTACTTTTACCCTCTTTTCACAAGAGAGGGTCAGAAATTTAGTATAAGTTTCTGGGGTGAGTTGACACTGGGATACTTCCGAGATGAGTCGAATAAACTAGTAAGCTTCACTTAGCAAGTTTCAACTCAACCCCACCCCTTCTCTTGTGAAGAGAATGGAGTTACGGGCATTAAGTAATTACAGAGGTGGTCTTTATGCCTAAGCTAAATAATGTTTTTCGAAGAACATATTCTTTGCAAAACTACTTTTACCCTCTTTTCACAAGAGAGGGTCAGAAACTTAGCATAAGTTTCTGGGGTGAGTTGACACTGGGATGCTTCTAGAATTAATACTCCCTAGCCACTTCCTGAAAGAATGAAATATGCATGGCCTTCAGCTTATGCCTCTCGGTTTTGAATCTATGATCTGCTGAAAGCTTGGCGATGACGAGGTCTTTTTCTGGATAGACATAGATGTATTGGCAGTAGATACCTGCGGCGAAGAAGTCTCCCATCGGTTGCTTAGGAGTCCACCACTGGTAACCGTATCCGTAGCTGATTTTATCGCCAACTTTTCTACCTGGTTGCACATGTGCATCTAGTGGGGTGGTTGCCGTTTTGACCCATTCTGGGGATAGAATCTGCCTACCATTAAGTGTTCCTTCGTGCAGATATAAGAGTCCGAGCTTAGCATAATCTCTCGAGGTAGCTAATAGGCCCCCTAAGACCATTTCGAAGTTGGTGTTGTCTACTACCCAGCCCCCTTCATGTTCCATGCCTGCGGGTTCCCAGAGATATTCTCTGAGCAGCGCTGTTAGTGTTTTGCCAGATACTTTAGCGAGTACAAAGCCGAGTACTTGAGTATCTATACTCACATAGTGATTACGCGTACCAGGAGGCACTTCATTTTTAAGACTCTGGGCAAAGTCGAGATAGGAGGTCCCAAGTGCAAAGGCACGACCGAATCGATTGATGTCAGAATTAAAATCACTGTAGTCTTCATTAAAGCCGACACCAGAAGACATCTGTAGTAAGTTCTTTATAGTCACTGACTCATAACCTGTACCCGCAAATTCAGGAAGGTAATCCGTAACTAAGTCATTGAGATTTATTTTTTTCTGATCTACTAGGACACCTATTAGAGTCGCAACAAAAGATTTTGAGACAGACCAAGAGACATGTCGTTCATCTTTTTCTAAGCCCAAGTGGTAGGACTCATAGACAATGGTGTCTTTATGTATGACTATTAGGCCTTCAGTGCTGCTGTCGTCGATAAATTGCTGTACGTTATACGAAGCGCCTTCATGGGTGAAAGTAGGAGGGAAAGAATAGTCTAATTTTTCAGGAAGTACGAGAGGCTGCGAAGAGGGTGGGATAGAGGTAACAGGAAAGGTTTCTTCTAGGTCCTGGAAATTACCAACGATATGTTCTGGCTCAAAAAAACTAAGTACTGTAACCAATCTATTGATCTTGGTATAGTTCAGTAGGAGCA
>CAKZVK010000046.1 GCA_937921825.1 uncultured Saprospiraceae bacterium
AAGGACTGGGAGAAGTTTGCTTCCTATGCCTTCAATAAATCGCACTCTACCTGCTATGCCTATATTGCATTTCAGACAGCGTACTTGAAGTCGCACTATCCTTCTGAGTTCATGACCTCTGTACTGAATCACAATAAGTCAGATACTTCTAAACTGAATTTCTTTCTGAGAGAATGCAAGAGAATGAAGCTGCAGGTATTCGGTCCAGATGTAAATCTGAGTGGTATCAACTTTACGGTAAGTCAGAAAGGGGAGATCAGATTTGGGCTTTCTGCACTGAAAGGGATGGGAGTCGGTCCAGCTGAAGAGCTCATTAAGGAAAGAGAGAATGGTCCTTTTACGGACTTAGTCGATCTAGTGAAGAAAGTCTCTCTGCGATCTATCAATAAGAAGTCTCTTGAAAGTCTTGCGTATGCAGGGGCTTTTGATTCTTTTGGAGCCTTTAGGTCGCAGTATTTTTCTGCGTCGGATAAATATGATACGTATATAGAACATGCGATAAAATTTGGTGGAGCATATCAGTCCCAAGCGGAGTCTGCACAATCTTCCTTATTCGGAGATATGAGTGATCAGATGTTGAGTGAGCCTCAGCCTCCTAAGGCTATAGAATGGATAAAGCCCTACAGACTAGAGAAAGAAAAAGAAGTTTCTGGAATATACATCAGTGGGCATCCACTGGATGAATATCGTATGGAACTAGAAAACTATACCAACTGTAGCCTGGAAATGGCCAATCATGTCAAAGGTAAAATCATAAAGATCGGAGGTATAATCTCTAGCTGTATGCATGGTGTCTCTCAGAAGAACAATATGGGTTATGCTCGATTGACTCTACAGGACTTTACTGGTGGTTTTGAAATGGGAGTCTATAGAGAAGAATATGAAAAGTATAAGGATCTCCTAACAGAAGGGCAGGTTATCTATGTAGAAGGCATTTGGAAAGCAGGCTATAGCGCAGATAGACATTTCTTTAAGCTTCAGGATGTCAGATTAATGGCTTCTTTAAGTCAGGACCTTACTAAATCTGTGACTGTCAGAGTACCTCTGAATAAAATCACTAAAGAGTTCGTAGCTCAATTCAAAACTATCTGCGAAAGCCACGAGGGACATCATATCCTAAAGCTCCAAGTCATGGATCTCAATGAGGAGATGAATATTGATTTCGAAGTACCCGATCATAAAGTGGAAGTAGATTCTAGTTTGATTGATGAGATAAGAGGCCTAGGATTGAGTTATAAGTTGAATTGATTCTGAGAGAATATGCTCACTCTGATATTGCAGTTGAGCAGAAATAACAAACATTTAAAGGTTAGAAGTGTAATAATATCCGAACTTCGACTGCTAAATAAATATTCATGCTTAGATATGTCATAGTAGGTCTGTTTTTAAGTTTATCCTTTCTTGGATCAGCACAAGAATGGTCTGTAGATAAGGTTAGAGTCTACCAAACCTTCGATGAGATGGAGCCTCTGTTGCATCCTCAGAATGACACGACTTATCTGATTAATTTCTGGGCGACCTGGTGTGGTCCTTGTGTGAAAGAGCTACCGTACTTTGAAGAGATCAATCAAACGTATGCTGATCAAGCTTTCAAGACTATCCTCATAAGTTTAGATTTAGAAAAAAAGATAGAAGCAAAGCTGATTCCATTTTTGAATAAGAAAGGGATCAAATCAGAAGTTGTATTACTAGCTGATGGCAAGGCTCATCGCTGGATAGATAAGGTAGATCCTTCTTGGTCTGGTGCTATTCCTATTACTATAGTCCGTAGAGGAGACCAATATGCCTTCTATGAAAAAGAATTTCACTCTGAACAAGAGCTTATTGATATTGTTTCACCAATTTTGAATCATAAATAATTAAAAGATGAAGTATATATTTTTTCTAGTCCTTTCGCTGATGACTGCTAATCTTGTAGGACAAGGTTATAAAGTAGGAGACGTCGCTCAAGATTTTAGTTTACTCAATGTAGATGGTAAGAAGGTTTCATTAGCGGATTACAAGGAAGCTAAAGGCTTTGTCATCACCTTTACTTGCAACCACTGTCCTTACGCTGTTTTTTACGAAGACAGATTGATCGAGCTAAATAATAAATATGCGCCGCTAGGCTATCCAGTAGTCGCTATTATGCCTAATGACCCTGAGGTAAAGCCAGCAGATAGTTATAACAATATGAAACTGAGAGCTGATGAGAAAGGATTTACCTTCCCTTATCTCTATGACGAGGGACAGAAAATATATCCTATCTATGGAGCCACTAAGACACCACATGTGTACTTGCTAGACAGGGATAGAGTCGTGCAGTATATCGGTGCTATAGATGATAGTCCTAAAGATGAAGCTGAAGTAGAGGAGACTTTTCTTGCAGATGCTATAGAGGCCTTGATCGCAGGAAAGAAGCCTGACCCAGCAACGACTAAGGCTATTGGCTGTTCTATAAAAACTAAAAGTTGAAAAAGTATATTTTAAGTTTTTGCGTATTATCTGCCCTCTGCCTATTCAGTTGTAAGTCGGGCGAATCCTCTGGTTCAGGTCTGCCAGAATTAGACTTGATGCAATATGGAATGCCTATAAAAATTAAAGCACCTGCAGAGGCAGCAGTAAGTGCTAACGATTTTGGTATCATGAAAGATGTGACCATAAAAGGAGATGATAATTATTATCTCCAAGTCACTAGTGGTATTGCAATGACGACAGATGTCAGTGCGATCAAGAGTGATCAACTGGCTAATGTCAAGTCCGCACAGTTTTTTGATTCTGTGATAGAAGAGGATGAGCAAGGATTCATTTACAAAAAGAAAATTTCTGAAGACAGAGAGAATCATGACTTCCGATTAGTCAAATTGCAAGGCGATCAGGAGTATATATTCCAGACAGGCCTATCAGGACAGTACTCACTAGAGGATGTCAAGCGCATGTATAATTCTGTAAAGTAATTCTTCGGGATTATAAATTAGCTAAGAATAAAAAAAGGGAGCTCTTTCGGGCTCCCTTTTGTTTTTTGTGTTCATGGCTTGTAATCAAGCTTTCTTTAAGAACCGATCGCTATGCATAAGCAATACGATCAATGCAATGCTGAATATGATCATGGGTATAGGATTTGATTGCAGACTAATGATAAAACTGTTAAAATATTGTAGAGACTAGAACGGAAAATATTCCGAAATCGTCTCACAGTCTATAAGTTAATACTTCATTAACTCACAAGCAATACAACACAAATAACAAATTGTTCTATTCGTCCTCTAATATTTTAGAGTATGCCCATAAGCAGACAACCATTTCTCTTTTTCCTTGTAATCAGGCATAACATCCTCTACTAGTTTCCAGAATCTAGGAGAATGGTTCATTTCTTTGAGATGTGCTAATTCGTGTACGATGACATAATCCAAGACAGGCAATGGCGCAAACAGTAGCCTACTAGACAGATTGATATTGCGCTTAGAAGAACAACTGCCCCAGTTGGATTGATTGTTCTTTAATCGAATGGTATCTATGGTTTCTTGAAAGTAGGTTTGGTTGAAGTAGTTGACCCGATCTACAACTTCTTTCTTAAATAAGGAGGAGAATATTCTAGAGAGCAGCTTGCCAATGGCTTCCTGTACGAGGAGTTCATCAGCATCCTGAGGAATTCTAAGCTCCACATAGTTTTCTTTAGTAACCTTCCCAGTAATACCCTTCCTAGCTTCTCTAAAAAACAACAGTTTGAAATCCTGTCCAAAGACTCTGATGAATTCACCATTAGTATAGACGATAACTCTGAATCTATTGAGTAGCTCTGGGTCTTTAGTAAACTCATTCTTGCACCACTCTTTGACTTTAGCCAGCTCAGCTTCTATCTCTGCCTTTTGAAGATATTTAGGCATGAGGAGATTGACACTTTTACTCGTGATAGAATATCTGATAGAGCTCCGTCTCTCCCTCTTGATTTTGATAGGAACTCTTACACCTTCATATTCTATAGTCGTAGTCAAGCTCTTACATAGATTTCATTACAGAAACAAGCTTCTTGACACTACTCAGCTCCATCGCATTATACATAGAAGCTCTAAATCCACCGACTGATCTGTGTCCTTTGATACCCACAATTCCTGCCTTCTTGCATTTAGACAAGAACTTCTTATCGAGTTTTGCATCTTTAAGTAAGAAGGTAACATTCATCACGGATCTATCTCGCTTGGCAACAGTGCCTTGGAATAGAGGGTTGTTGTCTATTTCGTCATAGAGCATTTTCGCCTTTGCTTTATTTCTAGCTTCCATAGCTTTGACGCCTCCCTTGGATTTGATCCATAGTAGGTTGAGCATAGTTACGTAGATAGGAAAGACTGGTGGCGTATTAAAGGCCGAACCCTTTGCTATATGTGTTCTGTAATCGAGCATAGTAGGAATATGTCTTCCTGCTCTACCGAGGAGTTTCTTTTTGACGATAACAAGTGAGACACCTGCAGGGCCTACATTTTTCTGAGCTCCAGCGTAGATCAGTCCAAAGTCGTTGATATTTAGCTTTCTGCTGAATATGTCCGAACTCATATCAGCAACAAAAAGGGCTTTAGTCTTCGGCCATTTTTTGATTTGTGTTCCGAAGACGGTGTTATTGCTTGTGAGATGGACATACTTCATTCTGCTAGGAATTTTATAATCCCTAGGCACAGAGGTGTAGTTTTTCTCTTTAGAGCTCGCTAAGACCTTGAGGTCACAGTAATGTTGCGCTTCTTTTATAGCCTTTGCTGACCAGGTACCAGTATCTAAGTAACCGACCTGGTCTTTAGAATTAAACATATTCAGGGCAGACATAAAGAACTGTGTGCTGGCTCCTCCTGTCAGAAATAGTACAGCGTAATCATCGCTGACACTAAGTAATTCCCTGACGAGACTTTCTGTCGTCTCTAGAATTTTTGTAAAATCATCACTTCTATGGGACATTTCCATGAGTGATAAGCCTTTGTTTCTGTAATTAAGCGCCGCAGCTGCAGCCTTCTTTTTGACTGATTCTGGAAGAATAGCTGGGCCTGCTGAAAAGTTGTGTTTTTTCATGTTTTGTTCTTATTCTATTACAATATTACACATTTATTTAATGTATAGAGCGCATGACTGACAGGGATTAATAGCTACATAAATTGAGAATGCAGCGCAATATGTTATTGACGACCTGAATCACCGAAATAATTGGCTATTTTTGGTACTAATACGTCCGGAATGCTTGTTATAACTGCATAGTTTTCTGGCTTTTCTAATAGAATATAAAACCTAGCAATCACATGAATAATAGAACCTTCAGCAAGCTGATAGTATTTCTTCTTGGCTTTGTGTTATTCACTACTTCCTATGGACAAGGTTTTCAACGATTATATGTTGATGCTGATAGAGATCTGGTTAATTCAAGTAATTGCCCTCTAGAGAGCACAGGCTTTTATACGGCAGGCACCTATAAAGGCCGACCGGGCACACCTCGAGAGGACAGTACTGGTATTCAAATTACTAGGCACAACCCTAAAGGGAATCCATCTGGTGATAACGAATGGTCTAATGACTATCTGATTACAGATGCGGCTTATTCTATTAGTTCTAAAAGAGTAGAATGTGCTGTGGCCGATGAGGATACCCTTATTGTGGTGGCTGTAGATGAGGCGACAAGAACAAATGAAGGACGGAAGTTCTTGATGAAAGTAGCGCCTAGTGGAGAAGTGGCTTGGTCACGAACAATACAAGATTTACAATCCAGCGATAATACCATAGATTATATTTCGAATGCGAAGGTGACAGCTGGAAATTACTTTGACTTTAATTATTTCGGAACACATGACCTCAATGATACCGTCGGTGTGCATTTCGAAAAGTTCGATACCTTCAATCTATCTCGAATCAGCAGGACCTATTCTGGCTTCTCTCTAGATCCAATGAATAGTGGTTTTATAAATCTAAGTC
The DNA here is from genome assembly GCA_937921825.1 of uncultured Saprospiraceae bacterium. Lineage (GTDB taxonomy): Bacteria > Bacteroidota > Bacteroidia > Chitinophagales > Saprospiraceae > RFSX01. The sequence continues at coordinate 5,926 of CAKZVK010000046.1, forward strand.
TCGTCGATGCTAAGAATGTCACACTAGATTCTTCTTTCGTACTAACGACTGCTGTACCTGGAGATCCAACAAGAGCAGGAGTATTGACTATAGATAGTCTGGGGAATGCAATGCAGTCCTATACTTATGAGATTGATGATCCCACAGATTTTTCAATTGAGTTCTCAGCCATTACGGCGACTCCCGATACTGGCTATGTGGCGGTAGGAATCTGTCAGCATGATTTCTTATCCAATGGTATCGTTGTCAAGTTTGATGAGCTTATGAATGTCACTTGGGCAAAACAAATAGACCTAGAAGCTGGAATGGATAACAACCAAGCCTTGGATGTTTCGATTTCAGATCTAAATCAGATAGTAGTTGCTGGAAAATATTTAACCTCTACTCTGGTGCCTGGCAACTATGCTGTCTTCATGGAATTAGATGGCGCTTATGCTAGTGGCTCTAGGTTTGAATCTGATTATTCTATGTCTGTAGAATTTACAAGCGGATTAAATACTTCAATAGATCTCAGTAAGGTAGAGGGTGATATGACTTTCCTTTTTTCTACCACAGGTGCAGATAATAGACCAGAGAATTTATCCCCATTAGTGATCAAAATGGATCAGGTAGGAGGAGCGATATGTGAAGATTCATTATTTATAAATGCGATTTCAGATGTTTCTTTTGTAAGAACTGAGATAGGCATCAGAGAATTAGCTCTGGCACAGAAAGATGAACTAGAGGTAAGGACTGTTCGTCAGACTTATGACATACCGACAGTAACTCTAGGTCAACAAGCCTACTGCCCGAGAGATACTGATATTCATATCTTCGACGCCTCTGCTAATATAAATCTTGCAGCTACACCATCAAGTGCAACGTATCTATGGAGTACAGGAGAAACAACTCCGACGCTAGCTGTAGATATGTCCATGGTAGAGCCCGGCGAGACAGAAGAGTATGCAGTAACTATAACAATAGAAGACCGACTGTGTTATGTATTATGTGACACTGGGCAAGTAAGCAAAACAGATTTCCCTACGGCGGCTATAGGCATAGATACAGATAGGTATTGTGATTTTAATGACCTTGCCTTCGAAGTCACTGCGACTAATCCTATCACTAGTGTAGTATGGGAACCCAATGGCGAAACGACTAACAGAATCACTGTTCCTTATGAGGAAGGTGCAATGTATTCAGTGACTATCACTGACAACTGTGATGATACGGCAGTGGCTACAGTAACAGTACCAGACTTAACTCCAGATCCAAATATTGAATTCCAAATTGATAATAGCGCACTCTGTGACAATGGAGTATTGTTCCTTAGTGCGGACTGGCCTAGTAACCCATATGGAGGCCTGATGTATAATTGGGCACCTGGTGGAGCAACAACTTCTGAATTCTCTATCACTGAAGGTGGAACATATTATGTAACAATAACTGATCAATGTACTCCAGGTCATGTGGCGATGGATTCCATTATGGTGTCTAACGATTTATTTGTTATCCCTGATCCGACGATAGTCATAGAGCAAAGTGGGTTACAGAGTTTTGGCAATGGAACTTGTGGTATCAGATTAACGGCAGTGAGTATGCTCGGAGATGGCGCCTCTTCTATACCTAACTTGACACTGGTTCATGGAGGAGATGTAAATCTTGTATTAGACGTCACCGAAGCGGGGACTTATAATGCTTTCGTAACTCAGTGTGGAGTACAGTTTGATGCAGTGCCAATTACCATATCAGAAGCAGATCTTATACCTCCACCTCTTGAAGTGAGTATAGAGGCAGGAGATCTTAATCCTAATTCTTGTGATATTCTTTTAGTAGCTACTGGCACAGGAGGAATCGCTCCTATAGAATACCAATGGTCTAATAATGTGCTCGGTACAGAGTCTACCGTAAGTACTGCAGGTACCTATATGGTTACAGCTACAGATGCCTGTGGACAAGAGGCTGTAGCAGAAGTTACTCTGACAGAAGATCAGTTTGTATCTGAGCCTTTTGAAGTTATAATAGAACCAATGACTAATGAAATACTAGAGGGTTGTCAAGTTTTATTGCAAGCGGGCCCTGCAGATGGTGAAACAATCCCGGCAGGTGCAACTTATCTTTGGTCTACTGGAGAGACCACACCTTCTATTATAGTCGATAATGATGGGACTTTTTCTGTAACTGTGACAGGTTGCGATGTTACAGCAACAGCAGAGTACACAAGGACTTTCGATGATACCTTTGCATGGCCAAATATATTTTTCCCTCAGAGACAGATTCACGAAATCAATAATTCTTTTGGTCCTCAACTAGATTGTCCTGAGGCTATAACTGGCACTTATTCTCTAGAGATATTTAATAGATGGGGTAAGAGAGTCTTCGAAACTAATAGTCCAGCAGATAGATGGAGAGGCACTTTAAATAATGCAGGACAGTTCCTAGAAGAAGATGTCTATATGTATCAGTGGTCTTATGATGGCGGTGAGGTAATCTCGGGTCATGTAACACTGGTGAGATCTTAGACTGAAAATAACTAACGAATAACATAAGCTCAATCTAGAAATAGGTTGGGCTTTTTTTGTGTAAGCTGCTCAATCAAAGAATGCTAGTTTTCTTTAGTATTCAAGATCCTATAGACACCAACAACAGGAACACCATCGACAAGAATCTGAAACACTTCATTCTGGTAAGGTGATACGCCATTTTTATAAGCAGTGATATCTTCTAGGTTTCTATAGTTAGAGACAAAGTAGTCTGCACCTTCTTTTGTCCAACTGAATTCTAACTGTGACCTATATATGTCAGCCAGTAAATTATAACCCCCAAAGGCTGCAAAATCAGGAGACGCAATAATGACTTTGTCCTCAGCGCTCAAGTAATAATCTACTAAAGCCTCCATGGCATTCTTGTAGCTTAGACCCCAATAATCTTGCTCATGCATGCCCAGTTCATTCTTAGCGAGTACATTGAAGTAGTTGTACTGGAAGGGATGGTTTTTGATAATCCAATACGATGTCAGACCTGTCTGTATGATTATTAAAGTCAGCAGCAACTTATAAAGTTTCTGTCTAGCCATTCTTATTCTGTCTAGTCCTAGGGCACAGATGATAATGAGCCCAGAATAGATAAAGTAGAGATGACGCCAGCCGCCATAGAGTATAGAATCAAAAAGTAGAACGGCTACTATGGGGCCTGAACTGAGCAATAAGATAGCCAGGTTGTAGCTATTGACAGTTCTGTCTTTTGCCCAGAAATAAAGACAAGAAAGAAGACCTACAATAATTGCCAAGAGATACATTAGTGGTGTGGTGATACCTATCCAACTAAAAAAGTAGGTCCAGGGTGCATCAACGGAGGGGACAGCCTTGCCCCAGAAAATTAAATCTTTCAGCCAAGGAAACTGACTCATACTCTTGAAGGCCCAGATGAAATTAGTCAACGGCTCACTCCATAGTAATGGCCAAAGTAGAATAGTGAAAAATATAGTTGCAAGAAAAAAGCTAGTCGCATTTATGACTAGGGACTTGATTTCCTTTCTGTGTTCTAGTAAAATTATAAGTAGGCTGACGGGGACCAGTAGTACTCCTACTATTCTAACGTTTATAACTATCGCACAGACTAGGGCATGGACAAGTAGCCACTTCAGTCTGGGTTGACAATAAACTTTGTAAAGACTATAGAGAGCGATAGTATACGTAGAAAGTAAGACTAAGTCTTTAGGGTTGTAATGGGCATGCGCAAATATTCTGGGATGGGTCAGATAGAGTGATAGACAGATGACTGGTAGCCAAGTGGCTTTACTAACCGAATTCAGAATTTTCCATACAGCAACTGCTGATCCAAAGAACAGGATAAAGACTAGGTAATGGCGCAGTAGATATCTTGATCGCCAATTGTCTAAGTCAAGCAGACATTCAATACTAATAGCGACCATCTGAAATAGATTGCCATAGTAGCGCTGCGTATAGTTATGAAAATCTACGTCCTTTTGCCCTTCGATGCAGTGTAAGTCTATTCCGACAAGATCAGAAACATGATGCATGGCTACAAGACCGTGATCTCTTTGGACTGCTTCATCTATGGAGAAACCGTAATCTGGAGTGACCCAAAGCCCAAGCAAGAAATAGATAACAAGAATGATCCCTGCTACAAAAGAATTGGACTTGGTGAATGGCATAGAGGTATAGTCCAGAACACTATGATTTCTTGGCTTTAGAATTTACATGCAGCCGCTCTAATAATCTGCTGGTAATATCTAAGAAATCAGATTCTGTAATCATACCTACTAGCACTTTTTTCTTCACTACAGGCAGAGCACCGAGGCTATGCTTGCGCATAAGTTTCATAGCTTCTATAATAGTCGTTTCAGGTTTTACGGTATAGGGTTTAGTGATCATAATCTCTCCGACGACTGTTGTTTTATCTGTGCCTTCAGCTTGCTTCAGTAAGTGTCTTGTGATCAGCCTAGCGGTAACCAGTCCTTGGAGATTCCCTTCTGCATCCTCTACGGGTACATAACGTATTCTTCTCCAGTCCATCAGTTCACCCACTAATTCTATGATATCATTTTTCTCTACTGTAAATAGATCTGTCTCCATGAACTCTGAGACTTTAAGTTCTAGCGGCTTGTATTCACCCAGTTGGATGAGATCGGCTTTCTTCCATTTATGTACAGGAAGATTGTTTTTCTGGTTTTTCATGATGCAAGCAGTTAGCGTCGTCAGTGTTTCGTCTTTGGAGACTTTTTGTTTTAGAAGATGAGAATAAGAATCTAAGAGCCATACGGCGCCGTTGGTTTTTTTCTTTACTCTGTCTCTTATGATGCCTAGATAATTAGAAATATCAGTACTATCTATATTACAAGACTTAAGGCCTTCTGCAGCTAGAGGAATAAGTTCTTTTTTGAGTAAGTCAGAAACGTGTATTTTCTTCCCCTTCATCCAGGTGAAATCTGCTTCAATACCAAATCTAGCCGCACGACCAAAGTTGTCTTTCAGTGCAGAAAAATCTATCGTCTTTCTGATGTCGTCATAGTTTTTGGCCATGCCTTTCATTGCACCTAGCCAGAATGCAGCATTGGCCATCATGTCGGGTACAGACGGTCCTGCAGGCATTACTCGGTTCTCTATTCTTAGATGGGGCTTGCCATTAGGGCTGATACCATACTGTGGACGATTCCATCTATAGACAGTAGAATTATGCACGAGTAAGGCGCTAAGTTCTGGGGCGATATTTTTCTGAATTTGTTCCCAGCTATTTGATTCTATTTCAGTACTAAGTAAGACCTTGAATCTGGCGATGTCTTCCTTGTATATTTCTAGGATAGATTCATTTATCCAATCCTTACCAAATGAGACTCTAGTACTCTGCTCACGCATATGCTCATGTGTCGTCCTTGTATCTAGGGCTTGCTCAAAGGTGGCTATCCTAGATTCATGCCATAGTCGTTTTCCAAAGACGATAGGCGAGTTAGCAGATACAGAAATAGAGGCTGCGGCCAGCATCTGAGCAATATTGTACATTTTGACATACTCTGGTGCATCTACTTGTAGGTGTACTTGAAAGCTGGTGTTTGCTGCTTCTAGGAGAGGTGTATCATGTCTTACAAAGAGCTCATCTATCCCAAAGAGTTTTAGTTCTACATCCTTGCCTAAGCCTAACTTCTTGATAGCATCTATAAGTGCAAAGTACCGTTTGCGTGGTGTAAGATTTTCTTGATTTAGATTGAATTTTTGAAGGGTAGGGAGGATACCTGTGAGAACATAAGCGCTATCAAATTCTACTAAAGTCTTCTCTAGTAATTTGAGATATCTATTGATCTCCCTGTGCATCAAGCGGAAGTTGCCTCCTTTGAATTCCCTAGGGGATAAATTAAACTCTAGATTAAACTGAGCCAGTTCTCCATCTAGCCATTTTGGATGCTTCATTTTCTCCATGACAGCCATGGCGATATTCTTAGGCTTTAGGGTTTGGTTATCTACCACAACCATTTCTACCTCTGCACCAAATCGCGTAATACCACTTTCAAACCAATCATTCTCCAGCATATGTTCTAGAGCACGAACATCAGTCAGTAAAGATTTTATAAATACATTACGTTGTTTTTCATCCTCTAGTCTCTCTACGGTCTGGGTTCCCATAAGATCTATTTTTGTTTGATATATGATTTTAAGATAATCATTCGTTCATTATAGAGGTAGATATTCTGCATTTCTTTATTCAATTACCATTATTTTCGAGTAGATCACAGAAGTATGAATTTGAAATTATCTTTTATTCTAGTGTTATTTGGTTTATTTCTAAGCTCGTGCTCTAGAAATAATGCCTTATTTGATGTCGATGCCTATCTAGAACTTACCATATTAGCAGGGACTTCTACAGATAGAGTCTTTGGGTTTGAGAAGCAGGTCGTATTTCCTTTTGAGACCCAGTTAGCAGCATTTGATGATGCAGAAAAGAATATAGATAATGTACGGGCTTCCTATTGCCTTGTGTATCCTAAGTTCCAAGCAGATATAGATCTCAGTTTTATTAATGAGATTACAATAGATGCGCTGAATCCTGATGATCTAGAGGATGACAGAGAGGTCTTTTATTATGAGCAGTTTGATTTTGGTCGGAAGTCAGATTTGGAACTATTTCCTTCATTGCCAGACATTCATGATTTTATTAGAGATGAGAAACTAATTCTAAGAGTAGAATTCATCTTTAATTCTCCTCCTCCGACGACCTTTGACCTTGCATTTGAGATGATGTTTGGTGCCTTGGAGTCAGAATAGCAACAGTATTTTGTCATATATGCGATACCTTCTCTTCGCAGCTTTTCTTTGATTGTTACTATATTGGCTGACAATTAAAAAAGACGAAGTGATCAAACTATCCAATTACCTTATTTCTTCCCTCATTATTGTGGCTTTATGCCTGTGTACACCGACCTATAGTCAGGATACTGGGAGCTTTTCCGGAGGCTTTCAGTCGCAGACGAATTTTTTCATGAGGGATAGCTTGATAGGTGCTGCTAATATTCCTCAGTATGATAATGAGCTGATAGGTACACAAGCATGGTTAGATCTGGGGTATATGTACCAGGGATTCGATATTGGGGTACGTTTTGATATGTTCAATAACTCTAATCTTCTAGACCCCAGTAGTTCTTATACTGATCAGGGGATAGGAAGATGGCACATCGGAAAGAAACTAGATAAGCTAGATATAAGAGTAGGTCATATCTATGATCAGATAGGTAGTGGTATTATCTATAGAGCTTATGAGGAAAGACCCTTACTTATTGATAATGCGCTTTATGGTGCAAGATTAATTTATGACTTTTCTGATAATTGGGCTCTTAAAGGTTTTACTGGGAGGCAGAGGTTCTTGTTCGATGCCTATCCAGCAACTATTAAGGGAGGAACTTTAGAAGGTTATATAGACTTGACGCCAAAAGACAAGGAGAATGCGACACTGTTTACATTGGCACCAGGAATAGGAATTGTCAATAGAACTTTAGATAGAGAAAACGTTGATGCTATTGGTTCAGCGATTAGAAATTATCTAGATGTGCAAAGATTTAAACTGGCCTCCAATACCTTTTCAGGTTCATTATTTAATACACTGAGTTATGGGCCGATTTCTTTATATACTGAGGCAGCCGTCAAATCACCTGAAGCCTTTTTTGACCCCTTTGAGCCGCAACTACGTATCGTTGGTGATCCTTTGGAAGGCAGTTGGGTAAAAGAGATGGGATCTGTGTATTATGCAAGTCTTAGTTATGCAGGCAATGGATTTGGAATTACTGTGGAAGGAAAACGTACTGAAAATTTTGACTTTAGAGCAGATCCTAGACTAAGTTTACTAAGAGGATTAGTGACCTTTATTCCGCCTATGAATAGAGCTAACACATATAGGTTAACCGCTAGGTACTCGCCAGCCACTCAGCTACTCAGTGAGCAAGCTTTCCAGGTGGATGTAAGATATAGATTCAGCAAAAAATTAAGTGCCTTAGTCAATTACTCCAATATTAATACGTTAGATGGTGAGAAGCTGTATCAGGAAGTATTCACAGAAATAATGTACAAGTACAAGAGAAAGTGGCAGATAAAAGGAGGAATACAAATGCAGCAATACAATCAGGATAGGTATGAGATAAAACCTGGTGTTCCTCTTGTCGAAACATTTACGCCTTATGTTGACTTCCTCTATAAGTTTACAAGGAAGAAATCCCTAAGAATCGAATCTCAGTTTATGAGTATTGGTGAAGATGAGAAAGCAGGATTTAAACAAGATTATGGAGATTGGTTCTTTTTCCTAGTCGAATATGCTATGGCACCACACTGGTCCTTTGTCGTATCAGACATGTATAATGTCGCCGCAGGAAAGAATACACCGACAGGGGATAACGGAGAGAAATTGCTTTTGCATTATCCAAGAGTAGATATCTACTATACTCAGAAAGCTAATAGGTTTTCTTTAAGCTATATTAAGCAGGTAGAAGGAATAGTTTGTAACGGTGGGGTATGTAGATTAGAGCCTGCTTTTAGTGGATTTAATTTTAGCGTAACTTCATCATTTTAAATTTAGAAAATGAAAATTCTGTATAAAATAACCTTATTGGTATTTATCTTTTCAGCTTGTGAAGAGCAGATGATACCAGTACCACCACCACCTGAGATTGCAGAGGGGAGGGTCATGCTGATAGAGGAAATGACAGGAGTAGGTTGTGTACCATGTTTTGGAGCAGCTGAGATTCTTGAATCTTTTTTAGAAACCAATAAAGGGTCCATTGTTGCTTATGGAGTACATGGAGATATTCTATCAGACCCTGTGGATCAGAGTACCTATGACTTCAGACTACCAGATGCTATCGATATCATACAGATATTACAGGTGACCGGGAAGCCAGCAGCAGCCTTTAATAGAACCATATTAAATGAGAATACAGGAAGAAGAGTCCAAGCCAATCCTCCAACATGGCAGGCTTTTGTAGATACTGAACTCCAAAAACAACAGGTAGTAGAGATTAGATTACTTTCTACTTTTAATGAAGAAACCAGACAAGCAGAAATAGATGTATCTGTGATTCCATTGGAGCCAATCTCTGGAGAGCTTGCTCTGCATGTTAAGATTTCTGAGAGCCACTTAATAGATTCTCAAAGTTCTCCTAATGGTATAGTATTAGACTTTGAGCACAATCATGTTCTGAAGACCAGTGCTTCCGCCTCACAAGGGGATCTGCTTGTTACAGATGCTGTTGCTGGAGAGAGTTACGCTAAAAAGTACTTTTATTCTCTACCTGATGAACTTAATGAGGAATGGATTGCAGAAAATATGGAGATTATAGCTTTTGTAACTGCCAAGGACCGCAATGGCGAAGTACAACAAGCCGCTCAGGTTCATATGATGGAGTAGGCTGAGAACCTTCTAGATCTTCCTGGATTTTAAGTGTTTATCTAGAGCTTTTTGAAAATCTTTGATAGTGGATTTGATACCCATTCTATAGGGTAACCGAAGTAGCCAACCAGGAGCAAAGCTAGCTCTTTCTTCCTGTGCTACGCGACCACGTGGGTGATCTATGGCTTTCATCAGACCAGATTTACTGACCTTAGCTTCTTTGTAGAACTCCATGTCATACACATGCTTTGGATTTTTATACCCATAATGGGCTGGTGCTACTAATCTAAGTGGTGCACCATGTGCAACATTAAGCGGTGTTCCGTCTAGCTTATCAGCGAGCAAAATATCCTTTTTCAGTAAGTCTTCTAGTGGAAGGCTCGTCTTATAACCATCTTGCGATCTGAAGTATACATAGTTGATTTTGGTATCACTGAGTTTCGGTAGAATAAAGTGCTCATAAAAATCACAAAAACGAACACCACTCCATCTCAGTTCTTTTTTGCTCCATGTTGTGACACAATGAAAGTCAGACACCTGATCTACTTTTGGTAATTGTGACAGAGGATCTTCAATTACAAAAGGCTCTAAGTCTCCGTTGATTTCCAGTTCTATTTTAGTTATCTCAGAGGGGAATCTATTGGCATACTGAGGGAGACCGAATCTCGGGAAATGATCTATTGCTTTCTGACCTGGTGGTAATATAGCCATGTTGCTAAGTTTAGTGGAGTAACAAGGGTAGAAGTCTTTTGTTGAGGATACACTAATAGTTGGATTGTAGATATGATACTCACTATTCTAAAAGCTCTATCTTTGCCATCTTAATCTGAAAAGCAATATGAATCTTTCTTACAATTGGCTTAAGAAGTATATAGACTTTAATCTACCGATAGAAGAACTGTCAGAGATCCTAACTGATATCGGCCTGGAAGTGGAAGGGGTAGAAAAAGTAGAAACTGTAAAAGGGGGACTCGAAGGGGTAGTTGTAGGGCACGTAGTAGAATGCGAGAGACATCCCAATGCTGATAAATTATCACTGACTAAGGTTAATCTAGGCGAACTAGACCTCAAGCAAATCGTCTGCGGGGCTCCTAATGTTGCAGCTGGACAGAAAGTACTCATTGCCACTATAGGGACGACTTTGTATTCAGCAGAGGGAGAGCCTTGGAAAATAAAGAAAGGCAAGATCAGGGGAGAAGTCTCCGAAGGCATGATCTGTGCCGAAGATGAACTCGGTCTAGGTAATGATCATGACGGTATTATGGTCCTTCCAGCCGATGTCCCTGTAGGCACACTAGCTAAAGATTATTTTCAGATAGAAGATGATTATGTCTTCGATATTGGATTGACACCTAACAGATCAGATGCCACTTCACATCTTGGCGCAGCTAAGGATCTAGCAGCGTACCTCAAGATCAATAAAGACTGGAAAGAGGATGTCAATGAACCCGACATTTCAAATTTTGATGTAGAAGTTAGTAATCCACCCTTTGCAGTAACTGTAGAGAACTCACAAGCTTGTCCTCGTTACTCCGGTGTCACACTGTCGGATATTACTGTAGGTGAGTCGCCAAAATGGATAAAAGATGTACTCCGTTCTATCGGTGTACGACCCATCAATAATGTAGTAGACATTACCAATTTTGTCTTGCATGAAATGGGTCAGCCTTTACATGCTTTCGATGCTGCGAAGGTGGCTAATAAAGAGATAAGAGTAAAGAACCTCGCAGAAGGGACGACCTTTGTGAGTCTAGATGAGCAAGAGAGAAAACTCTACGCAGAAGACCTCATGATCTGTGATGGTCAAGATACACCGATGTGTATAGCAGGGGTCTTCGGAGGGCTGAACTCTGGAGTCACAGAAACCACTACAGAGATCTTCCTTGAGTCAGCACACTTTTCGGCAGGCTCAGTAAGAAGATCTAGTACTAAGCATTTATTACGTACTGATGCCGCTAAGATTTTCGAAAAGGGATCAGATCCTAATCTGACGGTCACTGCACTTAAGCGAGCAGCATTACTGCTCAAAGAATATGGTAATGCGAAAATTACTTCCGAGATAGTAGATATCTATCCGGCCGAGATTAAGCCTACAGAAATAGTAGTAAAGTACAGCAAGATCAACAAAGTTATAGGGACAGAGCTAGAGAAAGAAGAAGTGAATGATATTCTGAGAGCCCTAGAGATGGAGCTCAAGCCCGTGGATGACAATACCTTTATCGTCAAGGTGCCTACTAATAAAGCAGATGTCACAAGAGAAGTGGATATCATTGAAGAGATCTTGAGAATCTATGGGTTCAACAAAGTGCCTATCCCGGCACAACTCAAAACCGCTATCAGCTATCAGAACTTTCCTACTAAGAGGCAGATCCAAAATGCAATCTCAGGAATGCTGACTAATAATGGCTTCAATGAGATGATGGGACTGTCTCTCATAGAATCAGAAAAGTACTATGGAGACCAAGCAGGTCTGGTCTACATTAATAATACCAGCAACATCCACCTGAACATCATGCGCCCTGATGCCTTGATGACAGGTCTTAAAAGTGTTGCGCATAATCTTAATCATCAGCAGTCAGATGTCAAGCTCTATGAGTTTGGCCGTTACTATAGACAAGATGGGGAGACCTTTAATGAGACAGAATTCCTGAGTCTATTCATTACAGGTAAGGAAGGTGTCGCTGCATGGAATAGTAGCAGCACGGATAGTGATATCTATGCTATCAAAAAATGGGTAGGACAGGTGCTTACTAAAGCGGGTATCTCAGGATTTCAATCTAAGCCTACTGAGCATGAACACCTGGCGATAGGTCTAGACTTCCATAGAGGTCCTAGCAACATTGTCAGTTTTGGAGAGGTGAAGAAGAAAGTCCTCAAGAAGGCTGAGATATCACAACCTGTATATTATGCAGAGTTTAATTACAAATCTTTAGTAAGAGCAGCAGGCAAAGCCTCTATCCAAGTCAAGGAAATAAGTAAATACCCTTCTACAGAAAGAGACCTATCATTAGTCATAGGAAAAGAAGTTCAGTTTGAAGACATTCTTCGTATCACTAATAAGACAGAAAAGAAATTGATCAAGGAAACGACCCTCTTTGATGTCTATAGAAATGAGGAACAGCTCGGAGAGGGAAAGAAATCCTATGCAGTTAAATTTGTCTTCCAAGACAATTCTAAAACGCTGAAAGATAAGGAAGTAGATAAGGTCATGTCCAGTTTAATTGACAATTTCAAGTCAAAGCTGGGAGCTGAGATCAGATCCTAGTCTCCAGATCAGTAAAGCTATTTGGCTCTGCCGAAAAAAATCTATCTTTGTAGCAGTAGTTCTATAGAACAGTTCAAAAGTGAGGTTTTTACTAGGATTACTACAAATAAACAGGATATAGGACGGTTTTGTAAGACATCGCAAAGGATAAATGACTTATCTAGATGGAGTAGATACTTTATAAAGTATAGCCGTTTTCCATGATTTAGAGCTTTTAGCCAGTGCCATGAGCACTTTTATATAGTATGATCTACAGTAAGACAACATTCTTTTCAGTTCGGTAGTCAACGGTGCCGGTCACCTTGACCTTACATATAGTTATACCTCTCTACTTCTCGGAAAACATACAAGACAGCCTTTCCTATTTTAATAAATCATATAAATGTTGAAGTATGGAAACAGGAATAATGGCTATCATAGGGATAGTCGCTGGTGCTGTAGTGGGCTTTTTTGCTACGAATCTTGGTCTCAAAAGGGCCAGTCATGGCAAGATAGAAGAAGCTAACAAAAAAGCAGACCTAACAATCAAAGAAGCAGAACTCACTGCTCAAAGAAAACTTTCGGATGCAGAATCTAAAGCAGACAAATTAGTCTCTAAAGCAGAAAGTAAAAATGAGTCTATCAAGCAAAAGAAAATCCAAGAGGCAAAGGATAAGTATTCAAAGCTGAAAGAAGACTACCAAAGCTACAAGGCTGATCATAAAGTAGAGATGAAAGAGAGAGAGATGCAAGTCGTCTCTATGGAGAAAGATCTCAAGGCCAAGAAAGGCAGCCTAAAAGCAGAAATAGAATCTATAGAACAAAGAGAGTCCGAAGTATCTGCGATAAAAGAGAATCTAGAAAAACAGATCAAGATTGTGGCTAAGAAAAAAGCGGAATTAGATACGGCTAATGAAGCTCGTATCAAACAGCTAGAGACAATAGCAAAAATGTCTGAGACTGATGCTAAGGAGAAACTCCTAGAGGCAGTCAGAGATAAAGCTCAGACAGAAGCATTGGCAATAGAAAAAGAAACAATTAACGAGGCTAAGGCGACAGCTGCTAAAGAGGCTAAGAAGATCATCATCCAGACTATCCAGAGAATGGGTGCTGAGTATACTATCGAGAATACCGTTTCTGTATTTAACCTAGATAGTGATGATATCAAAGGGCAGATTATCGGTAGAGAAGGTCGTAACATTAGAGCTCTAGAAGCTGCTACAGGTGCAGAAATCATAGTAGATGATACACCAGAAGCGATTATCATTTCGAGTTTTGACCCGATCAGAAGAGAGATCTGTAGACTATCACTGAAAAGACTAGTGGCTGATGGACGTATCCACCCTGCTAAGATCGAAGAGACAGTAGAGAAAGTAAGAAAGCAATTAGAAGACCAGATAAAAGAGATCGGAGAACGTACTGTTATCGATCTAGATATACATGGTCTTAAGGCTGAGATAATAAGAATGGTAGGACGTATGAGATTCCGGTCTTCATATGGTCAGAATCTTTTGAAGCACTCTATAGAGACAGCTAATCTATGTTCCATTATGGCTGCAGAACTCGGTATGAGTAACAAGCAAGTAAAAATGGCTAAGAGAGCAGGGCTCTTACATGATATAGGAAAAGTAGCAGACGAGGAGTCAGAACTACCACATGCATTACTAGGAATGGAAATGCTCAAAAAAGTCAATGAGCATCCTGTAATTCTTAATGCCGTAGGTGCCCACCACGATGAGATAGAAATGAATAATATCATCTCACCTTTAGTTCAGGCTTGTGATGCCATCTCAGGTGCAAGACCAGGCGCTAGAAGAGAGATACTAGAAAGTTACCTGAAGCGTATCGGAGAGCTAGAAGATCTAGCGCTAGGTTACGAAGGAGTCCAGAAAGCATATGCTATTCAGGCCGGTAGAGAACTAAGAGTAATTGTAGAAAGTGAAAAAGTTAGCGATCAGTTTGCTGATGACCTAGCGTTCATGATTTCTCAGAAAATAGAAACAGAGATGCAGTATCCAGGACAAGTAAAGGTTACTGTAATTAGAGAAAAGAGAGCAACGGCAGTAGCGAGATAAGCTATATTGCGCTTAAGATAGACAAGGGATGCTTCGTGAGAAGTGTCCCTTTTTTAGTACTACTCTAATGCGAAAAATAGTAGACCGTTAGTGATAAACAGCTCAGGTGTCCGTTCAAAAATTCAACTTTGCACATCCACAGTGTTCAAATGTTGATATTTTCTTTGTAAGCCTATTTCCAAGTATTGCCTTTTTATATTTTGCAAAACACAAAATTATAGATATATTATTTTGAAATATATCATAATTGTATGCAGAATGGCCAATCAAACTACCATCTACCCTATAATTCACTTTGACTCAGCTCATAACTAGGGCTACACAGATCATTAGAATGACAATTTATTTACCTTCAAAAAGATAGTTAAAAGCCTATAAACACTACCTTTGCACCAAATTTTAAGAAGAGTAGTAAATGCATAAGTTTTATACAGTTTTAGTCTTCGTTTTCATGTGCTCTGCAAGTTGGTCACAGCAGCACAATCATGACCATTCTGATCATAAGGGTCATTCTCACGGACAACAAGTAAAAACAAAGACTACTCATGACCATTCTTCTCATGATGGACACGATCACAGTGGACATAAGCATGATGGCCATGATCATAGCGGCCACGACCACAAGCATGATAGTCATGGCCACGACGACCATAGTGGACACGATCACCATGTAAATAATTTCACTACAGATTGTGGTTCTCCTGCACAGGCAGTACATCATCACGGATACGATCCTACAGGAACGGCGATACACCATATTAGTGATGCTAATGTGTATACCATCATGGATAAGATCAGAATTCCATTGCCGATGATTATCTACAATAAGGCGAGAGGAATGGAGTTTTTCTCTTCTGGAAAGTTTCATGCAGGACATCATGATGATGGACATTCTGGATACAAAGACTATGTCCTATACCAAGGGAATATTCATAGGATTACTTGTCCAGGTTTTGAATCTAGAGACGCCTTCATTGTACAAGGTTTTGATAAAGTAGAACTCAAGAGCGCAGAAGGAAAAGATATAGAGAAGAGATATGCAATAATAGATGGCAAGGGTTACCTCATAGAACAGAAGACAATCTGGGATGGAGGCATGTTAGGAGGAGGATCTACAGGCTTTGTGGATTTAAGCCCTACAAAGAATGTCATCTCTATGATTTTGGTATCTCTCTTA
Organism: uncultured Saprospiraceae bacterium; assembly: GCA_937921825.1. GTDB lineage: Bacteria > Bacteroidota > Bacteroidia > Chitinophagales > Saprospiraceae > RFSX01. The sequence goes on from CAKZVK010000046.1 coordinate 21,788, forward strand.
TTGTTCTTTTTATTTAGAGCAGCAGCAAAGAAATATAGTGGAGGTCCTAGTGCACCTTCAGGGGTACAATCATTTTTGGAACCGATGTTCCAGTTTATCAGGGACGATGTAGCCATTCCTTTCTTAGGAGATAAGCACGAAAAGTTTCTCCCTCTATTGATGACGATATTCTTCTTCATCTTGGGTCTGAACCTTTGGGGACAGGTACCTTTCTTGGGTAGTGTAAATGTCACAGGAAGTTTGACAGTGACAGCCGTGATGGCCATCATTGTTTTTATCATTACGAATATCAAAGGAAATGGAGATTACTGGAAGCATATACTATGGCCACCAGATACACCTCTTTTTGTAAAGATAATTTTGATACCGGTAGAGATCATGGGTCTTTTCATTAAGCCATTGACGTTGATGCTAAGACTAGCAGGAAATATCTCTGCAGGACACATTGCAATTCTATCGTTCGTAGGATTGATATTTATATTCGGTAAGGCGGGAGAGAGCTTGGGAGGAAGTTTGACAGGTACGGCTATAGCTATACCATTGACTTTATTTATGATGGCGATAGAGCTTATCGTGGCTTTTGTACAAGCTTTTGTGTTCACGATATTGACAGCTTCTTATCTAGGAGCTGCTACAGAGGAACACCATCATGATGGTCATCATTAATCGACAGTAACCGATAAGCATATCGGAAAAGATAAATTCCATTCCCATGTAGTTGGGAATCTTTTTAAGACTAATTTATTCATTAAATAAACAGTTCAAAAATGACTGGAACTTTAGCAGCAATTGGAGCAGGACTTGCCGTAATCGGAGCAGGTATTGGTCTAGGACAGATCGGTGGTAAAGCCGTAGAAGCTATCGCAAGACAACCAGAAGCTTCTGGTGATATCAGAGGTGCGATGATTCTAATGGCAGCCTTCATGGAGGGTGCAGCACTTATCGCTATACTATTGTCAATATTCATGACGTAGTATCGTCCATTGCAACGAAACAAGGAAACAGCAAAATGCGGATGGCAGAGTAGCTGTTCCTTTTTTAGTACAATGAAACCTCCGAAGTAAATATCGGAGTCAAATTAAAAATTTTCATTCCCACAGATAAGGGAATTTAAAAACATAAATAATTATACAATGATTTTTTTAGCAGGATTCGCACCGTTCCAACCGACACCAGGTTTAGCATTATGGTCCTTAATCATTTTTCTATTATTCTGGATGTTGATGTCTAAGTATGCATTCAAACCAATGATGGAAGGTCTCAAAAAAAGAGAGACGGATATCAGTGATGCACTCGCAGAAGCAGAAAAAGCCAGAGAAGAAATGGCTAATCTAAAAGCTGAAAATGAGCAGATACTTGCAGAGGCAAGAGAAGAAAGAGCACTGATGCTCAAAGAAGCGAAAGAAACAAAAGCCAATATCATAGCAGAGGCCAAAGAGAAAGCGAAAGAAGATGCTCTAAGAATTACTTCTAGCGCTAAGATGGAAATAGAGAATGAGAAGAAGGCGGCTCTTACTGAAGTAAAGAATGAAGTAGGAATGATGGCTACAGAAATAGCAGAGAAGATTCTAAGAAAAGAACTCAAAGGTCAGCCAGAGCATGAGTCATTTGTAAATACCCTAGTGGGTGAATTCAAATTAAACTAATGGCAGGCGAAAGAGTAGCAGCCAGATACGCAAAGTCTCTCATTGACTTAGGAGTAGAGAAAAATTCTCTCGAAGATTTCCATAAGGATATATCCTTACTCAAGGAAGCCCTTAAGAACAGAGATCTGTACCTTCTAGTGAAAAGCCCAATAATAAAGGCAGGTAAGAAGATTGCGATCTTCAAAGAGATCTTTGGAGGGCAAAGTAGTGAAGCAATGATGACGTTCTATAATATTGTCATGAAGAAAGGTAGAGAAACAATCTTACCTGAGGTAGCTGATGCATTTATGATGCAATACCAAAAGCTAAAGCATGTCACAGGAGTTAGATTGACGACTGCAACTCCACTGAATGAAACAGCACTCAATGAGATCAAAGCGGCTTTGCTTAAGAGCACAGAGACTGATGAGGCTGTAGAAATAGAAACAAAGGTTAACCCAGATTTGATTGGCGGTTTTGTCATCGAGATGGGAGATAAATTATATGATGCCAGTGTGGCATACAAGCTTGATCAGATCAAGCGAAATTTTACAGATAACAAATACATTAAATCATACTAAAAATATTTTGATATGGCTGGGGTCAGACCAGAGGAAATATCCGCGATACTTAAACAACAATTGTCAGGTTTCAAATCTGAATCAGAACTAGAAGAAGTAGGAACAGTACTTCAGGTAGGTGATGGTATTGCTCGTGTATATGGATTAACAAAAACCAAGGCAGGTGAGCTTGTAGAATTCGAAACAGGCGTCCAAGCTATCGTTCTTAACCTAGAGGAAGATAATGTAGGAGTTGTATTGATGGGAGAGAGTGATGGTATCAAGGAAGGCGCTACTGTAAGAAGAACAGGTAAGATTGCCTCTATCCAAGTAGGAGAAGGTATCGTCGGTAGAGTAGTAGATACTCTAGGTCAGCCTATAGATGGTAAAGGACCTATAAAAGGTGAGATGTATGAGATGCCTATCGAGAGAAAAGCACCAGGTGTTATCTATAGACAGCCAGTAACTGAACCGTTACAGACGGGTATCAAAGCGATAGATGCGATGATTCCTATCGGTAGAGGACAGAGAGAGCTTATCATTGGTGATAGACAGACTGGTAAGACGGCTATCGCTATT